>DATMCM010000727.1:0-13231 GCA_035558335.1 Blastocatellia bacterium | reverse complement strand
CCCAGTTCCCATCGGAGCTTTGCTTCGTCGAAAGCCAGATGCGAGCAGATGGAATTGGCTCTGATGGCCAGTTCAGTCGCCTCTTGAATCTGAACAACCATCTCGAGCGCGCGAGAATAAGCTGCGTCTGCTTCGGTTCTCGAACGCCCGACCAGCCAGTCCTGGAGTCGCATGTCACCAACGTCTTCGATCAGCATCGCGGCATCGCTGCCCGATACCGCGACGACTGGCGGGACCGGAAGGCCGGCTTGCAGAAGCAGTCGCGTCACTTCGATATGGGCGCAGGGATCGTTGGCAAACGTGAGCCGAGCAGACGGATTGGCGGCTTCGAGTTTTGCCAGCCGGGCCACTGCGTGTTCAGTTTCGTCAAACACCGACCTGTAAACAGCGACGATCACGCTTGCGCCTTGGCCGCGAGCGCGGAAATACCGCCGAGTTGATGCGTCGCCCGTGACCGGCTCGACCGATGTCTCTTCGAAAGACGTGCCTAAGTAATCGGCGGCCAGCCTGACGACGCTCGTTGACGGAAGATGTTCGAGTGCAGAAGCCATGCTTTCAGAAAGGAATGATCAGGTTATCCCCCACTACCTTGCCGCGTTCGATCTCGCTCACGGCTTCGCGCCGTACCACGACAACACGTTCGACAATCGCCCCTCGCGGCACGTGCACGCCATCGGCAAGCACTGATTGCCTAACGATTGCGTCTCGTTCAACCGTAACACGGTCCCACAAGACTGAGTGTTCCACTATTGCATTTTCTTCGATCGAGCAGCCCGCGCCCGCGAGGACCGAGCGCCGCTCTTTGCGCATCAAGAGCAAGCTTGCCTCAAAATAGCGGCCCAGCGTACTCATTTCGTACCAGTTTCCTGTTGCGATGTGGCCGATCACAGCCTCGCCCGCTTCTATCGCTTGAGGATAGACGTGCAGCGTCGAATGCGAGAAGCGGGCGCGCGGAACGTATTCGAAGATTCGGGGTGAAAGAACCTGAATTCCTGTGAACATCAGCAGAGGCTGGGCTTCAGGTCGCGCGCGTCCGGCGATAGCGGCTACGTCCATCGACGCCGATTCGGATGCTGGTTCGGGGAATCCAGCAAAGCGAGAAACCCAGCCTCGTTGATCTATTTCGACGATGCTGAAGTGTTCGCGCGCCGCGTTGACTTTGAGCACGAGCGTCGCGAGAGCTCGCTCTCGACGATGGGCTTTGATCGCCGCCGTCAAGTCGATGTCGGTGACGATCTTTCCGTTGATCACAACGAAATCTTCGTCGCTCAGTTGCTCGCGCACTCGATCGATGGCCCCCGACGTTCCAAGGATCTGTTCTTCGAGCGAGTATTCGATCTTCGCTCCGAGGTCGGACCCGTCGCCAAGTGCGCGAGTGATGGACTCGGGTTGATGGTGCAGGTTGATGATGATGTCCCGGATTCCGTGCGAAGCGAGGTACTCGACCGAATAGGCGATCAGGGGCCGATTGTTAAACGGGAGAGCGGGTTTGCTGCGGTCCTCGGTGAGCGGCCACAACCTTGTGCCGAATCCCGCTGCGAGAATAAATGCCTTCATAAGTTCGGGTGTGGACGTGGCGGGTAGTTGTCAGTGACGCGGCCTTTCAAGCCATCTAGAAGACGAGGTCCTCCAGAGGCACCCCGCGAGCCCGGCAACGCGCGAGCTGCAAATCAGGATAACTCTCTCGAATAATCTCGGTAGACAAAAACCCGGCAGTCTCCAGCACCCGCAAGATGGTAGGCCCGTCGCCTTCGATTTCGATAAAATCTCCCATCGGCGTCTCATCAAACGAAACCTTGAGCTCCTCGCCGTCCAGCGTAAGGCTATAGTCTGTCCGGTACTTCTGATAACGGAACGCGCGGCGAAAACCAAGCTTCTCGAACACGGCGATCATTCGCGCGGGATCGTGCGTGTCGCTTTCGATCTCTTCCCTCACCTTCAGCGGGGAAGCTTCGCTCTCGGGGAGCACGCCCTTGTACGTAACCGAGCCCTCGCCGTGCACTGTGCGAACCCTGAGGGCCGCGCCCTGCTTGAACAGGGTTTGATCGGCCGAGTCCAGGAGGCAGTTATCTTCGAAGTGGCGAGGCGCCCTTAGTGTGAGCTTGAAGCCCGCGTTTTGGAGCCGACCGAGATCGCCACACGCCAGTTTGACTTCAGTCTCGACGGTCGTTTGCATTCCGGGTGTGAGCGCAGCGTTTACTTGTGCCATTTTTTCCAGCGGCTAATTATTCCTGTAGTACCGCTCCGAGTCAATGCCGCTTCAGGAATCGGCGTGGCACGAGGAGAGGTTCTCCATTGCATGCGACTGCCCAATTCGGCAGCAATGCAAGGGCATCGGGCTGGCTTTTCCTTGACCATCGCGCCCTAACGGTATAGTCTTAGAATGTCTGCAACGATGTAGAAAGCCAGCCGGTCTAAGTGGTAGCCGGTAGGACTCCACGAAATGCCACTTGTGGAGTATCCCAATGCTGGCACCAGTCAATCCTCAGCGATAATCTGCGACCATCGCCTGTTTGCCGCAGAACGGACATCAGAAACGACAGGAACGACAAGTGAAATCAACACAATTGAGTGATGAGCGGCCGTGGGCCCGCGCCTGGTGGCAATATTCTGAGGGGAACGGTCCAGTGCTGTTCTATATCGTTTTAATTCACGTGCTGGCGGTGATCGGAATAATCCTGTTCCCGCTCCCGAGTCTGCCGGTGCTGGCCGTTGCGCTTTTGATTACTTCGATCGGCGGGATAGGGACATCGGTGTGTTATCACCGCTGTCTCTCGCACAGATCGCTGCGACTGAATCGCATAGTCGAGAACGTACTTATCTTTTTCACGATCTACAACGCTTCGGGGGAGCCGATGGGGTGGGTGGCCAATCACCGGCATCACCACGCGAAAGCCGACACGGCGGAAGATGTCTCCAGTCCGCGACACGGCGGATTTTGGTGGGCGCATATAAGATGGGTGTACCAATGGTCCGGCTCAGAGGTGCGCCGGTGGTGTCCCGATCTCGACAAGCGGCGCTATCGCGTCTGGCGCCGACTGCAAATTCCAATCATCGCACTTTCAGTGACATCGGGACTCGTGCTTGGCTGGGAGGGCTTTTTTTGGATTGGTGCGATCAGGCTTGTGTACGCGCTCCATTTTCAGATGTTTGTAAATAGCTTGCTGCATATGACGCCGGGTCTTCCCGAGGGCGTGGATTCGAGCCGCAACATTGCATGGCTTGGACCGTTGCAGTTGGGTGCGTGGGGAGAGAATTGGCACAGCAATCATCACTCTGACTCGCACACGGCGCAATTCGGACGAACATGGTGGCAGATTGATATCGGATGGTATGTCATCCAGGGGCTGAAAGCGCTGAGGCTCGCCAGTGACGTCAAATTGCCGAGAGAAGCGTTAAACAAGCGAGCGCAGGATGCAGCATAGATTCAAGAGATTTATCAAATGATTACGCTTGATCAAGAAGTAGTCCAGATCATTCTGAAGGACATTGACGCCCGCTTAAGCCAGGGAATTCTGCCTGTGCACAATGGTCACCTGAAGGATCTCTTCGAAGAGAAAGAGGTTCTAGAGTATCTGCTTTCAATGAAGAATGCTGGCTTGATCAGCGGTGACCTCATTACCAGAGGGGTGAATAGCACGCCTTATAGGATTACCAACATCCGTTTGACGTATGCTGGGATCAAGGCCCTTCGGTCATAGCCAGGCGCATCGCCCGACAGAAGAGGGTTCACTAGTCGAGGCGTTAGACGCATCACAACGAAAGACCGATTTATCCTTAGACCAGGATTGAGGATGAAGTCCGATGACAAGTAACAGCGCTGTACTAATCGACGATGCGAATCGGCATGTTGCGGTTAAGCGGTCAGGTTCGCCGAACAGCGCAATTGGAGCACGTAAGTTGAAAAAACAAACCTCGACTCGGGCAGAAGCAACAAACCCTTCCGCCGCGGAGAGAGAATCAGGCGATCAAGTAAACGGTTTTTTGCTTTGCACGCTTGTCAGCGAATCTGCAAAACGCATAAAGGCGGCAGCGGAGCGCTCCGGTGAATCACTGCCGATGACTATGATCGTGAGGGCCGTTCTTCGGTCCTATCGGACGGCGGCTAAAGACAAGCACGGCCCATTGTCAGACCCGGAGCTGGACATTGAAGGTCTCACGCTGTTGAACGAAAAGGTTCTCAAGGATGAGATCGCCCGCCATACGAGGGATAGGGTGAAGAACAGTGAAATACGACTCGCCCACGCTGAGGGTTTGGGCGATGACGCAAGAATCAAGGTCGAGAAAGATGGACTCGAACAGGCGATAGCAGTGCGCGAGCGGCTTGGCCGAGAAGCACTCATGGCTGTCAGGTCCTGAAGGCCGTTTGATCGCGTCGGTATTGCTACAATGTGGAGGTGCTATGAAGATTAAGATGGGCGATGTCCTGGTCTATAAGGACGCTCAACTCTCTGTGCGCTACGGCACTGGGGTCGTAAGCGCAATAACCACCGATGAGTACACGATCCTGTGGTCGGGGCGAGGCTCAACGCGGTATAAGCGCTCGATTCTCGAAGAGAAGCTGGAAAAGGTATTTCAGCGCGTGGACAAGCAGGGCGGCCTTCCAAAGGAGCGGCACTTACACCTCGGCACTTCGAAAATAGGAGTGGCGTTTAACGAGAATTATGATCGCGCCAAGGTGGAGGAGCTTTGTGAGAAGTTGAAGCTGTCGGGCGCGCGAAATGCGAAGGACGTGGCCGACGGTCTCTCGGCTGAATTGTTCACAAAAAAGCTTGCGCTGCGCGGTGCGGCCAAAGCCGTTCTATTGGAGCTCGCGGAGTTGTGCACGGCTCGCGGCAAAGCATGTGATGAAGCTCAGAGCATAAGCAGGGAGCTCTTCTTCGGTTACGTTCTTCAGAAATCCGATTTTGCGGCGCTTCAAGACAAGTAGACGGGAGGGCGTTCCGCGAACGCTTATGTGTCGCTGATTGGAAGGGCGGCCGGCGCGCCGGCGCTGGCCGTCAATTGATTCTTCTCGGCTTGAGCGGCCATCAGTTTGACCTTCTTTAGCTCGATGCCTTTCATCCCGAAAAAGCCCGCCATTTGAGTAATCTGACTTGGACTAACGAAATCGTTTGGGTTTGAACAAAACTTTTCTATTCCCGGATCAAACTCGCGGCAACCCATCCGCTTTGGGATATTGAGCCCGTAACCGCACGT
The DNA here is from genome assembly GCA_035558335.1 of Blastocatellia bacterium. Lineage (GTDB taxonomy): Bacteria > Acidobacteriota > Blastocatellia > UBA7656 > UBA7656 > Onstottus_B. The sequence goes on along the minus strand of DATMCM010000727.1, from coordinate 8,032 downwards.
GCCGTCTTTCTGGAACTGCAAACAGAACTCGCAGATAATCATCTTGAACTTGCTCTCCGTCTAACGTTCGTCTCTTGCGTAGAGCGAGAACCCTCTTAGCCCACTGGCTAGCTGTTCGCCTCATTTAGCCTGGGGAGTCCAGAGAATCTGAGAATGAAGTCAGCCTAACTCGGTTCTATCCAAGCCTAGGGCAGAGGAGCGGACTTGTCAATGGCTGAAGCTCGTCTCCTTGTCCTTTTTCCGATTGGTCACGAGCGGGCAACCGGCTGTTTTGCGCGTTCCCGACCGAAAGTCCGGGTGAGTCATGGATGTCTTACAATGACAAAGGTGACGTGAACTGCTGGGGATTTGACCCTTGCGCACCGTGCTATACTACTGCCAGAAAGTCGGCATCGAACCAGATCATTGAACTTCAAAGCTTGTTTGACACGATGCTTCGCTTGTGAGTACCCGAGGTTGAGCGTGCATACAGTCGAGCCACGAGCAGCCGGACTTCTACCTCCGACTGTCCGCCCGCAAGGGCGAAGACTGAGTGTCGTCTAACTCTCGCCGTGAATGGGACGGAGATTCAACATGCTCCCGCGCAGGAACGGTTTGGAGCTTGCGCCGCCGCCGCGGCCAAAGGCGATCGGCACAGTCGGTGGGCATGCGCTTAGCGTTTGCCGGTCGGATTCTCAGTCGACTTCGGAGGTAAAAGATGGGGGAAGACAAATTCAATATCAGCGATCTTCTCGAGACGCACCGCCGCGACCGCGAGCGGTTGGCCTGGGAAGGCTCATTCCGCGATTACTTCGAACTGGTTTCACAAAACCCAAACGTCTCCAAGCTTTCGCACGCGCGCATCTGCGATATGGTCCTTGCCTCGGGCATGGACAAGATCAACGAAGGCTCACGGGATGAAGTTATTCGATACAACTTCTTTGCCGATGAGTTGTTCGGTATCGAGGCTCCGATCTCGAAAATCGTCGAGTACTTCAAGTCGGCCGGCCAGCGACTTGAGGTCCGCAAGCGAATCCTTTTGTTGATGGGCCCGGTTGGAGGCGGCAAATCTACAATAGTCACTATGCTCAAGCGCGGGATCGAGCGGTGGTCGCGCACCGCCGACGGCGCGGTGTATTCAATCAAGGACTGTCCGATGCACGAAGAGCCGTTGCATCTGATTCCGCCCGAGCTTCGACCCGAGATCGAGAAGCATTACGGTTTGTATATCGAGGGCGAACTGTGTCCGCAGTGCCGATACAACCTGGAGCACGTCTACAAGGGCCGCCACGAAGATGTGCTTGTGCACCGCATCGTTTTCTCCGAGAAGGACCGCATCGGCATCGGAACATTTGCTCCTTCCGATCCGAAGTCGCAAGACATAACCGAGCTGACCGGCTCGATCGACCTTTCGACGATCGGCGAAGTCGGAGTCGAGTCCGACCCGCGAGCCTATCGGTTTGATGGCGAGCTGAACATCGCAAACCGCGGATTGATGGAGTTCGTCGAGATGTTGAAGGTCGATGAGAAGTTCCTTTACAGCTTGTTGACTCTGAGCCAGGAGCAAAACATCAAAACCGGCCGTTTCGCTTTGATCTATGCTGACGAAGCCATCATCTCGCATACCAACGAGAACGAGTACAGCGCGTTTGTAGCCAACCGAAAGAGCGAAGCGCTTCAGGACCGGATCATAATGATCAAGGTTCCTTACAACCTGAAGGCTTCTCAGGAAGAACGAATCTACGACAAACTGCTTAAGCAGTCGGAGGCCTTGCGCGCCATACACATCGCGCCGAACACGCTCAAGGTAGCGGCGATGTTTTCGGTTATGACGCGGCTGGAAGAGCCCAAGAAAGCCAACATCGACATCGTGAAGAAAATGAAGCTCTATGATGGCGAGGACGTCGAGGGCTTTAAGTCCAAGGACGTGCGCGAGCTTCAGGACGAGGCGACTCGCGAAGGGATGGACGGCATCTCTCCGCGCTACATCATCAACCGCCTTTCTGGCGCCCTGGTCAAAGACAACATCACCTGCATAAACCCGATAGACGCGCTGCGGGCGATCAAGGACGGCTTCGAGCAGCACACCGGCATCTCGTCCGAGCAACGCGATCGCTATCTCAACCTTGTGGCCACCGCGCGACGGGAGTACGACGACATGGCCAAGAATGAGATTCAGCGTGCGTTTGTCTACTCGTTCGAGGAAATGGCCAAGGGCATTTGCGACAACTACCTCGACAATGTCGAGGCGTACTGTAACAAAGAGAAAATGAAGGACGCGATCACCGAAGAGGAGATCGAGCCCGATGAAAAACTGATGCGCTCGATCGAAGAGCAGATTGGGATCAGTGAGAATGCGAAGAATACGTTCCGGCAGGAAATCCTGATTCGTATTTCGAGCTACGCGCGAAAGGGCAAGCCATTCGAGTACCGCTCGCACGAACGTTTGAAAGAGGCGATCGAGAAGAAGATCTTCTCGGACTTGAAAGACGTCGTAAAGATAACGACTTCGACCAAGACGCCCGACGCGGATCAACTGAGAAGGATTAACGAAGTAGTCGATCGACTCATATCGCAAAACGGCTATTGCGCGGTTTGTGCGAATGAGTTGTTGACTTACGTCGGCACGTTGCTCTCGCGTTAGAGACGAATCGCGCGATTGACCAACACACGCCCGCATCGGTTTTGGTCGGTGCGGGCGTAATTCTAGGACACTATGTCAGTTCAACGAAACGACTGGTCACTTCAGCGCAAAGGTCAGATCGATCAGGACCGTCATAAAGAACGAGTCCGTGAGGCTATCAAGAAAAACCTCGGGTCGATCGTCTCGAATGAATCGATCATCCTCTCGGACGGCAAGCGCGTCGTGAAAGTGCCTATCCGCTCGCTGGACGAGTACAAGTTTCGCTACGACTATCGAAAGAAGAAACACGTCGCGACCGGCGACGGCAACACCAAGGTTGGCGATGTGATTGCGCGAGAGGGAGAGCCGGGACAGGGACCCGGGCAAGCTCCAGGCGGGGGAGATCGGCCCGGACAGGAATACTACGAGGCCGAAGTTGACATCGATGAAATCGCCAAGATGATATTCGAAGACCTTCATCTGCCGTATCTCGAAGACAAAGCCAAACAAGCCGTCGAATCGACCACGACCAAGTTCACCGAGATTCGCCGCTCGGGCATTCTCTCCAACCTCGACAAGCGTCGCAGCATAATGGAGAACATCAAACGTCAGGCGCGGGAGACCGGACACGCCGAGTTGGGACCGTTCAAGAAAGAAGACTTGCGGTACAAAACGTGGCAGGAGCAGATGACCTACGAGTCGAACGCGGTGGTCATCGCGATGATGGACGTTTCGGGGAGCATGGGTGAGTTCAAGAAGTACATTGCGAGGTCGTTTTACTTCTGGATGGTTCGATTTCTCAAGACCAAATACGACCACGTAAAGATCGTCTTCATCAGTCACCACACCGAAGCGAAAGAAGTAACCGAACCGCAGTTCTTCACTCAGGGCGAATCGGGTGGAACGGTGGTATCGTCGGCGTACCGGCTTGCGCTCGACATCATCGAGCGGCTGTATCCGCCGAAGGACTGGAACATCTACCCGTTTCATTTCTCTGACGGCGACAACTATTACTCCGACAATGATGAAGCTGTGAAACTGGCGGACGAGTTGATCGCGAGGTGCAACCTGTTTGGCTACGGCGAGATAGGCGAAGAGGGCGCATCGAGCTACCGCCGTTCGTCCGGGGCGCTGCTTTCGATCTTCAAAGACCGGCTGAAGGATCAGGAACGGTTTGTCGGAGTGCGAATCGACGACAAGGAAGATGTCTATCCCGCGCTGAAGGAGTTCTTCGGCAAACGCGGGGAGCAAGCGTAGATAGGCCTGGCACTCTCCCTGAAACTATGAAGGAAGGCGGCCACGGAGTGCCGGCGTTACAGGCGGGCTCGTTTATGGTCGATAAGGAAGTCAAAGAACTGGAGAAGGCAGTCGAGCAGATCTGGGATGTTGCTACTTCCAGGTTCGGGCTCGATCCGTTCCCGGTTCGCTTTGAAATAGTTCCTTCTGCCGTGATGTATGAAGTCGGCTCATACGCCCTGCCCGGCCGCTATTCCCATTGGACCTTCGGCAAGGCATATCACCGAATGAAGACCATGTACGACTTCGGTTTGTCGAAGATCTATGAAGTCGTCATCAACTCGAATCCCTCATACGCGTTTTTGCTCGAGACGAATTCGCCGATCCAGAACAAAATGGTGATCGCTCACGTGCTCGGGCATGTGGATTTCTTTAAGAACAGCGTCTATTTTTCTCGAACCAATCGCCGCATGATCGACGAAGCGGCGCTTCACTCGCGGCGCATGAGTGAGTACGAATTCAAGTACGGCCGCAAGGTGGTCGAGGGGCTTCTCGACGCGGTCCTGTCCATCGAGGAACACATCGATCCGAACTTCTTTATCAAACGCGAAGCCAAAAACCCCGAAGAGGAGACCGTGAAGGCCGCCCGCCACGAGGGTCGGTACGACGATCTTTTTACAAGCGAGGAGATCACCAGGAGGGAGGCGCCGTGGGAGAAACATACCGACGAGGACAAACGACAGCCGAGCATTGAATCGCCTGAAAAAGATCTGGTCTACTTTTTGATGAAGAACTCGCCGGTGCTCGAGATGTGGCAGCGGGATGTGATGGCGATGCTACACGAGGAGATGGAGTACTTCGTCCCTCAAATGCAGACCAAGACAATGAATGAAGGCTGGGCGAGCATCTGGCACTCAAGAATAATGCGCGAGTTGGATTTGCCGACCAACGACTACGTCGAGTTTGCCGAATTGCACTCGGGAGTCGTGTCTCCTCACAAGGGACAGCTCAACCCTTACTACCTCGGCTACAAGATCTTTGAGGATGTCGAAAAGCGCTGGGACAATCCGTCTGCCGAAGAGCGAGAGAAGTTCGGACGGCGCGGCGGCGAAGGCCGCGAAAAGATCTTCGAAGTGCGTGAGATAGAGAATGACATATCATTCCTTCGCAACTACCTGACCGAAGAGCTTTGCGAGGAGCTCGACTTGTTTGTTTACCAGCTTGTGGACGAAGAGGAATGGACCATCACCGAAAAGAAGTGGGAACGAGTGCGGGACCAGCTCGTATCGAACATGACCAACTTCGGATTCCCGTACATCGAAGTCGTAGACGGAGACTACGACGGGAATCGCGAGCTTTACTTGATGCATCGCTACGAAGGCGTCGAGATGGATATGAAATACGCCCGCAAGACGCTCGAATATGTGCACAGGCTGTGGGGCCGCGACGTGCATCTCGAAACCGTCGTCGAGGAAGAACCGCTGGTCTTGCACTACGACGGCAGCGACCACGACGAAGACTGATCGCTTCTGGATTTCCCACCGATTGCCGCGTATTGTTCTCCAATCCAGGTAATCCCATCGAAGGAGAGTTGATGAACAAACTAAGACTGTTTGTGGCGTCGATCCTTGTCACAACGATCGTTATCTTTGGAGGCGCTCCGGCCACAAATGCCTGGGGCGAAGAAGGGCATCGCTTCATCAACCTGGTGGCCGCGCAGCACTTGCCCGATGACATGCCGTCATTTTTCAGAAATGCGTCAGCACGGCTTTCTTTTCTCGGTCCCGAGCCGGATCGCTGGCGCGACAACAGGGAGCTATACAAGGCGCTCTCCGAAGTGAACGGACCGGATCACTTCATCGACATAGACAAACCCGAGAACTTCGGCGCTCTGCCAAACGATCGTTATCTGTATTCCGACTGGTTGCGCGCAAATGGTAAAGAACCGAAGGACATCGGTTTCCTTCCTTACTCGATCCTCGAAGGCTATCAAAAGGTTCAGGTGCTGTTTCGGTTGTGGCGCGATCCGAAGCACGTCGCTGACCGGGATCAGATCGAGCAGAACATCGTCTATTATGCCGGAGTGCTCGGACACTACGTCGGTGACGGCTCGCAGCCGTTGCATGCTACGATCCACTACAACGGATGGAGCACGAGCTCAAACCCGGAGCTGTTCACACGCGAGCCGCTGCACTGGCGGTTTGAAGGCGAGTACGTCAAGGCTCAGATCAAAGCGACGGACTTTGGCGGGTTGGTCAAAAACGCCAGCGCGCTTCCGGACCCGTTCGCCGATATCATGACTTACTTGATCGAGTCATATAAGCTTGCGCCGGAGCTTTATCGAATGGACAAAACGGCTCGATGGGATGTCAGCAATACGGACCCCCAGTCGAAGCGGTTTGTAGCCGCCCGGCTTGCCGCCGGCTCACAAATGCTGGCTAACTTATGGTACACCGCCTGGTTTAATTCGGCTTCCGGAGTCGGGAACGCACGGTGACCGTCTGACCGGTCTGGCTCGCCTTGAAAAAACTTGGCAAAGCCGCGCGGGTCCCGCGTTCAATCTAAGACGGAGGCGCTCAAGCCAGAGCACGGGCTGGAACGTTAGCAGAATTATTCTTGGGCAGCCTCCGTCTTATCCCGCTAAAACGGTCTGCCGGGCGCTGTCGTTAATCAGTTCCTGGCATCGCCGGCTGCACTTCGACGAGGGCATTAGCATATCGTCGAATCGTGCCAGAGCAACCTCTCGTAACTGGAATGGTGCCCTGATCAGAAAGTTTTCCGCAGGGTAGGCTTTTCAGTGAGTTATCATCGAAACGCTGCCAGGCGCAGAATCGCCGAGAAAAAGCACAGGTCGGCTGTAACCGGTTCAGTTGCGGGAGCGCGCGAGCCCGTTTGCGCTTGTCAGGTTTCATCGAAATGCTGATCGACGAACTTCTGCCCACCTACGATACGGTCGAACGACATCACATTCAGATTTACGCTCCCGCCCACATCGTGTTTGAAGCCGTTCGGCAACTTGATCTTAGCGGTTCGAGAGTCGTGCGATTACTCTTCCGATTGCGTGAGCTTCCAGGCCGTTTTCGCGGAAGCCGTGCGACCACCAGGCGTCTGGGGCTTACGCTGCAGAACCTGATCGACAACGGATTCATTCTGCTCGGCGAAAGGCCCGATGAAGAGATCGTGCTGGGACTGGCCGGACGCTTCTGGAGCGTGTCAGGCAACATCAAGCGCATCAATGCGGAGGAGTTCAAAGCGTTCGCGTTGGCCGGCTTTGCGAAGGCGGTCTGGAACTTTTCTCTCTCCGAAGGCGAAGGCGGCTCGACTAGGCTGGCGACCGAGACTAGGGTCCTTTGCCTCGACGATACGAGCCGCCGGAGATTCAAACTCTACTGGACTCTGATCGCTCCGTTCAGCGGTGTGATCCGGAAACAAGCTTTGCGAGCGGTGAAGCGCTCCGCCGAAACAAACACTACGGCTTGCGGTGGTTGCGGCCCCGTGCCAACTCGTCCCGACTGAGTTCGCCATCGTGGTTTTGATCGAGACGATCGAATGTTTCCGATCTGCGTGGCCATTCATCCCGGCTAATCCGACCGTCACTGTTCTTGTCGATTCGCTCTAATGTCTTTTGGCGGCGCTCGACACGTTCGCGGGCCGCTTCCCGCGCTTCGTCGGCGGTGATTGCGCCATCATGGTTGCGGTCAAGACGATCGAAAGCGCGAGGCTTGCGAGTCCACTCGTCCCGAGATATCTGTCCGTCGTGATTCGTGTCTGCGTGCCTGAGCAGATGGTCTTTTTGATGGCGGCCGCGTCCGCGCCCGAGTGATTCAGTCTGCGAGAAAGCCGAAGTCGTGCCTATGGCGATAGCTAGAAAGAGGGCGAAGGCTGACAGTCTGCGCATGTGATTCCTTCTCTTTGTGGTGATCTTCAGCTAATTAGAGCCAGGCGTTGTCGGAAAAGTCTGGAAACTCGGGGCGTTTACGCCGCTTCGCCGTGAACACATGCAGGCGCGTTGCTTGATAACAGCAAGCTCACCCCGTAGACTCGTCTTTCTCATGAGCCACTCTTCCGCCGAGGTAGCTATCGTTGGCGCGGGACCCGCGGGAGCGCATCTCGCGTGCCGGCTTGCCGCCGAGGGTCGAGAAGTTGTGCTCTTCGACCCAAAAGGCGCCTGGGAAAAACCTTGTGGCGGGGGCG
>DATMCM010000726.1:0-8959 GCA_035558335.1 Blastocatellia bacterium | reverse complement strand
ATTCCGTTTGGCGTGTTTCTCGGGCCTGCTGCGATCATAGCGCTTTATGTAGGACCCGCTTTCATCGAATGGTACGCACGAATCTACAGGTAGCGGCCGAAGAGCCGCGTCAAAGACGGCGCTTCGGCGCTCGCGGCGTTGTCGCTGGGAAGACTGCAAGCATGACAAGCTTGCCAACAGGTGAAACCAATGACTAAGCGAGTTTCAACAATAGCGATATTGATCATGCTGGCGACGGCCTTCCTGCCAGTCGCCCCGCGCGCGGCGTCTCGCGAGCCGGTTCGCGCGCCGCATGGAATGGTAGCTTCGACAAGCGAGCTCGCATCTCGAGTCGGCGCCGACATAATGAAGCGCGGCGGCAATGCGATCGACGCCGCGGTAGCCGTCGGCCTGGCGCTTGCCGTCACGTGGCCTTCAGCGGGCAACCTTGGCGGAGGCGGTTTCATGATGATTCGCCGTGCGAACGGTGAGACCGAAGTTATCGACTATCGCGAGCGCGGGCCCCTTGCCGCGACTCGCGAGATGTACCTCGACAAAGACGGGAACGTCATCAAAGGCGCCTCGACCGTTGGCTACAAAGCGGCGGGCGTGCCTGGCACGGTCGCCGGACTGTCGCTCGCGCTTCAGCGTCACGGCAAATTGAAATGGGCCGAAGTCGTCGAGCCTGCACGCGGTCTTGCCGCGGACGGGTTTGTGTTGAACTATCACACCGCTCGAAGCCTTGGCTACGCTGAAAAGCTTCTTTCACAGTTCGAAGACAGCAAGCGAATCTACCTGCGCAACGGCGAGCTCTACAAGGAAGGCGAGCGATTCGTGCAGCCCGAGCTTGCCGCGACGCTCGAGCGCATCAAGACTCAGGGTCCGCGCGAGTTCTACGAAGGCAAGACCGCGAAGTTGATCGTCGAAGATATGAAGGCCCACCGCGGATTGATCACCGCGCGCGACTTGAAAGAATACGAGCCGACGATTCGCAAACCGCTGAAGGGCACCTATCGCGGTTACGAGATCGTAACAATGCCTCCGCCCTCATCCGGAGGAGTCGCCTTGCTCGAGATGCTCAACGTGCTCGAGCACTACAATCTTGCCCAGCTGACGCCCGGGTCTTCAGATGCGTCTCACTTGATCATAGAAACCCAACGCCGAGCCTTCGCCGATCGAGCCGAGTTTCTGGGCGACACCGATTTCGTCAAGGTGCCAGTCGAGGGGTTGATCTCGAAGAAGTATGCGGCCGAGCTTTCGAAAGGGATCGACCTGGAGCACGCGACGCCGAGTGACAGGATTAGAGCGGGCAAACCAGCGAGCTATGAATCCACGGAGACGACACATTTCGCGGTGATCGATGGAGAGGGCAACGTGGTCACCAATACCTACACGTTGAACGGTGGCTACGGCTGCGGCGCGACCGCACGTGGAACGGGTGTGCTGCTCAACAACGAGATGGACGACTTCACTTCCAAACCCGGGGTGCCAAACGCGTACGGACTGCTTCAAAGCGAGAACAACGCTATTGCCCCTCGCAAACGGCCGCTCTCGGCGATGACGCCAACGATAGTCCTGAAGGACGGCAACTTCGTCTTTGCGGTCGGCAGCCCGGGCGGGCCGACGATCATCAACACGGTGCTTCAAGTAGTCGTGAACGTAATAGACTTCGGCATGAACATCCAACAAGCGATCGACTTCCCTCGTCTTCATCATCAGTGGATGCCGGACCGGATCCAGTGGGAGCCCTATGGATTGAACGGCGACACGCGAGGGGCGCTCGAAAAGCGCGGACAAGTATTTGCGGATAGGCCCGGCTACATCGGCGATGCGCAAGGCGTGATGATCGAAGCGAAGACGGGAATCCGGCTCGGTGCTTCCGATCCGAGGTTGGGAGGCGTGCCGGTCGGGTACTGACGACTAACCAACGGAGCGACTGCGCCCAGCAAAGTCGACTTCAGGGGCGGCCCTCGGTGCCCGCCCCTGACTCAATAACGAAGACATTCACTAGATCGGAATGAGGGGCGGCCACGGAGGGCCGCCCCTACAAGCAAGCTGATGAACATAGACGAACAGATAGCGCTTCTTCGAAAAGGAACGGTCGACTGCGTTCCGGAAGACGAACTCAAGCGCAAGCTTGAGGCCTCCGAGCGAGCAGGCAAGCCCCTGCGTGTCAAAGCCGGATTTGATCCGACTGCGCCCGACATCCACCTCGGTCATACTGTCCTGATTCGTAAGATGCGCCACTTTCAGCAACTCGGGCATCAAGTCATCTTTCTGATCGGCTCGTTCACCGGGATGATCGGCGATCCGTCCGGGCGTTCCGCGACGAGGCCTGCGCTCACTCGCGAACAGATCGACCAGAACGCTGAGACCTATAAGCAGCAGATCTTCAAACTGCTCGACCCGCAGCGCACAGAAATCAGATTCAACGACGAGTGGTTTTCGAAGTTCGACGCCTATGATTTGGTGAATCTCGCGGGAAAAGCTACCGTTGCTCAGTTGTTGGAGCGGGACGACTTTAAAAAACGTTTTCAGTCTCAAGCTCCCATCAGTCTTCATGAGTTGCTCTACGCGCTCGCCCAAGGCTATGACTCGGTGGCGCTTGAAGCCGACATCGAACTCGGCGGCACCGATCAGAAGTTCAACCTGTTAATGGCGCGGCAGATCCAGCAAGCTTACGGAGTGAAGGAACCTCAACTCATCATGACCACGCCGTTGCTGGAAGGACTCGATGGCGTGCAGAAGATGAGCAAGAGCCTCGGCAACTACATCGGAATCACCGAATCGCCGCGCGACATATTCGGCAAAGTCATGTCCATCAGCGATAACTTGATGTGGCGGTACTATGAACTTCTGACCGATCTCTCGCCGGCGCAGATTGAAGACATGAAGAAAGCCGCGGCTCGGGGAGAGCGTCATCCACGTGACTTGAAAGCCGAACTCGGCCGCTGCATTGTCGCCGACTTTCATTCGCAGACCGAAGCTCAGGAAGCGAGCGACGAGTTCGACCGGACGTTCCGCGAACACCAGACTCCGACCGACATGTCGACCGTCACGAAACCCGTCGGCGCCCTCAAACTCGTGAAGCTGCTTGCCTCGGAAGGCCTCGCGCAATCTGTCTCCGAAGCCCAGCGGTTGATCGGTCAGGGCAGCGTGCGCGTCAACGGCGAACGTGTCACTGACCTCACTTCGGAGATCGGCTCAGTTGCCTCGGAAGCGTTAATCCAAGTCGGCAAGCGAAAGTTCTTGCGAGTGTCCTTCGAGTAAGGCACCATTTCTCGCAAAGCAGCAAAGGAACGCAAAGTCGCGGTTTCAATGCGTCTTTGCGCTCCTTTGCCGGCTTTGCGAGAAACAATTCTAACGCTGCATCATGCGCACCCACTTGATCGAAACCTCTCGCCTCCTCATGCGCCCGTTCGAGCCGAGAGATGTAGATGATCTTCATCCCGTCTTCATCGACCCCGGCGTAAGGCGTTTCCTGCTCGACGATCAGCTCGTCCTTCGCGAGTGGGTTGAAGAAGAAATCGCTGCGAGTACTGCGCGATTCGAAGCGGGCAGCGCTGGTTTATTCTGCCTCTACTTAAAGGACGACAGAACTCTGATCGGTTTCTGTGGCTTCAGACCATTCTTCGAGCCGCCGGAGCTCCAGCTTCTCTATGGACTACTGCCGGCTTATTGGTCAAAAGGTCTGGCCACAGAGGCGGCCCGCGCGATGATCGAGTTTGGATTTCAGAGGCTCGGCTTTGATCGGATACTGGCCAGCGCCGATGCGCCTAACGCGGCCTCGCTTCGAGTGCTTGAGAAGGCCGGGATGGTTTTTGATCACCGCGAGACGATACACCCACTTGATACTGTGTTCTACTCGCTTGACCGATAGAGGGCTCGGAGCTCAGACGAAGGCGTCCGCTTGCGGGATTCGCAGTTCCACCGTCGGTCAGTTCTTCGACACCTGAACCGCAATCTATTCCGTTCTTTCAACATTTCGGAAGCAGAACCAAGAGGCACAGAACGTGCTGTGCCCATTCTTAAGGGGACTAGTCGTTGGTGAATCGTGTGAGCGTCCTCTTAACCGGCTCTTCAGTTTCAACTTAGCAAGGGGTGGCCCGAGCAGGATTTCGACTAAGCGGGAGACAAAATGGACATCCTGAAGGATCTGGCATACGCGGCACGATTGTTGAGAAAGAACCTTGCCTTCGCGGTGACTGCGATAGTTACTATCGCGCTCGGCATCGGCGCCAGCACCGCTATCTTTAGCGTGGTAAACGCGGTGTTGCTTCGGCCGCTTCCCTACTCGGAACCCGACCGGCTTACGCTGATCTGGGGTGACATGCGAGCTCGCAACGTTGTCGATTTTCCCTTCCCGCCCGGCGACGTATACGACTTGCGCCAGCAGACAACTTCGTTCGAAGACATAGCGGCGGTATCGACCTTTAAGCAGTCTATTTCCGGGGATGATGTCGATCCGGCCCAGGTCATCGTTGGGGGAGTGACAACAAACTTCTTCTCGACGCTGGGCGCGCGAGTGGCGCAGGGGCGCGAATTCATCGAGGCGGATGGCATAGCGCCTCCTCAGCCGCCGCCAGTTGCAAGCACGCAACCAGCCCAACCGCCAACCGCTCAGCAACCAGGGCAGCGCGCTCCCGCCCCAGCAGCTCCTCGACAACCTGCCGCGCAGCAGCCGGCGCAGGCCAATCAGCCTCCTCAATTGCCCACGATCGTGATCTTGAGTAATGAGTTCTGGCAGCGTCGCTACGGTGGAGATCCTGGCGTGATCGGCCGCAATATCGATGTTGGCGGCCAGCGCTCTCAAGTCGTAGGTGTGCTGGCACCGGGATTCGAATTGCTTTTTCCACCCGGCACCAACATCGAGAGAGCGCCGGACATCTGGGCAGCAAATCGAATCGATTTCGAAGGCGGATCGCGGCTCAATGTATTCCTCCGCTTGATAGGGCGGCTGAACAAAGGTGCGACCATTCAGCAAGCTCGGACACAGGTTGAGGAAGTCGCGTCCGACTTGCGGCAGCGCTTTCCGATCAAGCAAACCTCCGACTTGCACTTTCGCGTCGAGCCAATGCAGGAAGACCTCATTGCCGACGTGCGCCCCGCCATCCTTGCGCTGATGGGCGCGGTGATCTTTGTGTTGTTGATCGCTTGCGCAAACATTGCCAACCTCTTGCTGGTGCGCGCGTCCTGGCGCGAGCGCGAGTTCGCGGTGCGCGCAGCGCTCGGCGGAAGCCGCTGGCGTCTCGTCAGGCAGATGCTGGCGGAGAGCTTGCTCATCGCGGGCGGCGGAGCGGTGTTGGGTATTCTCCTCGCGCAGCTGGGGATAGATCTGCTGTCGAGGATTCGACCGGATAACCTGCCCCGGATCGAGTCGATCCGAATCGATCGAGTGGTGCTCGCCTTTACCGCGCTCGCGACGATTGTTGCAGCGGCCGCGTTCGGTATACTGCCGGCGCTTAGAGCTTCGCGACCGAACGTTATGGAAGTTCTGCGGCGAAGCGGACGCACAAGCGGGCTCGCAGCCGGCCGTATACTGCGCAACAGCGTAGTGATGGCAGAGGTTGCGCTCTCCTTTGTGTTGCTGATCGGCTGCGGATTGATGCTGCGAAGCTTCGTTGCGCTTAATCGCGCTGATCCAGGATACGATCCAAACAAAGTATTAACCTTCTTCCTGCCAAACACCCGCGCGCGAGGCTCGGAGGCTCGCGCTGTTTTCATGCGCGAGATGCACGACAGGTTGCAGGCACTTCCGGGAGTGCTCTCGGTAACCGCCGCCACCCCGCTCCCTCTTGACGGGCAGAGCCCTAACTCGCGTTGGGGCACCGACGAGGCACTTGCCGATCCGAGTAAGTTTCAGCAGGCTAACGCGCACTTCGTGCTGCCTGGTTACTTCGAAACTTTAGGGACCCGCCTGATCGACGGCCGCACTTTCACGGAGGCTGACAACCGGCCGGACGCGAAGGGAATAGTGATCGACCGGCTGCTCGCGGCAAAGGCATTCCCAAATGAATCGGCGGTCGGAAAGAGGCTTATAGTTCGAATTCGCTCGGACAATGCGGAGCCGTTGGAAGTGATCGGAGTGGTGGCTCACCAGCGACACACCACGCTGGCCGCCGACGGGCGCGAAGCGATTTTTTTCGCGGATGGGTTCATGGGACATGGCAGGGCGTCACGCTGGGCGCTTCGCACCGACGGCGATCCGATGAGTCTCGTCCCCGCAGTTCGCGCCGAGATTGCTAGGATGGACCCGCTGCTGGCAGTAGCCGAGGTGCAGCCGATGCTGGCCTTTGTTGATCGCGCCAGGGCTCAAACCCGATTCGCGCTCGTGTTGATCTCAATCTTCGCGGTGATCGCCGCGGTGCTCGCGGCAGTGGGGTTGTACGGTGTGCTCTCAACTGTGGTGCGGATGCGGACCTCCGAAATTGGTGTTCGCATGGCGCTCGGCGCGACACCCGGCAACATCCTTCGCTTGATGGTGGGTCAGGGTATGCGGTTGAGCATTGCCGGTGTTGAGTTCGGACTGCTCGCCGCGTTGGGCCTTACCAGAGCCATGACGACGATGCTTGTGGAGGTGAAGCCCACTGACCCGCCTACGTTTGCGGTCATCGCCGTTGTGTTCATTATTATCGCCGCGATCGCATCGTGGCTTCCCGCGCGCCGCGCAGCAAAACTGGACCCGACGACGGCGCTTCGTGACGAATAGCTAGAGCTCGGCGAGCGACTTCAATAGATTCTTCGCCAGCGTCGGGGCAAGATCGTCGTGTTTCAGGTAACAGTAGACCGGCACCGTCTGGCTTCGAATCCATCGAGCCCACTCAATCATCTCTTCGCCCGAGTACTCTCCTTTCCGGAGGCGCATGTAAACGAATGGGCCAGTGACTTCGCGGGGCGCGTCCGCGCCTTTGCCGTCATCTTCTTTCTCGACCACCCCAAACGCCGCTTTGTGCTTGCGTAGCAACTCAAACACGTCGTCGTCGAACCATGAGTCGTGACGGAACTCGAACGCAAGCCTGCCGCGGGAAGCGAACTTCGCAAGAAATTCGTCCAACACTCCGAGGTCCTTCTTGAAGTTGGGCGGAAGCTGTACAAGTATCGGCCCGAGCTTCTCTTTCAGTGCGGCGGCGCTGGTTAGAAAGAACTCCATTTCCTCATCGACATTTTTCAGTCGCTTGAAGTGAGTGATTCGCTGGCTGAGCTTCAAAGTGAACGAGAAGCCGTCGGGCACTTCAACGTACCAGCCTTCGGTGAGCTTGGTAGTCGGCATTCGATAAAACGTGTTGTTGATCTCGGTCGTTGGGAAGTGCTCGGCGTAGAAAGAGAGGTATTTCTTCGCGGGAAGATCCTCAGGATAGAAGGTTCCCTTCCATTCCTTATAAGCGAACCCCGAAGTGCCGACGAGGATTCGCGGTTGGGCGGAGTCTTGAGCCTTCTGCATGGATGAAGCTCTCTCTGATGAACCGCTGGGATGATAGCGGCGGGGCGGGCCGATTTCAAATCTGCGTCTCGCGTCGCCAAGTGTCACTTATGGATTACTGGCTAACCCAACGACACTGAGAATCTCGCATTCTCAGCGTCTCTGCGGTTAGTAGGACCTCGCGCTCTAAACCAGTCGCCGCACCCGTGCTAGAATCTGACTGGCAACGTAGCGCGATAAAAGTTCGTACATCCGACTGATGGATAAGCCCACTCTCAAGCTCGTCGCGGCTCCCCCGACGGAGCCGCCCAAGCAGGCGCTCGTTGCGCACGACTCAAGCCATCCCGAACGGCCTCCTCAATCCCAAGCTCGAGCGCCACGACCAGACCTTGGATTCCGAGGCTACCTGCGTCTGTGGCGCGTGGTGTTTTCTTTTGCGCTGTTTGCGCTTCGCGTGTTGGTCAACTCACGCGGCTGGCTGAAGAGCAAGACCCCGCAAACCGAGCTTCGGCACCGCGAAGGCGAAGCGCTTAGACACAAGCTGCTCGCGCTCGGGCCGACTTTCATCAAGACCGGCCAGACGCTCGCGACTCGTGCCGACGTGCTCCCCGTCGAGTACATCCAGGAGCTGTCCAAGCTTCAGGACGAAGTGCCGCCTTTTCCCACCGCAGAAGCTCGCGCCATTGTCGAAGACGAACTTCACGCAAAAATCGAGGATCTCTTCAAGGAGTTTGATGATGTGCCGATCGCGGCGGCGAGCCTGGGGCAGGTTCATCGCGCGACGCTACGCACCGGACAACTCGTTGCGGTCAAGATTCAGCGTCCGAACATTTCCAACCAGATCGACTTCGATATCAGTGTCTTGCGGCGGATCGCACGGCGTCTCGAACGCTATCCAAATATTATCCGCGGCGCCGACTGGCAGGGCACGCTTGATGAGTTTCAGCGGACGATTCACGAGGAGATGGACTACGAGCAGGAGGCGAGCAACGCCGAGACTTTCCGCGAGAACTTCGTCAAGTGGAAAGAAGTTTACGTGCCGCGCATCTATCAAATCTTTTCGACGCGCCGCGTGATCGTGATGGAGTTCATCGACGGCTTGAAAGTCACCGACACCGACGAACTCGAAGCTGCGGGCCAGAACCCGCACGAAGTGGTCAAGCTGCTCGCGCGCACCTACCTCAAGCAGCTTCTGGAAGACGGCTTCTTCCACGCCGACCCTCATCCCGGCAACTTGCGAGTGATGCCGGACGGCCGGCTGGCTTTCTTCGACTTCGGGATGGTCGGCCGGTTGTCGATGGAGCTTCAGTCGAATTTGATCAATGCGTTCTTTCACATAGTCGAACGCGACGTTCACGGATTGGTCGATGATATGGTCAGGCTCGGTTTCATAGAGCTGTCACCCGAAGAAGAGGTCCGCTTCAAGCCGATCATTGAGTCGCTTTTCGACCGCTACTTGAGCCTGCGCCTGGGAGATGTGAAATTCAAAGAGTTGATCTTCGACCTTGCGCACGTGATCTACGAGTTCCCGTTCCGCATCCCGGCGAGCTTCACTTATAT
>DATMCM010000725.1:0-7302 GCA_035558335.1 Blastocatellia bacterium | reverse complement strand
CATCGTCTTCAACTCCACCCAGGAACGTTGAATACACAAAGGCGGAGCCGGTTGGGTCGATCTTCGATACGAACCCGTCGAGATTCGACCCGCCGCCTGCATTGTTCGATTTGATCGGATCCTTCAGAGGGAAATCGCCAGAAACCGTATCACCTGTAACATAGGCGTTTCCTGCTGAGTCAACGGCAATACCACTCGACTCGAAGCGATTCTCTTCGCGGAAGCCACCAAGGTAGGTTGAATACACCAGAGACGCACCATCAGGCGAGATTTTCGCAACAAAGGCGTCCGTGTTACCGCCGCCATAGTTGGGTTGAACTGCGTTCACGGTTGCGAGATCAGTAGACGTAGTTGTCCCGGCGATGTAGGCGTTGCCGTCGCCATCGATGGCAATGCTGACGCCGGTTTCATCGCCTGTGCCGCCGATCAGGGTCGAATAGGCAAACGTACCGTCAATCGGGTTTAGCTTGGCGACAAATGCATCACTCGGACCGGACAAGGCCGGGTTGATCGAGTTCGGTCCTCCAAGATTCTCCGATTGCGTTGAACCGCTGATGTAGGCATTGCCATCGGCATCGACGGCAAGCCCTGTCGCGAAGTCATTCTTCGACCCACCAAAGAAAGTGTAGCTAAAGGTCCCGCCGCTCGCCGTAAACGCACCGACGAAAATGTCGGTGTTGTCCGCCGTCCCATGAGTGAAGTCCGACGATCGCGAATCACCCAGCACGTAGGCCCTGCCTGCGGAGTCAACAAAGATCCCTCTTCCAGTATCCGAACCGCTGCCCCCAAGATAGGTCGAAAAGACGAGCACCGGATCGATAACCAGGTCCCGTGTCCTGTCATAATCGCCTACCTCAAAACCGGCGGTGCCATCGGCGAAAAGACTGAACGCCACCGCCACCTCCCGGCGCACGCCCTCGGATTCCTGATAGGCCACGGGCTTGTTGTGCCTGATCTCGGCGTCTTTAGCTTGGATAATCAGATTACCGAACGAATCCACAGAGGTCTTCTGCGCACCTTCGAATCGCAATCGTATCCGGTCAGGATCAGCGCCGGGCCCCACGACAAAGTCATATTCAAGCTGACGTTGGGTTCCGTGGTAGATCATATCCACGCCGGGATAAACCTTCTCGCAGATCACTCGCGCAAATGTCGGAATGTTGGCGTGCCATGTCGATCGATCATTGCCTATGAAATAATTGGCTCGCGTCGGTAGCAAGTCCAGGCCTCGGATTTCTGCCGCCGGATCGGCGCTCACAAGATTCATCGTCAGCGGCTTGTCCTCGTCAGAGCTCGATTGGCGCGGCTCAAGGGTTGCCGCCGAGGGGCTGAGAAGCAAACGCTGTCCTGACCCCGCAGAAACAAACTGCGCGTTTGAAGCGGCCTGACCTTGATTGGTTTCAAAGCACATCGGGATTCGAGCCAATGCGTCGTTCAGTCGGCTTCGAGTGACTGGATCGGGCTGCGAGAGAACTTGGAGTTGCGCTGCACTCCGTAAGTGCGCTTCGAAGGCGGGTTCTCCCCGCAAAGCGGCGGTGCGGATTCTGTCTGGCGACGCGGCGCCGTCAAAGGTGGGAGTCGTGGCAGTCACGCAGACCAGGCAGAGCGCGAGCACTGCGAATCTGGTTGTCTCATTGTGGGGCAAGCTGGGATTCATTTGTTCTCCTCCTGGCCGACGCTTCGCCTTTGATCCGTTCGCGCGGCGACAAAAAGATAACCCAAACTGCGTCGCTCGTCACGACGCAAAGCGACAAAGAGTGCGCGTCAGGTTTTGCGGCGGCGACGAGCCCGATTCATCGGGCTTCCCCGCAGGACAAGTAGACCAGCCCTTTTAGGTTGGTGAAGCGTCGCGACAAACCAAGTCAGCGCGCTTTAGCGTGCTTCCATTGGAGCGACTTTAGCCTCGTTTGCTAAAGCTCGAATGAAGCCCGTTGAAACGGGCTCAACGAGACCTGCAAGGCCGAGAACCAGCCGTAAAACGGCTGGCCTATTTGCCTTCGGAAAGCCACGTGAACGCGGCTGGAAAACCAAAGCAGGCCAAATCTTTTGAGTTGACACTGGATGCCTTAGCCCGTATTCTTGGACTGGCAAAATGAAAATGATTTTCATTTTGCTGTTTCGACTTCTCAGGAATCAATGGTGACCATGAGTCTCTTGGATGCGCCTCAAAATGAGTGGCGACAGATAGAAAGCGTCAACGGTCCCGAGGACGGACGCAGGCGGTTGCTCGACTTGGGGCTCACGCCTGGTGAAGAACTGGCTGTTGTACAATCGGTCCCATTCGGTGATCCTCTCGTGGTCCTGGTGCGCGGTATGCGCCTCGCTCTTCGCAGACGTGAAGCCGCCTGGATACGAGTCCTGTAGTGAAAACCAGTCCCGTACAAACTCTACCGCCAGAAGCGGTTACCCAAGCCGAGATTTTGGAGACTCGGCCCGCCACTCTCACGGTTTGCCTCGCCGGAGTTCCCAACGCCGGTAAGACCGCTCTGATGAATGCGCTCACTGGCGGCAGCTTTCATACCGCTAACTACCCGGGTGTAACCGTCACACTCTCACGAGGCAAAAGCCGCGCCACACTCGGACCAGTGTTTAATCTCGTAGACTTGCCAGGCGTACATAGCCGCGTGTCACCTTCTCCCGAAGAAGAACTCGGTTGCCGAGTCATAGAAGGGCGTCATCAGTCCATCAAACCGGATGCGTTGATTGTAGTAGTCGACGCGACTCAGTTAGAACGTCACTTGAAGTTCGCCGCTTACGCCGCGAGCCAGGACCGTCCAATTGTCATCGCGCTGACGATGATGGATATGCTCGCGCGAAGCAACGTGTCGATTAACACTACAAAGCTCTCGGAAGCACTGGGTGTGCCCGTAATTCCGGTGGACGGACGAACGAGCTGGGGCGTGGCCGAGCTGATGACCGCTCTAACGAGCGTTACGTCCCACCCGGTTGAATCATTTAGCGCACTCGCCCGATTGCCCGAAGATCCGGTCGAAGCATACGCCGAGCTGCGCGAGATGCTCTCGAGAAGCGGCGCGATGCGCCAAAACAAGTCTTTGATCCTCGCTCACGAGTCGTTCACCTCCCGCCTCGATCGCGTGGTGCTTCACAAGTATTTTGGATTCCCGATTTTCTTTCTGCTGCTTGGCGGGCTGTTCGCTTCGATATTCTGGGCGGCTCATCCGTTCATGGACTTGATTGATTTGGGCTTCAAACAAGCCGGGCAACTGGTCCTTGGCATTCTGCCGGCCGGCGTCGTCTCGCGCTTTCTCGCTGAGGGGATATTGGGCGGCGTCGGAGCGGTTGCGATCTTTTTCCCGCAAATAGTTATTCTGTTCTTCTTGATGACCCTGCTTGAAGACTCGGGCTATCTCTCGCGCGGCGCGGCGCTGGTGGACAGACCATTGTCTTACTTGGGTCTTCACGGCAGATCCTTTGTTCCAATGCTGTCAGGGTATGCGTGCGCGATACCGGCGGTGCTCGCGGCGCGCACGATCCCGTCAAAGCGCGAAAGGCTTTTGACGATCTGGATTCTGCCGCTGATGAGCTGTAGCGCGCGACTGCCTGTTTATGCATTGTTGCTGGCCGCTTTGCTGCCGGGTTCGGCCGGAAAAGCCGGGCTCGCGATGGCGTGGATCTATGTCACCAGTTTGCTGATCGGCGCACTGACCGCCGGGCTTATAAGCCGCTTCGTCCTCGGCAAGCGATCGGCATCAATGCTCGCGATGGAGATGCCGTTGTATCGCAAGCCCCTGATAAAGACCACCCTGAGAATGACCTGGAGCCGGTCATCGGCATACCTCAAGAAGGCAGGCACTCCCATTGTTGTGATCTCGTCTTGTCTGTGGCTGCTCTCGAACTTTGGACTGGGCTCGCGTCAACCGCAGTCGCTGGACAGCGGGCCGGCGGCGGCGCCGGTCATCGCCCAGAGCGAACTCGACCACTCGTTCGCGGCTCAGCTTGGACAGCAGATCGAGCCGCTTCTTCGTCCGATGGGGGTCGACTGGCGAGTCGGCGTCGGTCTTATCTCGGCATTCGCCGCGCGCGAGGTCTTCGTCAGCACGATGGCAATAGTCTTCCACGTAGCGGGCGACGAAGCGTCGCAACAACAAGGGTTGCTTGAAAGCATGAACGCAGCGACCTTCACCGGGACCTCGCAGCGCGTCTTCACCACTTCAAGCATCATCGGTCTCATCGTCTTTTTCTTTTTCTCTCTTCAATGTCTATCCACCGTGGCGGTCGTTCGAAGCGAAACCAACTCCTGGCGCATGGCCGCTCTACAGCTTCTGTTCTACACCGGCCTTGGCTACTTGCTGTCGGTGGGGGCTGTCCAGGGGCTTCGCTTGTTCGGAGTCAGCTAATCCAATCCCGCCCTCTCTTTGACACCGGCATATGCCGGGTCTAACATTGCGATCAAGTGGGTGGGAGGGGAAGACATGCGAGTACCAGTCATTGACGCAGGCCTCGCTGAATCCGCCTTGCAGCGCGCTCTCCAATCCCAACAAGTGTCGGGACGCGATCTAGCCGAAGCGCGACCGCGCCAAATCCTAGCACCCAGCATCCGCCAGTGATGGGATCGCACCTCAGGAGGCTACGAAATGAAGGACCGCATCAAGTGGATATTAGTCGGGCTTGGTTTCACTTTTGGGCTTCAGGTTATCATCTCGGTGATCTACACCGCCATCGCATACAGCGCGGCTCGTGGGTCGGGCGTGCCCCAGGATACGATCGTGATTACGGCGTTCGGTTTCATGCTGGGGGCGTTCTTGATTGGCGGGTTCGTGGTCGGTTGGATGAGCGAAGAAGTTCGCGTTTTTGATTCGCTGATCGTCGCGGCGTTGACGCTGGTTCTAACCCTGCTGGTTTACTCCGCGCTGCCGTCGGACAACAAGGGCCAGTTCGTGAGCGGCTACCTGCTGAACAACGTCAACCGGGCGGCGTTGTTCGTAGCGCTCGCGCTGGTGGCGGCCGCGATCGGGTCTTACTGGGGCTCGCACGTCAAGGTCCCTCAGGAAGGAACCGCCGATCGCGTGGCGTTGCTGATCGGATTGGTTGGAGCCGTGGTCGGGCCGTTCGTGTTGCTGGCTGTCGGCGGGAACGATCCAACAAACCCGAACCAATCCAACCTGCCGTGGTACTTTCTGGTCATCGTTATCCTGGTGGTCCTGGCGATCGTCGGAGTCGGGTTTGTATTGTTTACTCGGGAGTCGCACTACGATGAAGAGATTTCGATCAGCCCCGACCACCACAGAGTAGAAGAAGAGTGAAGTGGTCTGAAGCCTGAGCACGCCGAAGACGGTTCATAACCTGCGAAGAAACGCCTCCGGGTTGTTGAGAAACAACCTGGTCAGGTTCACGTGTTCGATGTCTTCGTATGCGACTTCCTTGACCGGATGAGTGTCGAAACTGACGATCGAAGCTTCGGGAAATGCCATCAAGATCGGCGAGTGAGTCGCAATGATGAACTGAGCTTTGCGGCTCACCATGTCTTTGAGCATCGACAGCAATGATAACTGCCGCAGCGGTGAAAGCGGCGCTTCGGGCTCGTCCAGCAGATACAATCCGCCCGGAACGAAACGCGACTGAAACAAATGGAGAAAGCTCTCTCCATGAGATCTCGCATCCGCGTCCTCGCCGTACCTTTCCGCAAGAGCACGCCTCTGCCCCAGTACTGCTCCCTTTGCCAGTCCAAGCGCATAGCCGGTGAATCTCTCATCGTACGAGGCCGCCAGGTCCTCCAGCTCCGCGCTCATTCGATTGATCCGTCTCGCAAAGTTGAAGAAGTCCTCCGCCCTCAGGAAGAAACCCTTCGTCGTCCTCTTGTGCCAGACAAACCTGAACTGGGAGGCGAGCTTCCGCGCGTGCTCCAGAGTATGGTCCAGCTGCACGTCGTCGCCGCCCACCGTTATCGATCCGACCCCGGCGGCGATCGCTTCAAGCAGCGTAGACTTTCCCGAGCCGTTCTCGCCGACGAAGAATGTCACCGGCCGGTGAAAGTCAATGCGGGTGAATTTCTTGATCAACTCGAGATTGAACGGAAACGACTCGACTGCGCGGGGTGAGGACTTCTTTTCGATCGACCTCAAATGGAGCGCGGCATTGCCGGCGGATTTCATACTGCGAACTCGCTTTCTGAATTAACAGCTTACCGCCTTCAAGTCTCGCGCTACCTCCGCCGCCGACTGATAGCGTTCGGCGGGAGCCTTCTTCAACAGCCGGTCGATCACAGCGACCAGCGCGTTCGGAGCATCCTTGCGGTAGCGCTTCACCGGGGGGTGGGCGCGTTTGCTTATCGCGCCGATCGTTTGAAAATAGGTATCGCCTTCGAAAGGCAGCCGCCCGGCGGTTACTTCGTAGAGCACGACGCCAAACGAAAAGATATCCGAAAGATGAGTGACTTCGCCGCGCCCGGTAGCCTGCTCCGGTGACATATAACTTACCGTTCCAAGCAACACGCCCGATTCGGTCAGCCTGGTCTTGCTCGAGCTTTTCACTGCCGGAAGCGGCTTGGCCAGACCAAAGTCGAGAACCTTAACTTTGCCGCGCAGGGTGATCATGATGTTCGCCGATTTGATGTCGCGGTGAACGACGCCTTGCTCGTGAGCTTCCGCCAATGCTTCCGCCGCCTGGTGCCCGATCTCGATGATGTCTTTTAAGTCCAGCGGGCCGTTGCCCAGCCTGTCGGACAACGTTTCTCCTTCGACGTATTCCATCACGATGTACGGATTGCCCGCCGCCTCACCGATCTCGTAGATCGTCGCGATGTTCGGATGGTTGAGCTGCGAAGCCATCCGAGCCTCTCTAAGAAACCGCTGCTTCATCGTCTCGTCCTCGACATGCTTCGCAGCAAGCACCTTGATTGCGACGCAGCGCTGAAGATCGGTGTCGCGAGCTTCGAAGATGTCGCCCATTCCGCCCGAGCCCAGCGCGCGGACGATATCGAACCTCCCGATATGGCCCTCGGGCTCGATCAGCGGAGGCGCCGCAACCTTCTCGGTTCTGCCGTCGTGCACCGCCATCGCCGCGCGGTCTGTCTCGCGAAGCTCGGTGGTGATGATCCGCGGCCGCGAGACTACCGATGCGAACAAGCTCGAAAAGACGCGGGGCCCGCGGTCGTCTTCGATGAAGTACCCGGCTCGCTTCAAGTCTTGGTAGATGTGTTCGTGCTCTTTTCCGACGCTGCCACTCTCAATGAATTCGCGGATCACGCCGCGATAGCTGTCGCTCATATGGTCCCAGATAAAGCGGAACTGCCCCTTTGCTTCGTCGAGGAATGTTGCTTCAACCTCTTCGCGGACCATCTTG
>DATMCM010000724.1:0-6893 GCA_035558335.1 Blastocatellia bacterium | reverse complement strand
GCAACCGTAGTCGCCTATCGCCCGGGGTCATTCCTGACATAGAAGGTAAAGATGCGACCCCGGTGTTCGTTGTATTCAGATTCAACCCATTCCTCAAGCTCGCGAATATGACCGGGCGAGTCGAGCCGGTCGAGCGCGACTACTTTCGGTCGCTCGGCCTTCAGCCGTTCGAGCCATCCAGCGAAACCTCCTTCTTCGACTTGGTCAAGGTACCCATCTTTGCCGCGGTCGAGAAGATAGTACTTGCTGGCGTTGGTCAGACCCGACAGCACCAGGATCTCGGGTTTGCCGTGAACGAAGATCTTGTCGCCGGGCGAGAGATAAGAAACGATCTCGCGGACCTCGGGGTCTTGATCGGCAAGCGTAGGACCGTTGCGCTCTCGTGCCAGGTTCTCGCTCACGCTGAAGACAAGCGCCAGCGCGAGAATCACTCCAGCACTCACCGTTTCCAGCGGTGCTCGGTTCAGGTTGGGCTGCCATCGCCTCGCAAGGTGGATAGCCTGTTCGGCGGCAAAAAACAGCGCTGCCGCCGCGAATATGGCCACGAACGGCAGCAGCGGAATGAGATCCGCTCCGCCTTGGATGTCGATCATGCAAAAAAGAAAGTAGACAACCGGCGCGATGACAAGCGCCTGCCGCGGAGCATCTTGAAGAGCGCGCGACTCGCCTCGAGGTCTTCGCGCAAATGTTTGCCAAGTTACTATAGCTAGCCCCGGCACGGCCAGGTAGAAAAAGAATCGCCCGGTATGATAGGTTCCGGCCAGCATCTTGGCGAGCCGTCGAAAGAACCCACCAATCGATCGCGCCTGACCCGGGCCGTAGACGGTTGCATTGAAGTTTATGTTCCACACATAGAAATCGTGGAGCGCGCCTACCGCCCAAAAATAGCCGAGCTGGATCACCAGCGGAATCGCCGCGCCAGCCAGAAGCCTGACCACTTTTAAATCGCGCCAGCTTGTCAGATAGCGCGAGAACGCCAGGCCTGCGACACCCACGAACAACAATCCCGGCTGCCAGCTCAGCGCTGAAAGCATCCCGAACACGCCGGCAACAAATGGACGATCTTTCAGCACCGCCCACAGGGCCATCAGCCCGAACAATACCATCGGCGTCTTTGGCTGGACGCCTCCTCCGTTCAGAACTGCAAACGCCTCGAAGCTCAGCATTATCATCGAGGCGAGCAAAGCGACGCTCCGGTTTCCCAGATAGTCGAGGGCCACCAGGAAGGTAAACGCAACCGTGAGCGCGGCAGCAACATAAACGCGATTCTCGTCGCAAGCACGTCGCGCAACCCGAACGGACGCGTCACAACGATCGCCGCCGCGCCGATGTAGGCCGAAAGCGGGCTCTTGATGTTCACAACGTCCCGATACGGCACGCCTCCGCGCGAGATCACTTGAGCGAAGTAATCCCAGTTCGCGCGATCCCCCGCACTTGGCAGCTTCCAGAACTCGCTCTGGGCATAGATAAGTGAGCTGACCACCAGAACTATCCAGAACAGACCGCGCCCGGATATCAGCGCGTTCGTTCCAGCGGGAGCGTTCAACACGCTGACTGTATCGGTCGCTGCCAATGTACGCGTTCTCCCCTTTGCACCAGCGTTAATCAACAACCATGGTCTTTCTAAACGCAGCCGGTAGCGCAACGGTTTCGGCTTCGATTCACCTTGCGGCGTGAAACCAGCCCTAGCCATCATCAATCTCTTCTGACATAGTACATGAAGACTCTTCCATGCCGCGGTTCGTAGCTGGAGTTTACCCAACTCAGGAGAGCATCCTTGCGATCCACATTCTTGAGACGGAAGAGTGCGACGACTTTTGGCCGTCCGGCCTTCAATCGGGCAAGCCACCCTTCAAAGCCGCCCGGCTCAATCTTATCGAGATAGCTGTCCTTTCCATGGTCGAGGTTGGTGTATTTTTGGGCGTTGGTCAGACCGGAAAGCACAAGTATCTGTGTCCAGCCGTGAATGAATATCTTATCTCCCGGCTCGAGCAACGAAACAATGTCGGCAGTGTCCGCCATTTCCGCCTTCAAGATCCTGGGTCCCTTCGTCGACGAGAAAACGTCGTCAAGTCCAAGAACAAGTACTACGACGCAGACAAGAGCAAAGCCGATCCTTTGAACCAAATCATCGCCGGGCCGTCCTCGCAGCTTCGCTACGAGATTTGCCGCCCGGTCAAAGCAACTAACCACCAGCACGGCTGAGAAGATAGCTACAAAGGGAAGGAGTGGAATGAGGTCCTGCCTGCCTTGCATGTCAATGCGGCAGAAAAGGAAATAGACAAGCGCTGCGATTATGACCTGATGAACCGGCGCGCGCTCCAACGCCGCTCGGAAACCCCGCTTCACGCCTACGATTACCTCTCTTGCTATGACGAACAACAGTCCAAACGCGCCAAGATAAAAATAGAGTCGAACGCTCAGGTAACGTTTTCTGAGAAGACTTGCGAACCTGTCGAGGAAAGCCTGCCCTGTTGTTAACTCTCGTGGGCCGTAAACACTGAATGGAAAATCAAAACACCAGTTGAAAAAGTCTGTCAGTGCTCCCGCTGCCCATAAGTAAACCAGCAGGACTAGTAGAGGCGCTGCGGCTCCCGCAAGGAGTCGCGCAACTTTGAGGTCCGCCAGCTTGTAAGATACTTTGAAAACGCGAGACCCGCTGCACCGACAAAAAGCAGGCCCGGCTGCCAGCTCAATGCGGATAGCATCCCGAAAATCCGGCGATGAACGGACGGTCTCTCAGGATCGCCCAGAGCGAGACCAGTCCGAAAAGGATCATCGGCGTCTTTGGCTGAGCGCCGGTGATGTTCAAGATGGCGAATTGCTCGACACCCAGGAGGATCGACGCCGCAAGCAGGCCGATTCTGAAGCTTTCGAAGAACTGGCTGGCGATCAAGAATGTTAACGCGACGTGTAAGGGAGGCTAGCAGCAGATAGGTGATTCTAATCGCATAAATATCGCGCAATCCAAACGGCTTGCCGACCAGGATTGCAGCGGCGCCGATGTAGGCTGAAAGTGGGGTCTTGATGTTAACCACATCTTTGTAAGGTACGCCACCACGCGCTACTACCTGCGCGAAGTAATCCCAATTCGCGCTGTCTTGCTTTTCGGGCCAATTCCAGAAATGAAGCTGGAAGTAAACTATGGCGGCGAACGCGAAGCAGAGCCAAAAGAGGCTGGGAGCGAGCCAAGTCCGCCCGCTAGCTCTCTCGATAGTTGAACCGGCTATGTTGAATACTCCAGCGACATTGTTCATGCGCTTCGAGTGTTGCTGTAAATATTGCTTCTCGCGTCCCCGGCACCTAGCCCATATAACCAAGACTCTTCAATCGCTCGATTATCTCTTCGTTCTCTTCGGGCAAAAACTCAACCTCGGCTGCTTTTTCGGCGCCGAGTTCAGAAGTCAGTTTGATCGGGGTCGCGTCCAGGTACTCAGCGGAAATCATTTCGGTGAGAACTTGCCCATCCATGTCGCCGGGCAACGGCTGACCGGTCAGATAAAGCAGCGTGGGCGTGACATCAACGATCCGGGCACCCGTCGCTCGGAGGCCTGGCTCGACCGCGCCGCCGGTCGTTATCAGAACTCCGTGCATGCGATGACAGCCCGATATGCCGAAAGCATCAACCATGAATTTGTTAGAGGTGAAGTCGGCGTTGCCAAGCGGCAAGTAGCGCATGTCGCGAGGCAGGAACGCAACATCCGGAGCGTCGGAGACTCGCGGTCCCTGGTATATTTGCTCGCGACGAAATACCTGATCGGCCCAAGGCTCGCCCGTCGCCGGATCCTTCAATGCCTTGAGCCTTGCGACGATCGCTTCACAGACCGAATCGTATTCGCTCGACGGCACCGCGCCGTGGGGCTCACGACCCTGGAGGTTGACGTATATTTGCCCGTAGTTCCCCTTGGAAAACGCGACCGTCCGATCCCAATCGACGTCATTGAACGACAGAAACAGCTTGCTCAACAGACTCGAAGCGCCCGGCTGATTGCTTACTCCGCGCGAAGGCCGCAGCGCTCCGAGCGGAAGCTTCTTGACCACCTTGAACGCCAACTCAGGAGTCAGCCCGAGATTGAACATCGTCCGCTTCAGGCGCGTCATTGCATCACTCTTGAGTTTGAGAAAGCCTTCCTGCAAAAGCCAGATGTTAAACGAGCAGTACTTGTGCGCCGGACCAAAGCCGTGATCCGAAGCTACACAGACGATTGCGTCTGGTCCTGCCAGCTCGACAAGTCGCCCGACTATCTCGTCCACCCGATCAAAGTAGCCACGCACCCGGTCGCCATAGAGCCGCGCTTCTTCCGGATCGTGGCGCGGGTGCGCTTCATCGATGATGTGCCACAACTCGTGTTGGATCCGGTCCGTCCCCCAGAAGTACTGAAAAAACGCATCCCATTCATAACGCGTCATCAAGTATTCGCTGACTTTCGCCTTGTACTCGAGTTCGTCGAACAATTCGTCAAGCACACCCTCGACGTTACCCTTCGCGTAAGTCTGCGAAAGGTGCAAACGGTACGGGCCGAACTTCTCTTCAAGCTCCGAGAGCAATGAGGATGGGTACGTGAAGTCGGTGCGGCCTCGCGGCGTCATAAAGTCGGAGATCATCAAGCCGTTCACTTCGTGAGGCGGATAGGTGCATGGGAAGTTGTGAACGACGACTCGCTCGCCCGCATCAGACAGCAAATCCCATATCGCCCGCCCCTGCCTGAATGAAGCGTTCACCGCGAGCTCACGCTTGGAGGCGTGATCGAGCCTGACAAATTCGAAGATGCCGTGCTTGCCCGGGTTCTTGCCCGTCATGAACGACGACCATGCGACGGCGGTGATCGGAGGAAAAGTGGTTTCGAGGTCGGCCCGGGCTCCTCTCGCAATCAGTCCGGCGAGGCTCTTCAGATGGCCCTTTTCAATCAGCGGATCCAGAACGTTGAACGAGGCGCCGTCCAAACCTATGACTAGCAGTTTCTTTTTCATGATCCTCGTGAAGCACTTGACTATACTTGGCCGAGAGCCGTTTGTTCAAACGTCGCGCGGCATGTCGGGTGACTTGGGGTGTGATTAAAGGTAGGACTCGGAATGCAATCCGTCTGACTACGTGTATGTGTATGTAGACCTCCACCGCGCTACCGACGCGCCAGATCTTCCGATAACCTTCCCAACCCCGTCAGGGGTTGAATGTTTGTAGACACAAGCCACAGGCTCACCCTCCGGCCGAGTTTGTATGCTCCGATTGGGTCGAAGTTTCACAATGCGGCCGGAGCTGACTTTCTGGCGTCGGATACTACAAATACTCAACCCCTGACGGGGTTGGGAAAGGCAGCGAGAGACCTCAAGTGCCGGTAGTAGGCTGCGTGTCAAGATAGGTTCATGATTCGACGAGTTGCATTCTAAGTCCCAGTTTTGATCACACCCGGTATTAACCCTCGAGCGGTGAATGGATCGACACTTCGCCTGAAGATCATTAACATAAGGCGTGCGCTTGGAAGCCAATGCTGCCGTCGACGCGGTTTATCGCTCTGATTGGGGCCGGATCGTCGCCACGCTGATTCGGCTCGTTGGCGACTTCGACCTCGCGGAAGAGGCAGCGCAGGAAGCCTTTACAGTCGCTGTCGATCAATGGCGGGACTCCGGTATCCCCGAGTACCCGCGCGCGTGGATCATCCAAACAGCTCGGCACAAAGCCATCGACCGGCTCCGTCGCCGGACCAGGTTCGAGGAGAAGCTTGAATCGTACGCCGCTTCCGGGCTGATCCGCACAATCGAGGAGCCGGAGTACGACGCGAGCGAAATCCCGGACGATCGTCTGCGGTTGATCTTCACCTGCTGTCATCCGGCGCTTGCGCACGAGGCGCAAGTCGCGCTGACGCTCCGCACCCTGTGCGGCCTGGAGACCGATGAGATCGCACGAGCGTTTCTCGTACCTTCGACCACCATGGCGCAACGGCTGGTGCGCGCCAAGCGCAAGATTCGAGACGCGGGCATTCCATATTCGATACCCGACACCAGCGATATGCCGGCCCGGCTGGACGCGGTGCTGACCGTGATCTATCTGGTGTTCAATGAAGGCTACGTGGCGACTCGAGGAGAGCCGCTGGTGCGAAATGATCTCTGCGTCGAAGCGATTCGTTTGGGGCGTCTGGTGAGGAGGTTAATGGCTCCAAAGCCGCCGGCGGAGGCTACTGCTCTTCTCGCGCTCATGCTGCTTCACGATTCACGGCGCGATGCCCGAATAGATGAGCAAGGCAATCTCGTCGTTCTCGAAGAGCAGGATCGCCGCCTCTGGAACAGCGAACAGATTGCCGAAGCGCTGCCGCTGGTCGAGGAAGCGTTTCGCGACTCGCCGGGTCCTTTCGCGCTGCAAGCCGGGATTGCGGCCGAACACTGTCGCGCGCCGCGGGCCGAAGATACCGACTGGGCTCAGATCCTCCGGCTCTACGATCTACTCGAGCGCGCGCAGCCCTCTCCGATAGTGTCTTTGAACCGGGCCGTAGCAGTCGCGATGGTCGACGGCCCTCAATGGGGGCTCGCGCTAATCGATGGGCTCGCCGCATCCGGCGATCTTGAGGATTATCATCTGCTGCATGCCGCGCGCGCCGATTTACTTCGCCGGATGGGATTGTCAGAAGAAGCGGCGCAAAACTACTCGCGAGCGCTGGCGCTTGTAACCAATGACAGCGAGCGCCGTTTTCTAGAGCGTCGGCTGCGGGAAGTTCAGACTGTTGGTTGATCGAAAGTGCGTTGGAAGATCAGCAATGATTTCCTCGCGAATAACGCCTCGTAGAACATGGTGCGGACTTCAGGCCTCACCATCTCGTGACAGGGTCGCGTGGGCGAGAATGTTTGAAGGGAGAACTTCCAGGAAGCGAGACAGGCCGGACGAGAAGCTCGACTCGTAG
>DATMCM010000723.1:0-8502 GCA_035558335.1 Blastocatellia bacterium | reverse complement strand
ACTGCTGCCCCAGCCGCTACGACTGCTAGAAGAGATACGACCGCCAATGCTGCCACCAACCGGCGTAAATGTCTGGCTGCCCGGGTCTGTTCTTCAATCCGCTGTTGCTGTTCAGCGACGTGCTGCCGCTCGGCCTCGACTCGCCGCTCTTGTTCGATTGCCAGGGCGTGAGCCTGTTTCAGTTCGCGCTGCCCGGCTGCGGCTTGCGCTTCGGCCCGTTGACGCTCCGCCTCGGCACGCAGGCTCCGCTCATTCGCTAACGCTTGCTCGCGCGCGCGGGCCGCCTGTTCATTCGCCGCCCGACTGGCCTGCACCAGTGCGAACAACGCCTCGCTGTAACCTACCTCCGTTGCTCCTGGACTTCTCAGCCAGCGCTCGCCGATAAGCAATTGTCCTTCGTCAAGCAGTCCGCTCCTCCCGCGTCCCACCCGGATCCAGTCAGTCGCTCTTTTTTCGAGATCCTGGCGCGTCTGTTCCTCCCCAGATCGCTCGGCTAACCATTTTTCATTGGATTTTCGAATGGGATCAATGAAGCGGTCGTGAGTAAGTTCATACCACCGGCCGCGGCCTCGCAACTCTCCTCTGATAAGGTGCAGTTTCTCGAGCGCATCGACCCCCGCGTTGGGAATTCCGCCGGTCTTCTCACGGCCTCTGAAAACCATTCCACGCGTTCCGTCGGGAGTGACAAGGGTGTTTCCAAACCACCTGCGAAGGTCTCCCTCAGTCACATCACCTACTTCCCGGGTTACACTCGTGATTGATCTCTCATAGAATCTTGAAAGCGCCTGATTCACATCGCCACAGGATTTGAGGTGCTGATGTGTGATGACTTTATCTTCGGGCCGCAATGCCTGCCATAAGTCCTGGCAGACTACCTGAAGCTGTACAGGCTCTATGACCTGTCCTACTTCCGACTCCCCATTCGGACTGGCAGACGGAATTTTCAAAAGATTCTGTACAAGTTCTTCCGCGACTCCCGCCTCGAAATGGCGACCCATGCGTTTGAACGGTTCTGCGTTCAGTGGGTCGGTGACAGCCAATAAGGCGGCCTCGTCGCGCAAGCGCTCCAGGCGAAACCGCGTTCGGAGCTTTTCGGGCAACAGAGCTGCGTAAGGGTCCAGCTCGGCTATGTAATCCTCTCGCATGGCAAAGACCACGCGCAGAGTTTGATTTTCGTTGAGCGCATCGCGAATCTGCTCGAAGAACGCATTTCTGTCTTTCCATCGATGGGCGTAGAAGGTAAAGAGCTCTTCGAACTGATCGAAGATGGCGATAGTGAGTGGCGAACCATCCTCTTCATTAGCGGAGCCCTTTCGCTCTTTCAGAAAACTCTTGAGGGTCTTCCGTATCAATAGCGAGGAATCAATATCTGGGGTTGCCCAACTCCTGAGCGTGTGAAAGACATAGAGGTTAGGTATGATCTCGCTTTGGGCGACGGTAAGCGGGCCCTGCACTCGCGCGAGGGGAAGAATCTCACATCCTTCCTGTTCCAACAGCGATGTCAGTTTGGCATTGATCAGTGAGGTCTTGCCGGCGCCTGAAGGTGCGTACAGTACCACGGCCGCATGGGCAATGATGCGGTAAGCAAGCTCATTGGCTTCGTGGTCTCGTCCAAAGAAGATGTTTTGATGCTCGCGTTCAAATGGGCACGGACCTACATATGGTTGCAATTCAGTTGGTTGCAATTCAGTACCCATAGCTAAACACCTCCAATCGTTACTTAGGGCGTTTGAACTCCTCCCAGTTTTGTCTCAAATCGTTTACAAACTGGCGGCAAGTGCCCCAGTACACTCCGATGTCCAGCCCTTCGCAGTAACGACCAAGATAAGCCTGTGCCCTCTCTATCAGAGCTACGTCGTCCGTTCTGTCCATCGCGACGAGTTGCACCGACACGTGAGCTTTGGTCGGATTTATCTGCAGGTGGCTTACAAGGCTGCGCAATAGGACGCGGAAGGCCAAATCAGTGAACCGGTATCCCAGGAAGAGTAATGACGCTCTCGTAAATGCCGTCTGTATGCGCGCGGGAACTAAGTCCGGTTCTTTTGATGTGTTGACCAAAAAGTCCAGATAGTCATCCTCCGTCAGAACAAGCGACTCCGGGGCGGTGATGTGTCCGTGCAGGTGATATACCACGGGATTAGCCGGCGTTGGTTTGAAGCCCGACGCAAAGATCGATGGCTCGCTCCCTTTGGGTTCGTTCCACCTGCACCATTCCCGTCTTGGGTCCTTATAGCGGGGAGAGCTTTTCAGCGCCTGCACCATAAAATCATAATAGTTTGTAGTGATGTATACAGGCAGCGGAAGATCGGCGAGAGCCCCGTGAGGCTCGTCGGGATCTCCAAAGTTAGGTGGGTCGATTTCCTGGAACCGCTGCTTGATCAAACTCTTTGGAAAGAGGGGATCCCTGTATTCCGTAGCGACGAACTGAGCGACTCGGGCCAGGTCGTGGGAGTCTTCCAGTGGATACCCATATTCGTTCGCCCATTCCCTCGCGATTTCTGACGCGGTGGGAACCGCTCCGAAACAAGCCTCAGCCCCGAGAAACGGAGTGCACCTCTGCTCGCTTATCGCCCGAAGAAGAGATGCCCATCTCTTCGCGTCCAAAGGTTGGGGCTTACATCCCTGCATTTTGTCCGGATTGTTTACGTTACCTGTGTTTGGGTTCGCTTGTTCGATGGTGTTCAACATTCTTCGTCTCCTATGACGGTGTTTGCCTGGGCGATGTACGCTGGTCGATTACACTTTCCCCACTTGCTCGAAGCGCTTCTCGCGATCCCAGCGTTGCCGCAGGTCCGTCGCAAACTCTGTCGCAGTTCCCCAGTAGACTTTCAAGTCCATCATCGCGTAATAGCGTTCAAAATACTCCTGTTGTTGGCCCGCTGCTTCTGAATCTCCAGGGGGCTTGAGGACGGCTATGTTCAAAAGTTTCAGCCGTGGCCTCAGACCCTGAAAGAGCACGCGGAAGTTCCAATCCGCCAACCGATAACCTATGAACAGGCACGTTGAACGGTCCAGCGCCGCCTGTATCGGAACCGGGAGCAGATTGGGATTACGGGCGATGTTTGCAAGGAAGCTCAAATAATCATCCTCGGTCAGCACCAACGACTCTGGAATGGTGTGACCATGAAGATGGAACACAACTGGATTCGCCACTGTGGGGGTAAAGTTTGAATCGAAGAGAGAGGGCTCGTCTCGGATCGATTCATTCCACCGGCAGAGTTCACGTCTTGCGTCCTTGTATCGGCTCTTCAGGGCCCCAACCATAAAATCATCGTAGTTAGTAGTCAGATACACGGGCAGCGGCAGATCTGCGAGAACGCCGTGAGGTTCCGCCGGGGAATTGAAGTCCGGCGGACTCATACGTTCCAACTGCTTCAAGATTTTCTCTTTTGGAAACAGTGGATCATATTTCACCGCGAGGTACTGAGCTACCTCGACTAGATTACTGGGATTATCCAGGGGGTAGCCGTACTCTTGTGCCCATTCTCGGGCGATGTCAGAACCAAGTGGAAGCGCCGGAAAGGCGGCGCCCGCGCCAAGAAAGGGAGTGCATCTCCCATCCTTGATTCGCTTGATAAGCATCTCCCAGACTCTGTCTTCGAGGGTGTTCGGCATCTTCGGCCCCCAACAAGATCGAAACACTCTTGCCAATAATCCAACCGCTCAATCCTATCTACTGGCAATCCCTCCCTATTCGACTCGGAACTGACCTTCTGCGGTCGCGATGCCACTCAGTTCTTTATGCTCTTAGCGCTGCAAGCATGACGCGTTTCATCTCCGTGGTTCGATACTAACCAGAGGTCGGCAAACTGAGCGGAGGGCGTGTACGAAAGGCGCAGTGCGCCATTCAACGCAACAAGGATCAGCAGGTGGCTCTCATTCGCAACCCAAAACAGCCAGAAGAGGAAGTCACTCGACGATTCGGCCCACTGGTTGGCCGCCCTTGTCGTGAGCCTGGCAACAGAGCGATTAGTAGAGCGGGGTTGCGTGCTGACTCTGGCATCGTCCCATTCCCCTCGACACTATAAGACGAAAGCTATCCATCGAGTAATGCAGGAAAGCGCAAAAAGGATGCGGAAAAGCGCAGAGTTGGTCGCTACAACGGCCGGCAGCGCAGCCTGTTCTGCCAAGCAAGAGGAAATCGCCGCAACGCAACCGAAGCGGTGATTCTCTCGATCTTCAGGAGCAATGCGTTCAGACGGAGGAGAAGGATGCTTTGAAGATGCGAGGGATAGAACGAAACCCGGCCATTCTTTATCCGACGATGCTAAGCAAAGTCTCAAGCGGCCGCTGATGAAACACTCGCGGAGCGTTCTCGAGAACTTCTTCCAATGTGGTCGCACCGCGTAGGGCCTTCACCATGCCGTCCTCCTGCATCGTGCACAAGCTGCACAAATCAAGGCTGAGCTCGCGGATCTGCTGCATCGTTCTCTTTTGTAGGATCGCATCGCGGATGTCGACGTTGGGCACCAGCAGTTCGTAAATACCCACTCGCCCACGGTAGCCGGTGAAGTTGCAACTCGAACAACCTTTACCGCGTAACAATGTGAACTCGCTCACCTGGTCGCGCACCAGCCCGAAACGCCTAAGAACCCGATCTTCCGGTTCATACTTCATACGGCAGCTCGAACAGACTTTTCGCACCAGCCGTTGAGCCAGCACCGCGCCTATCGTCGACGCTATCAATGAAGTCTCGATCTCCATGTTGATCAGTCGAACCAGCGCGCCTACTGAATCTTCGGTGTGAAAGGTGGCAAACACCTTATGGCCGGTGAGCGCGGATTGAACGGCGATGTCGGCCGAGAATCTATCGCGAATTTCGCCGATGACGATGATATCCGGATCCTGCCGGACTATCGATCTGAGCGTTTCGTTGAATCCCAGTCCGATCTTCTCGTTGATCGAGCACTGCGAGATTCCGTCGATCACATACTCGACGGGGTCTTCGCAGGTGATGATCTTGACCGTCGGGTCGTTGCAATGGTCGATCGAGCTGTACAACGTCGTGGTCTTGCCGGAGCCGGTCGGGCCCGTAATCAGCGTGATGCCTGAAGGCGCTGCCAACACATCTTCGCTGTAGAGACGCAGAATGTTCGGCGCGAAGCCCAGCTCCTGCAAGCCGATTAGCGAAGCCTTGTTCAGGATTCGGAGTACCACGTTCTCGCCGAACACCGTCGCATAGAACGAGGCTCGGATGTCTATTTCTTGCTTGTCGGTCTTGACGAAGATGCGACCGTCCTGATGCTTTCGGCGCTCCGCTACGTCCGCGTCGGCCAGGATCTTTATTCTGGAGATGATGCGCGGCGTGTAGTCGCGCGGATAATCAAGCTTGTGCACCAGCACGCCGTCTATTCGATAACGAACGCGAAGCTTGTTGGCCATTGGCTCGAGATGCACATCGGATGCGCCTTCGTCGATCGCGGCGCGTATCAGTTGATCTACCATCTGCACGACGCGGTCTTCGCCCGCCTGTGACTGAGCTTCGATCGTGTGGTACTTGACCTTTTGATAGTCTGCGATCCCCGCGTCCTTGCTCTGGAGCAACGCCTCAATCAAATCGAGCTTTTGGAGAATCACCGCGCTTGGCGCAAGCGCAAGGGACACATGGCAGTTGAACAACCGGGCGATCTCCTCGACGAAGTGAGTCATAGTCGGATCCGCCACGAGAAGTCGGAGTTGGCCGCCGTTGATTTCGATTGGCAGTGCTGTCTGGCGCCGAAGGTACTTGAGTGAAACTTGTCTGACCAGTTCGATGTCTATTTCTGTAATATCTGGGTCACGCAGGGGTAGCTTGAACTTCTCGGCGAGAGCGTCGATAACGTGTCGCTCTTCGATCAGTCCCATCTCTATCAGGGTCTCACCCAACCGCTTGGAGCGAGGCAGGTTCTTGCGTTGTAAGTCGCGAGCCGCGGTTACTTCGTGCTCACTGACCAGCCTTCGCGCGATGAGGATTTCACCGATGCTGCGGTGCCGTCGCGCGAATTCGTCCAAACGCGGGGCACTGACCCAGTTCATTTCGACCAGGACCTCGCCTACTGTTTTTTGCCCTGCGAGCTGATCGCGGAGTGCTTGCGCCTTGGCAAGCTGGTCTTGAGTGACCAGGCCTTCAGTTAGCAGTGCTTTGGCTATGCCTTCGTCCCAGGAGAGATGGAGCATGGTTGTTTTGGATTCTCGATTCTAAGATCGTGATAAGAGGTTCGGGCGACTCGACCTGATCATCAAGCTTGGGAGCAGGAAATGGAATCTCGATGTGGGGCTCGGATGGCGTGAGCGAGCTAGCGTAGCCAAAGTCCGAAATCAAAAATTGAAATGAGAGCGAGAAGATGATAAAGGATAGCCCGGTGAAAATCACTAGTAATCTTTGTGCGCCAATGACGCTGGTTGCGCTTGCAATCACGCTTTGCTTGACCGCTATAGGATCGAATATGCAAACGAATGAGCGGCCCAGGGCTCGAGACATTGGGATATCCGTCGGGATACTGGCACCCGGTCCGCTGAACGCAATTACCGATGTTGAAGGCGTGAAGGTCGGCCACACGACGATAATTAGAGGCGACGATGTACGCACGGGCGTAACCGCGGTCTTGCCGCATGCGGGCAATCTGTTTCGCGAGAAGGTACCTGGCGCGGTGTTTGTCGGCAACGCATTTGGCAAGCTGGTGGGTTCGACGCAGGTGAACGAGCTTGGCGAGATAGAAACTCCGATCCTGCTGACCTCAACTCTGAGCGTCCCGCGTGTGGCCGATGCGGTGATCGACTACATGCTTGCGCTTCCGGGCAATGAGGAAGTTCAGTCGATAAACCCGCTTGTGGGGGAGACCAACGACGGCTATTTGAACGACATTCGGGGGCGGCACATAACCGCCACTGATGTCATTAACGCTATCAAGAAGGCGAAAGGCGGAGAAATTGAGGAAGGCGCAATTGGAGCCGGGACGGGCACGATCGCGTTCGGGTTCAAGGGCGGAATCGGAACATCATCGCGGAAGCTGCCGTCGTCGTTGGGAGGCTACACCGTTGGCGTTCTGGTTCAGACCAACTTCGGAGGCGTGCTAACAATTGTCGGAGTGCCGGTGGGTAAGGAGTTAGGCCGCTACTACCTTAGAGAGGAACTCGAGCGACCGCCGAGCAATAAGGGCGCGACCAAGGAATCCAATCGGAAAAGCGCTCGAACAGAAGGAGACGTTGCGGATGGATCGGCGATGATTGTGGTGGCTACCGACGCTCCGCTTGATGCGAGGAATCTCAAGAGGCTGGCGGCGCGCGCGATGATGGGGCTAGCGCGCACGGGCTCTTCGGGTAGCAATGGAAGCGGCGACTATGCGATAGCCTTTTCCACGACTCCTGAGGTTCGCATTCGGTCCGGCTCGACCAACACCTTTTCACCCAAAGAGTTGAAGCTGCTGGGAATGAAGCGATGTCTCCGCTGTTCGAGGCGGTCATTGAGGCCACCGAAGAAGCAGTCTACAACTCGTTGTTTAAGGCTACGGCGATGACCGGGCGAGGTCACAGAGTCGAAGCGCTTCCACTCGACAGAACAACGGAATTACTGCGCAAACACGGCGCGATCAGCTCCAAGTGAAGCTTGTGATCCGACACCCCCGGCTGGCCGGTTTGCGTCGTTGACCAGGCCTCAGCCCAGGCCAGATCTCCGGAACTGGCCAAGACACACACCCAACAAGCCAAAACGGTGTTAGAATTCATGAGCCGCGGACAACACGACGATGGACGACGGCGTCTCAACACCTGAGATTCGAATGCCCCCAGTCAGCGAATTCAAGCGCCACGGAGGTCCTGAGTATGCGAGGCAAGATGTTTTTCAAGCCGGTATTACATGCTTTGGTGTTCATTCTGGTTGCGAGTCTGGAATTTGGGGCCCTGGCTCAACAGTCGCGTCCGCGCCACGGATCTCCTCCAAACGGCGGCAGCTTGACTATTCCGGAAGATTCCGTCATCGCCGTCCAAATAAATATGACGCTTACGTCCAGGACGGCGCATGTTGGAGACATGTTCACCGCGACCGTAAGCGTTCCGGTCTATGTCAATGGCACAACGGTCATCCCGGCCGGTTCCATCATTGAGGGTCGAATCACGCAGGTGACGCCAGCCAAGCGAATGAGCAGGTCCGGGTCAATAGCGGTTGAGTTCAACGACCTGGTGCTTCCAAGCGGAGCTCGCGTAGCGTTGGTCGGCGCGCTCACATCGGATGATCCCCGAATGCGGAGAAGAATAGACGATGAAAGTCGCGTCTCGGGCGATAGCGATAGCAAGAAAGTCGTTTTTGTCGGCGCCGGTGGAGCGATCGGGGCGGTTCTTGGTGGAATAGCGGGAGGAGGTAAGGGTGCGGCGCTTGGCGGGGTGTTTGGCGCGGGAGCGGGAATCGCTGGCGTGCTGCTTTCCAAGGGTGAAGAGGCAATAGTGGCTTCGGGCACGCCGTTCGGGGTCCAGCTCAAACAGCCGCTCACGATAAGTGACGGTGCTGTTGCGCAGGGAGGGCGCGCG
>DATMCM010000722.1:0-5790 GCA_035558335.1 Blastocatellia bacterium | reverse complement strand
ACTGAAAGCATCATCAACAATCTCTCGCAGATTCCCAAGCTGCGAGTTATGGCCCGCAGCACGGTCTTCCGCTACAAGGGCAGGGAAATGGACGGCAAGCAGGTCGGTCACGAACTTGGCGTGCGGGCAGTGTTGACCGGCAGGATCCTCCAGCGAGGCGAGCAACTGCTCATCAAGACCGAACTGGTCGACAGCATCGACGGTGCACTGTTGTGGGGCGAGCAGTACACTCGGCGTCTTGAAGACATCTTCACGGTCGAAGAAGAAATGTCAGGCGAGATATCCGAGCAGTTGCGGGTGAAGCTCAGCGGCGCGCAGAAGAAAAGGGTCACCAAACGGTATACTGAAAACACCGAGGCATATCAGCACTACTTAAAGGGCCGCTTTTACTGGAACAAGCGCACCGAGGAAGCAATGCAACGCGGGATCGAGTATTTTCAGCAAGCGATCGACAGCGACCCGAGCTATGCGCTTGCATACGCCGGGCTGGCCGACTCTTACAACCTGCTTGCCAGCTACAGCATGCTCGCTTCATCCGATGCCTTCCCAAGGGCTAAGGTGGCAGCGACGCGTGCGCTCGAGTTCGATGAGGGACTGGCTGAAGCTCACACGTCTATGTCGTTCGTCCAATTCGGCTACGACTGGGATTGGGCGGGGGCCGAGACCGGATTCAAGCGCGCTATTGAGTTGAACCCGAGTTACCCGATGGCTCACCAGTGGTACTCGGTGATGCTTGCGGCCCTGGGCAGGTTCGAAGAGAGTTTCGCTCACGTCAAATTGGCGCAGGAGCTTGACCCGTTGTCATTGCCGATCAGCACCCTGGTCGGATGGCTCCATCACCTGTCGCGCGACTACGACCGCGCGATCGCTCATTACAAGAGCACAATCGAGCTGGACGGGGGATTCGCGCTTGCGCACAGGCGGCTTGGGCAGGCATACGAACAGAAGCAAATGTTCGATGAAGCGCGCGATTCGTTTCAGAAGGCAGAAGAGCTCGCAGGCGAAGACGTTGAGCTGCTGTCGGCGCGCGGTCACTTGTACGGTGTGCTCGGAGAGAGAGAAAAGGCCGAAGCGGCTATCGAGAAGTTGAAGGTAACTTCCAAACGACGATATGTGCCAGCTTACCTTGTGGCCCGAGCATACGCGGGAATGGGTGAAACCGATCTGGTGTTCGAGTGGCTGGAAACCGCCTACGTTGAACGGTACGGGTATCTCGCCTATTTGAATGTCGAGCCGCTATTCGACGGTATCAGGATGGATCCGCGCTTTTCGGACCTGGTGAGGCGTGTGGGGCTGCCAGAGCAACAGCCGATTTAGCGCAGACTGTTCAGGCTGCGCATAGTTCTTAGCGGATCTCTTGTTGCAACGACTGTCGCAAACTGGACGGTCGACGTTACATACTTCAATCTATTTCGTTCTAACCACTTTGAAATCCCGATCAGCAAAGACGTCTAGTCGACACCGGCTTCTCTACTTATTCTTTATGAATTCGCGGATGTAGCCATCCACAAGCGCCGGCTTCTCATGGATCACCCAGTGGGTGCCATCCGGAATTCGCTTGATCGCCAGATCGGGAACAAACTTGTCCAGCCCTTCGAGGTTGCCGGTTAGCAAAGCAGTATCCTTCTCACCCCAGATGACAAGCGTCGGCACTTTTACCACCAGCGAAGGAGCGTTTACCGCGAAACTCGTCCCTTGCTTGTCGTTTTCACCTGACGGCGGGCCGACTCGCGCCGCACGATAGTAGTTCAGACCGCCGGTCAGCGCGCCCGGTTGTGACCACGCTTCGATATAGGCCTTCTTGTCTTCTTCTGTGAACACGCCTGTCTTCAGGCCTTCCGCAAGGACCACCTGAACGAGCCTCGCATAATTGTTCTCCGAGAGAGTCTGTTCGGCTTGGGGCGCTCGGAACATCAGCATGTAGCGGCTCGCCTCTTGCTGAGCAGGGTTGTCGCGCAACTCACGCGCAAACACTCCCGGATGCG
The DNA here is from genome assembly GCA_035558335.1 of Blastocatellia bacterium. Taxonomy (GTDB): domain Bacteria; phylum Acidobacteriota; class Blastocatellia; order UBA7656; family UBA7656; genus Onstottus_B. Next base: position 3,805 of record DATMCM010000722.1, on the reverse strand, counting down.
GCGCGTTGATAATAACCAACTTCTCGAGGTAGTCCGGATGAGCTAGCGCGAAAGCCCACGCTATCGCGCCTCCCCAATCGTGAGCGACCAGGATGAACCTCTTATGCCCAAGCTTCTCGGCAAGCGCGCGAAGGTCTTCGACCATATACTTCACTTGATACTGATCGACTTCGGTCGGTTTCGAGGAGAGATTGTAACCGCGCATGTCGGGAGCCACTGCCATGTAGTCGCGGCCAAATTCCGCGAGCTCGTTCTTCCACTCGTACCAGAACTCCGGAAAGCCGTGCACAAAGATGATCAGCTTGCCCGTGCCCGCTGTCGCGTAGTGCAACCGCACCCCGTTTACATCGGCATATTCGTGCTTGATCATCAACGCTTTCTCCTTCTTGTGATCGATTTGTTTGCTTGATTCGCCTTTGCCGAGCTCCCACGCAAGTGAACAGGGATCCCATCGTTACAGCGGCAGCAACCATCCTCGTCGTCCAACTGAACCGTTCATTCCTCATGATTGTCTCAACTGTGTTAAGAGCCTTTGAGCGCGGCGCCTCACTTCGTTGACGTAGGGTGAAGATATTCCTGCGGCGGCCCCTCGTAGATTGTGAAGCAGCGCTGGCATCGATGAATCGTGTTGCCAGGCGCCGCCTGCTTGACGACTTCAGGCGGAGCGGTCAGCCACTGTTTAACGTGGCCGGTGCAGTTCTGACCTTTCTGGTCTTTCACCGTGCAAACTGTTTGACCGATTATCAGCGATCGGTATGCGCCAGTCTTCGACGTTCCCTGCTGAATATCTTTAGACTGGATGCCGGTCGAACCGACTTCTGTCATCACACTTGCCTCCACCTCATATATGAGAGTTGTTGTAGTGCGCTTCAAGCAGCTGTTTTCTGTCGACCGAAGCCGCTGAGGCGCGCAGCCGCAACCTTTCATTCATCAGCGAACGACCGGAATATTATGAGAAGCCAGCGTCGCGGTCAATCGAAAGGCAAACCAAACACTCTCGGAACATTCAAAGCGATTAGTTGAACCCTCGGAGAAAATTTTAGTGTTGACTTGCCTTGGGGTGGATGTTAGAAATGGCCCCGTCGCAAGAAATCTCGTTTCGATGTTTGATTGAGGTTGAAGACAAGTCTTCGCCCTTCAGCACCGCCCCTCGGAACTCGTCCCTCACGAAGTTCCCGCACCCCACATCAGATAGTCTCCTGCTTTGAGTCTGCCCCTGCCGCCGATTCTCGATAGCGGATTTTGCGTCTTAGCGCGCTGCGGTTTAAGCCAGAACGCTCCAGTACCGGCAATCCGAAATCGAGAATCAAGAGTCGACAACCTTCCCAGGGAGACAACCATGTTTGGGAAAAAGAACAAAAGCGTCGTCGGCCTGGATATCGGATCAAGCGCGCTCAAAGCAATTGAGCTTAGGCCAACGCGCGGCGGGTTCGAGCTGCTTCACATCGCTCATCAGAACCTTCAGTCCGACACGATAGTCGATGGCCACATCATAGATCTCAATCACGTGAGCGATTCGATCGGTCGTGTCTGGACCGATCAGAGCATAAAGACCAATCAGGTTGCCACGTCGCTCTCTGGCCACGCAGTCATTGTCAAAAAGATATTGCTTCCCGCCATGCCCGAGGAAGAGCTCGATGAGCAGATTCACTGGGAAGCCGAACAGTACATACCGTTCGACATAAATGATGTCAATCTCTACCACGAAATCGTGGGCCACGACTCGACCGGCCAAAACATGGATGTGCTGCTGGTTGCTTGCAAGCGTGACAAGATCGCTCAGTTCACGCAAGTCATCTCACAAGCCGGTAAGCAGGCGATGATCGTCGACGTTGATGCGTTTGCGCTTCAGAACGCTTACGAAGCCAACTATCACCCATCTCCGAACCAGACGGTTGCGCTATTGGACATCGGGGCTTCGGTGTTGACCATCAATATCGTGCGCGGCACGACTTCGATCTTCACGCGGGACATCTCGGCGGGAGGCAATCAGTACACCGACCTTCTTCAAAAAGAACTCAACCTCACGTTCGAGCAAGCCGAAGCGCTGAAGCGAGGCGCGGACGTAGACCAACACTCTGCCGAGCAGGCTTATTCCGCGATCCAATCGGTGTCAGAAATGCTGGCGCTTGAGATCCAGCGCACCCTCGACTTCTTCAGGGCGACTGCCGCTGACGCTCCGGCGATCGATCGAATGCTGCTAGCCGGCGGCTCGTCAAAAGTGGCACAGCTAACCGAGTATCTTTCCGACAAATTCCAGATGCCCGTCGAACGATTCGACTCATTCCGATCGATCAAAGTCGACGGAAGGAAATTCGACGACGAGTACCTGAGAGAGCTCTCACCAAACATGGCAGTGGCGGTCGGGCTGGCCGTCCGTGTAGCGGAGGTGGCTAGATGATCCGCGTGAATTTACTTGAAGGAACCGCCGAACACCGGGTTTCGGTACAGAAGACCAAGGTAGCGGCCCGCCGCGGGCAACAGGTGTTCATGGTCGCGGCCGCGCTGGGATTGCTGCTGATTGCAACCGGAGTCGATCATCTGTGGACCAACAGGGCATACGCCGAAGCTAAGAAAGACCTCACCGTCGAAGAGGAAGAGGCTAAGAAGCTGGAAGGGGACATTCAGCGCAAGAACGAACTCGAAGCCGAACTGAAGCAAGTCGAAGAACGAATCAAGATCATCAAGCAACTACGCGCTGAACAAAAAGGCCCGGTGGCGATGATGTCCGCCATCAATGAGCGAATGCCAGGCGGGCAGGCTGACTTCCGTCTCGATACGATCGTCCAGAAAGGAGCTCACCTTCAGATTGTGGGCAGCTCAATCAATCAGCAAGTCATCGCCGATTTCTCGCGCCAGTTAGAGTTCTCGAATGGGTTGTTCAGCAATGTAATGCTCTCCGTCGAGGGCAAAGAAATGAAGCCCGACGAGGCGCTCGACAGGAAAGAGAACGAGAAAGCTGAGAAGCCCGACAAGAAAGGTCCCGACAAGTCGGATAAGAAAGCCGAAGCCGACGAGGTCACAGCACGGGTGTTTCAATTCACCATAGACTGCGACTACAACAAACCGCGGGCCGAAGCGGATAAGGACAAGCCAGCGCCAGCTGCGCCGGGCAAGTGAAAGGGAGACCATCTATGGCAGCGACGATGACAACTGTTGTTAAGGGCACCGAAGAAGGTGGGAGTTTCCTTACTCGTCTGGCCTGGTACTACCAGATGCTCGCACTGCTGGTGCTCGCAGGCATACTCTTCTGGGGTGCTCACCTGATGCTCTATAGCGATAAACGGGCTGAGACCGACAAGATCCGGGACCAGGTGACGCAGCTAAGAGTCAAGAACAGGCAGGGAGACATCATACGGCAAAACCTCATCGCGACCGAGCAGACGCTCAAAGAAAAACGCGAGGAGATGGATCGCCTTCGCGATCTGCTTCCTGATTCGGTCGAGATATCACGCGTGTACGACAATATAAAGGACTTTCTCCGCGAGCAGCGCTTGGAGCTGAAGCGCTTTATCCATCAGAAGGCCTCTCCCGCCGAGTTCTACACCGCACAGCCGATCCAGGTCGACGTAACCGGCTCATATGACAACCTCGGCCAGTTCTTCTCGAGATTAGGGTTCTACTCGCGAATAGTGAGCGTCACCGACTTCGAGGTGAAGAGCGCGGAAGAAGGAGCGCAAGAGCTTGGCCGCTCGATCAACGCACAGTTCGTGGTTACGGCATACTACATATCGCCAGAGAACCTCGAGAAACTAACGATGAAGAAACCAGCGCCGCTGCCGATCACCCCCGGCCAGGCGCCAGC
>DATMCM010000721.1:0-14280 GCA_035558335.1 Blastocatellia bacterium | reverse complement strand
CCAGCCGGTAGACGTGGCGCAGGTCTTCAGCGATGTCAGCGAGTTGATCGAGGGCGAGGCCCACCGGCATGGCGTGAGCGTCGAGATCGTTGCCGGCCCGCCGGTTGGTATCGAAGGCGATAAGGATATGCTGCGCCAGGTCTTCCTCAATCTCTGCATCAACGCCATTCAGGCAATGCCCCGGGGAGGGCGTTTGCGACTTGAATATCACTCCAATGGCCAGAAGAAAGATGGCCGGGAATTCATCGCCGCGAGTGTATCGGACAGCGGCGCCGGAATTGCGCCGGAGCATCTGCCGCAGATCTTCGATCCGTTCTTCACAACCAAGGATGTCGGGCAAGGGACGGGGCTTGGGCTGGCCGTATCGCGCCGCATCGTCGAAGACCACGGAGGCTGGATCGAAGCAGTCAATAACCCGATTGATAGAGGCGCCGTCTTCACCGTTTTTCTGCCGCAAGGTCAAGAACGCCCGGCAGTGGGCGACCCGCAGGAGACAGCAGTAGTCGAGCAGGAGGTGAAATGAACGAACGGTTGCTCATCGCCGAAGATGACGCTGACATGCGCGACCTCTTGCAGGAGGAGCTGGAAACCGCCGGCTACGAGATCATGGTTGCGGTCGACGGCGCGTCGGCGCTGGAACACATCAGGCGCGAGCGCAAACCCATCGACCTTGTGATTACCGACGTGCAGATGCCCGGCTCAAAGGGCGACGCGCTGCTCCAGGCACTGCGGGAGCAACGTGCCGAGATTCCTGTGCTCGTCATCACAGGATTCGGCTCGGTCGAGCAGGCCGTGCAAATGATCAAAGCCGGCGCGTTTCAATACCTGACTAAGCCGTTTGAGACCGGGGAATTGCTTCAACTCGTCGAGGCGGCGCTTTTGAAGAGCGCGCCACAGCGAGAGCAGGCGCGCCTGCGGCGTGAATTGCCCACCGCGCCGGCGCGCATCATCGGCGCATCGCGGCCCATGCGCGAACTGTTCGAGCTAATCACTCGTGCCGCACGGAATACCAGCACGGTCTTAATCGCTGGCCAATCAGGGACCGGCAAAGAACTGGTCGCTCGCGCCGTACATGAATCATCCGGAAGACCCGGCGCTTTTGTGCCAGTCAATTGTGCTGCCATTCCCGCTGAGTTGATCGAATCCGAGTTGTTCGGACACACCGGACAAGCCTTCACCGGCGCAAGGCAGGCGCGGCCGGGCCTTTTTGAAGCCGCTGACAAAGGGACGATATTCCTGGATGAGATCGGGGATTTACCTCTAGCCTTGCAGCCGAAATTGCTTCGCGTCCTGCAAGAGGGCGCTGTGCGGCGCGTCGGTGAAGATCGTGAGCGCGAAATCAAGGTGCGTGTCGTTGCGGCCACAAACCGCGACCTGGAAGAAGAGATGCGTGCTGGAAGGTTTCGCGAAGACCTCTACTGGCGGCTGAACGTCATCCATCTGCGTGTGCCGACATTGCGCGAGCGCCGATTCGACATTCCGCTGCTGGTTGAACATTTCATCGCCAAGACGGCCGAAGCGTCCGGCTTGCCGCCGCTTGATGTTTCGGCAGAGGCGTTGGGAATGTTGACGGCCTACGATTGGCCGGGCAACGTGCGTGAATTGGAAAATGCCATAGAGCGCGGCGTGGCGATGGCGGCTGGAGCTATCTTACAGACGTCCGACTTGCCTGAGCGGATTCAATCAGGTGGCGCTACTGCAGCGCTGATCGCTCGTGGCCGTGAGCGGCGGTTAAGTCTCCGCGAGCTGGAGCGCGATTACATCCTCGAGACTCTGCGCGAGACCGCGGGGAACAAGTTGCGCGCGGCTGAGATCCTCCGGGTCGACCGCAAGACACTCTACCGCAAGCTTGATGAATATCGCGCCGAAGATCCCGCACTGGAGATTTGAGCCGATGAATCACTCACTTCATTTTAACTTGGACTGGGAGAATCGATCACTTTGAGCTTTTACACAAGCTGCTTGACGTCACCCGCAAATCGTTTGCAGTTCAATTGCGAAGGTGGTTCTTGGTACAATCACTTTCTATGCTTGTGAGAGCTATTTGGAAATGAGCATCTATGTGTGAGTGTCTGCGCTGCAAGAGGAGACGATGCAGAAGTGATAAAGGCACGGGAATCTCATAGCGAAACAAACTTCAACGACCCTGCGAAGAGGGAGGATGAGCGCGCTGGACCTCCCTTGACGTCTGGCGGGAATGACATCGGCAATGCCCCCGAGCAATACCGAACCAGAGAGGATTTAGAGAAGGCATACGACGAGGCGAAGAAATCGGAGGCTGAACTCCGAAAGATCATCGACACGATCCCCACGCTCGCCTGGTGCAACCGGCCAGATGGTTCCAACGAGTTTGTTAACCAGCGATGGAGCGACTACACGGGTCTATCTCAAGAAGAAGTAAAGCGAGTGGGGTGTAAAGTCGCTATTCATCCCGAAGACCTGTCGAAGTGGCTGGACGAGTGGCGGACGCTAGTAGCTTCTGGAGCAGGCGGAGAAATCGAAGTGCGCCTCCGACGTCACGACGGAGCCTACCGCCGGTTCCTCATCCGAGTAGAACCGTTGCAAGACGAGTCCGGCGAGATTGTCCGATGGTATGGAACCAATACCGACATTGACGACCTCAAGCAAGCGCAAGAGAAGTTGCGGCAAGAGGAACGGGAACTTCGCCGGATTACCGACGCCATACCCCAGGCCATTGTCGTCCAGGAGCCGGACGGCTCTCCAATCTACGCGAACCAGGCAGTCCTCGACTATACCGGTCTCACCCTGGAGGATCTGATTACCTCGGACTTTCGCGCACGAATCTTTCATCCGGAGGATCTCGAGAGGCTGCGGGAAGAGCGCCGGGCGGCCCTTGCACGCGGCGTCCCGTTTGAAATCGAACAACGAGCGCTGCGGAAGGATGGTCAGTATCGTTGGTTCCTCATCCGTTACAATCCTTTCCACGATGAACAGGGACGCCTCGTCCGCTGGTATGCGACGGGAACCGACATCGACGATCGCAAACGCACCGAAGACAGGACGCGAAACGAAAACGTCGCGTTACGGGAAGAGATCGAACGCTCTTCGATGTTCGAGGAAATCGTCGGCTCCTCCAAAGCACTGCGCCAGGTACTCACGCAAGTCTCGAAAGTTGCTCCGTTGGATTCGACGGTGCTGATCTTAGGCGAGACCGGAACAGGAAAGGAACTTATTGCTCGCGCCATTCACAATCGGTCTAAGCGTTCGACGCGGGCGTTCATTCGAATGAACTGCGCGGCTATTCCGCCTTCGCTAATTGCCTCCGAACTGTTCGGCCATGAAAAAGGCTCCTTCACGGGAGCAGCACAGCGGCGTCTGGGACGCTTTGAATCGGCCGACGGCGGAACAATTTTTCTGGATGAAGTCGGTGAACTCCCATCGGAAGCGCAGGTTGCCTTGCTGCGAGTCCTGCAAGAGCGGGAATTCGAACGCGTGGGTGGCAACCAAACGGTTTCGGTGGACGTGCGAGTACTTGCAGCTACGAATAGGGACTTGAGCGCAACCGTTGCTGAAGGCACGTTCCGTCAGGATTTGTTCTACCGTCTCAACGTTTTCCCGATTCGCGTACCGGCCCTGCGGGAACGGGTTGACGATATTCCGTTGTTAGTCAAATACCTGATCGATCGTTATGCCCAAACAGTTGGTAAAAAGATTCGAAACATAACCAGGAAAACATTAGAGGTGTTCCAGGCTTATGACTGGCCGGGCAACATTCGCGAGCTGCAGAATGTAATTGAACGCGCAGTAATCCTGTGCGACGGAGACACCTTTTGTGTAGATGAAACCTGGCTTACGCCGGTGACTCCCAAGTCGGAAGCGACGGGTGTTCCGCTGATCGCTAACCTTGTCGAGCGTGAAAAAGAAATGATTGAAACCGCATTGCGGGAAACCGAGGGCGTAATCGCGGGTCCAACTGGCGCCGCCGCCAAGCTGGGCATTCCCAGGCAGACGCTCGAATCAAAGATCAGAAAACTGCGGATCAACCGACACCGTTTCAAGACCTCCTGATTCCCCTCCCTCCTTAAGCAGCGAAAGCATCTTCTCGGATAGCCGCTCGCTCAACGTTTATTGCTATCGATACGTACTTCAACAGCCCCTCGTGCCGTGGGTTGCCGTAATCCAATGCGACGCAGATGCCGATGATTCCAAGCCGAAATTTCAGCATATGCCGAAAGAGCAGCACAGCCCGAGTGCTTAAAGGCCTGTCATTCAAAGGATTCCAGATGGCACTGTCATTGCACTCGGTTCAAATGAGCAGAGCGAGAGAAGACGCGAATGACTTTAAGAATCGAAAAAGCCTCGGATGGGCACAGCACAACGATTCAACTAATAGGTCGGATGCGGGCGGAGCATTTGGAGGAGCTAGAGAAACAGATTCGCGAGAGCGGACCAGCAATCACATTGGACCTGGAGGAAGTGACCTTAGTCGATGTGGAGATTGTTCGCTTCCTCGGAACTTGTGAAGAACGAGGTGCCACGATTCTCAACTGCTCGCCCTACATACGCGATTGGATCGGCAAAGAGCGAGATTAAAGGAATAGGAGAACCACAATGTCTAAGAAACTGGAAGGAAAGATTGCACTCATTACGGGCGGGTCGCGAGGCATCGGTGCCGCGATCGCCAAGCGTCTGGCTGCGGACGGAGCGAACGTGGCCATCACTTACACGAAAGGTGCAGAGGCGGCCGCATCGGTCGTCAAGGAGATCGAAAGCGCCGGCCGAAAGGCGATCGCAATTCAGGCTGACGCCGCTGATGCCGGCGCCGTCGAAGCCGCAGTTGAAAAGACGGTCGCGACGTTCGGCCGACTTGACGTGCTTGTGAACAATGCCGGCACGGCCATTCCTAAGACGTTCGAGGAGACCACGCTGGAGGAGCTGGACCGCCTGATCGACATCAACGTCCGCGGCACCTTCATCGCGACGAAAGCGGCGTTGAAGCAAATGAAGAGCGGCGGCCGCATCATTATGATCGGCTCATCCGTGGGCGAGCGAGTGATGGTGCCCGGGCTAGTGCCCTATTCGGCGACGAAGGGAGCCGTCAAGATGTTCACTCAGGGGTTGTCCAGAGAGGTGGGGAGCCGGGGCATCACGGTCAACAACGTCCAGCCTGGTCCGATCGACACGGATCTAAATCCGGCCGCGGGCGATTGGTCGGTGCCTCAGAAGGCCAACACAGCGCTCGACCGCTACGGGCATGTTGAGGAGGTTGCCGCGTTGGTCGCGTTCGTGGCAGGTCCGGAGGCGTCATACATCACCGGCGCGAACCTGACCGTGGACGGCGGCACCAACGCCTAACCAGCGGTTGGGCGTGAACGCAAACCAACGTACTAAGGAGAGTCTCATGAAGAAGAAGGTTGTTTTGATCACCGGCGCACTGACCGGTATCGGACGCGCCACAGCATTGGCCTTCGCGAATGAGGGCGCGAGACTTGTCGTCTCCGGCCGGCGCGATGAAGAGGGTCAAAAACTGGTTGCCGAACTTCGCGAGCTGGGCGCCGAAGCCGAGTTTGTGCGTTCCGACGTGCGCCACGAGGATGACTTGCGCAGCCTGATCGATAAGACTGTCGCGCGCTTTGGTCGTCTGGATGCTGCTGTCAATTGCGCTGGAACCGAAGGCACACCCGGCCCGGTGACGGAACAGACTGCAGAAACCTACGCCGCGACCTTCGACACAAACGTCCTGGGTACGCTGCTCAGCATGAAGCACGAAATGCGGGTTATGCTTGCCCAGGGAAGCGGCAGCATCGTCAACGTGTCGTCCACCTACGGTCATACTGGTGCTGCTGGCGCGTCCATATACTCGGCGAGCAAGCATGCGGTCGAAGGACTGACCAAGTCGGCCGCACTCGAAGCCGCCTCGTCAGGGGTGCGAATTAACATGGTCGCTCCAGGTCCAATCGAGACTGGGATGCTGAACCGCTTCACCGGTACTGACGAAAGAAAGGCGGGTTTGGCGGCGACCGTTCCGCTCAAACGAGTAGGAAGACCCGAAGAGATCGCTGAGATCATCGTCTTTCTCGCGTCCGACAAGGCGTCGTTCGTCACCGGTGCGTCGTACCTGGTGGACGGCGGCAAAACAGCCCAGTAGAGAGTTCTTAGATCGGAACTCAGTTTGCCGCGTGTGTGGTTCCATCTTTGGTTTCTTAGGGGAACAAAAATGAATCAGTCGATTGAATCGAAAAACAAAGCGCTTGTCCTTGAGGCCTTCGATACGCTCTTCAATAAGAGGGACTATGCAGCCGCTGAGCGCTATTGGTCGCCCAACTATATCCAGCACAGCGCTCATATCGAGCCCGGTCGCGACGGCCTGTTCAATCTCATAAAGAGCATGCCGCCCACGCTTAAGTATGAATCGGGAACGATTCTGGCTGAAAAAGATTTCGTGATCGTGCACGGGCGATTTTCGGGCTTCGGCCAGCCGGTGAACTGGATTGCAGCGGACATCCTTCGCATCAAGGATGGAATTCTGGTCGAGCACTGGGACGTCATTCAGGACGAAGCTTCGCGGGAATCGTCGAAGAGCGGCCTTCCCATGTTTGGCGAGGAGTTCGATCATTGAGCACTTGTTTGGCTTTCACTTGCCCAGGTTACGAACGGCGTTCAGATGCTTGCGGGATGACGCCAGACTTTTAGTTGGAGATCCCTAACGAGGTGAGTTATTGAGAGCCTGCCCGCCGATGCCTCGAATCTTGCCATAGAAACCCAGCGCTTCGCCTATCAGCAGCAAGAATAGCCTATGTTCCGGCTCTACCCCTCGTCTGTGTTTGCAGCCATTTCGCCAGGCTAAACATCGCAGCAGCCTTTCGACCTTGTTGATATTCTGAGTAAGTCACTCCCTGCCAGCCGGTGTTTGTTAGCAGCAAGATAAGAAACTTTTCTGCAAGAAACAGAAAGAATGATCCTCGCAGTTCAAAATACAATTCGCATGTGAGTCACTGCTGGATGCGCAGACTTCGTGCGCAGAAGGCAGAAAGTCACAGGAAGTTATGGTGAAGCAGTTGATCCGCGATCAACTCCATCTGGATAAGACAACCGATCGGCAGCTTCAACCGTTCGTCAATTCATACTGGAGGTAAGATGAAGTTACAGTTCATAAGAACGCTCTTTATGCTGGCTCTCTTGATAGGAGTCGGGAACGTTGCTGCAAAAGCGCAAGCACTAAGCGAGGGTACCATCGAGGCAGATGTCCCTTTTTCGTTTACCGTGAGAGAAACCACGTTGCCTGCTGGCAAGTACATCTTACAGCGCATTAGTAAGGTTGAACCGCAAGTTCTGGAGATACGCAACGCCAGGGGCCGCGCCGCCGTTACCTTCGAGGCAGAGAACGCTCAGGCTAACCAGATACCGCGCAATGCCGAACTGGTGTTCGATAAGGTCGGAGACCAGTATTTCCTCTCGCAGATTTGGTCGTCTGACAGCGACCTTGGATATCAGTTGCCAAAGACAAAAGCTGAAGAGCGACTTGAAGGTGACGGCATGAAGGCCGAGCACCATTCAATCTTCGGCAAGTTCGTTAAGAAGAACAAAAAAGGAAAAGTAGCGCGCGCGGCGTAAATCGAAGACAGGTTCAAGGCATCAAACGACTGCCCGCATTACTCTCATCATCTGGCTGTCTTGAGCCTGTCATTTATCTTTTGACCTCAGGCATCAGATCAAGGCGTTACCCTCCACATATTAGTTGGGGCGAATTCATCGATCGGCGTATCGATAGACGCTTGACCTCCTTTCGGTCGGATTGAGCAAGGAATGCAGTCAGATAAATGGCGGATTCTTTGCGCTGAGAACTACGAGGACACACGAGAGTATCTCGTCATCTGGCTGGGCCGGGCGGGCTACGAGGTGACGACTAGCGACACCGTCGCGGAGTGCGTCGAGTTGGCCGCAAGCCGGCACTTTCACTTATATCTGATCGGTGAGCGATTCCCGGATGGGTCAGGCTTTGATCTCGTCGAAAAGATCCGGTCCTTTGACGGACAAACACCGCTGGTCTTTCATTCCGCTCTAGCTTATCCAAAGGACATCGAACGCGGGTTGAAGGCCGGCGCGCAAGCTTACATAACCAAGCCGAGCGATCCCGAACACCTGATGGAAACAATCAGACTACTGATTGATACCGATGACAGAAAGGAACGAGGCTTCCCAACAGCCGCGATAAACTCATAGGTGAGCTATGCCTAAGAGCACGAAACAGCTTCTTTCGGCAAAGAATAGAAAGACGCCGAACCTTACCCTTAACTAATCTTGAATTGATGAGTCGACGAATGTTCGTGAAGGCATCGCACAGGGATGCGATCTTAAAAGTCGCAGAGCCAGGCAACACGCGTGATAGTTTCAATCAAATAGGAGAACTCAAATGAAGAGCAAGTTGTTTCTCGCAACCTTTATGATGTGCATGCTTTTCGCCGGCGGCGCGGTTTCACAAGCGGCAATGGCGATGCGAGCGGCCACCGCTGATCAACAGACGGGCGATCAGTCTACAGCCAAAACTGGAGGGACAAAGAAGAGCAAGAAGGAAGGTGGACTCAAGAAAACTGCCTCGGATGCAGGACAAGGTACGAAAGAAACGGGCAAGGCGGTTGGCAAGGGCGGCCGCACGGCGGGCAAGGCGGTAGCCACGGGCTCCGAAAAGGCGGCAAAGGCAACCGGTGCCGCTGGCCAGGACGTGGGCAAAGCCGCGGCAAAAGGAACTAAGAAGGCAGGGAAGGCTACTACCAAAGGAGTCAAAAAAGTCGGGAGCGAAGTCAAGAAGACTGGAAAGTAGGGCATCCCGGCCGTGCAGTTCCCCTCCCGGCCTCGGTTGTTGAAACCATTGTGTACAGCCCGGCGCTCTTCCGGGAAGTTATAGTCTAGCTCTGCCTCGTCTTCGTTCTAATGTTTCAAGGTCAACTACCTAGCGCCGGCACACCGACGGGGATTTGAGCACAATCAGACACAATCAAGCCAAAAACCGCAAGATCTGAGAAGACAAAAGCAGACCGGCTCTCTTATCCTCCGGTAGGTATCAATAAAACCAATTCGGATGGGCAATTGAGTGATCAAGCGTCGCGCGCAGATATTGTTCGGATTCTCAATCCTGGGGCTCTGGTTCTTTCCTTTGTCAGTTGGCGGGCAAGAGATCAAACAAGCAAGCGAAGCGCAGAGACACGCGACGCGCATTGACGCGGGTGATAAAGTGGTTGGCACGCCTCAAGGCAATGAGACTGGCAAAAGCGACCTGGCCCGGATTAAGATTGCCGGCCCTTTGATTGCCGGATGGATCTCAGGATTAGATAGCAATGGCCCTCAGGCATCCCCGAGCCCGCCAGCCTCTTCCGCACAGGGCGCGCTAAGCTTTGACGAGGCCGTTCAGCTTGCAATCAAGAACAACCTCACCAGTCTGCTCGCGCGTGAGCGCCGTAACGAAGCGCGAGGGGTTGAACGGGAATCGCTGGCCGGTCTCCTGCCAAACCTCGCCGGCGCTGCATCTCAAACCAACCTCACCATCAACCTCGCGTCGCAGGGGCTGACCCCGAACGCGTTCCCTCTCATTCCGTTTACCTTCCTCGGCCCATTCAACGTCTTCGACGCGCGAGTTCAGCTAGTGCAGACGCTCTTCAACCTGGGCGCGATTCGCAATTATCAAGCCGGGCGCGCGGGCGTGAATATCGCAGCCATTGGTGAGCAACTCTCGCGGCAGCAGGTGATCACGAATACTGCGCTGGCTTATCTCAATGCATTGCGAACTGAGCGAGCGGTAGCAGCGACTGAGGCCAATCTCGAACTTGCTCAGACTCTGCTAACGCTGGCCACTGATCAGCACAAATCCGGAGTTGCTACTGGGCTGGATGTGACGCGGGCCGAGACTCGCGTGGCGCAGCAACAATTCCGACTCGCTCAGGCACACACCGAGGCTTACCAGGCACGCCTGCAACTTCAAAGAGTCACCGGTCTTCCGCTCGGCGGATTGCTGCTTCTTACTGACAGGCTGGCTTATACGGATGCTGCTCTACCTTCGGCTGAAGCGGCAGTGCAGCTTGCACAGCGCCAGCGTGTGGAGATTCGCCTCGCCGAGGAGCAAGTCAAACTCAATGATTATGAGCGCCGCGCGGCAGAAGCCGAGCAGTTACCATCCATTGACTTCGTGGGTGACTACGGTTCAAGCGGCATAAAGCCGAACGTGCTTGACCTGCCGACGCGCTCCGTCGGAATTCGGCTAAGCGTGCCGATCTTCAACGGCGGCCTCACCCGCGGGCGCATTGCCGCTGCCACCAGTCGGCAGCGCCAGGCCGAATTGCAGCTCAACGACCTGCGTGCGCAGGTGGAACAAGATGTCCGTCTCGCGCTTCAAACGCTTGCGACGGCCGCAGAGCAGGTGCGCGCAGCCGAACAGGCGCTTCGACTCGCCGAGCGTGAGTTGCAAATGGCGCGCGACCGCTTCCAAGCAGGTCTAGGAGACAATATTGAGGTGGTAAATGCCCAGACCTCGCTTGCCGAGTCGCGGGATGCCCAGGTGGCGGCGCTCACAGTACACAACGCGGCGCGGATCAATCTGGCTTCCGCGATGGGGCGGGTTGAATCATTCCGCTGGTAGATATTGGAGGACCGGTCATGTCAAACGATATAGAGCCAGAGGGTGATTCGACAACTGGAGGCGGCACTGTTGAGGCCGAGCGACCGGGCGAATCGTCGGTAGCAATTTCGCAGGCCGATTTGCATGAGTCGGCAGGCAAAAGGACGCCCCTCTTCAAGCGGCGACTGATGATCGCCGCCGCCGCCGTCGTTCTACTTGTGGGTATTATCTTCGGCACGCGCTACTACCTCCATGCCATCTCTCACGAATCGACCGACGATGCATTTATTGACGGGCACATCATCCAGATCAGCCCAAAGGTTTCCGGTCACGTCATAAAGCTCCATATAACGGACAACCAGCAGGTCAATGAAGGCGACCTGCTGGTCGAGATTGATCCGCGCGATTTTGAAGCGCGCCTTGCTCAGGCGAGAGCCAGCCTCCTCGCTGCGCAGGCGCGCCACAACTCTTCCCAGATCAACGTCAAGTTGACCAGCGCAACCTCGAGCGCGGCTGTAATGCAAGCGTCTTCGGGACTGGGCCAGGCCACCTCTAACGTGCAATCGACAAGAGCGCAGACGGAAGTCATGCGAAGCCGTCTCGATCAAGCGCGTGTCCAGATCAAGACGGCGCAGGCAAATGCGGAACAGGCGCGCGCCCAGTCCGCAGCAGCAGATGCTGAAGCTACCAGGGCAGCTGCAGATGTGACGCGATATCAACAGCTCTACGATCGCGACGAAGTGTCACACCAGCAGTTCGACCAGGCAGTCGCAGCTGCTCGCGTAGGCAAGGCTCAACTCGAGGCGGCGCGGCTCAAAGTAGCTGCTACCGACATGCAGGTTGCTGATGCTTTGGCGGCAGAAGAAGTTGCTGCCAACGGACTCCTCCAGGCTGAATCACAGATACAGGAATCGCAAGCGCGCGTAGGTGAGGCTCGGGGTCAACTCGCCGGAGCCAACGCTGCGCCAGACCAGGTGGCTGCAAGCCGTTCTCAAGTCAATGTCTCAAGCGCAGAAATCGAACAGGCGCAGGCAGCGGTTCAGCAAGCAGAGCTTGAGCTTTCCTACACCAGGATCTTCGCGCCAGAATCAGGCCGCGTGACCCGCAAGGCGGTTGAAGAGGGCGCGCTTCTTCAAGTTGGTCAGGTTCTCTTTGCTATTGTGCCTGACGATCTGTGGGTGAATGCGAACTTCAAAGAAACGCAGTTGACCTTCATGCAGCCCGGGCAGTCGGTAGAGATCGACGTTGATGCGTACCCCGACAAAGCATTTAGAGGGCACGTCGATAGTATCCAGGCGGGCAGCGGCGCGGCGTTCAGTTTATTGCCGCCTGAGAACGCGAGCGGCAATTACGTCAAGGTCGTTCAACGAGTACCGGTCAAAATCGTTTTTGATGAACCTCCCGATCCAACCCATTCTCTCGGCCCCGGAATGTCTGTCGTGCCGGAGGTGAAAGTCAAATGAACGGCGAGAACGGAAGGCAGAGGGCGAAAGGAAATGCCTAGCCGGCAACCAACCGATCAAGAACAGTCGGGCATGGAGTGGCGCCCAAGGGTGAGTCCCTGGCTTGTCGCCCCCGCAGTTATGCTGGCGACGTTCATGGAGGTTCTCGACACAACCATTGTCAATGTGTCGGTACCGCATATCGCAGGAAGCTTGTCGGCAAGCACCAGCGAAGCCACCTGGGTGCTGACCAGTTATTTGGTCTCGAACGCCATCGTGCTCCCGGCGAGCGCCTGGCTGGGGACTTTTTTTGGACGCAAGCGATTTCTGATCGCCTGCATCGTCCTTTTTACCGTCGCGTCATTTTTATGCGGCGCGGCGACGAGCCTGAGCTTTCTGGTGGTCACCCGTATCATACAGGGAGCGGGCGGCGGGGCCTTGCAGCCGTTTTCTCAGGCGATCCTGCTGGAGAGTTTTCCACCTCAAAAACGCGGGGTCGCGATGGCAGTCTTTGGGCTGGGCGTCATCGTAGCGCCGGTCATTGGCCCGACACTCGGCGGGTGGATAACTGACAACTACTCCTGGCGATGGATCTTTTACATCAACATTCCGATAGGTGCGCTCGCCATCTTCCTGCTGCACAGCTTTGTGGAAGACCCTCCCTACATCAAGAACGCGCGCCCGGGCCGAATCGATGCGCTCGGATTGGGCCTGCTGGCCATCTGGGTTGCAACGCTCCAGATCATTCTAGATAAGGGGCAAGAGGACGATTGGTTCAGCGCGGTTTGGATACGCTGGTTCGCGCTGATTTCAGTCGTGGGCTTTATTGCGTTCATCTTGCGGGAACTCAAATCTAAGGAGCCCATCGTCAACTTGCGCATCTTCCTGAATCGTAATTTTGCTGTCGGGACCATGGTGGTGCTGCTCCTCGGCGTGACGATCTACGGCTCGATCACTTTGCTTCCTCTCTTTTTGCAAACGGTAATGGGTTATCCGGCGCTGCAAAGTGGCCTGGCCCAAAGTCCGCGCGGTTTGGGAGCTCTGTTGATGATGCCTATCGCTGGCATACTGGTCAGTAGGCTTGATAATCGCCTGTTGATCTCCGCGGGATTCCTGATATATGCCTTCACAAGTTTTACTTTGAGCCATGTGAATCTCGATATTTCACCCAGCTTCATCACGTGGCCGAATATCCTTCAGGGGGTGGGAGTGGGATTGATCTTTGTCCCGCTGACTACCCTTGCAATGGGAACGCTCCGCAACGAACAGATTGGCAATGCCTCCGGCATTTACAATCTCTGCCGCAATCTTGGAGGCAGCATAGGCATCTCGCTTGTCACCACACTGATCGAGCGCGGCTCGCAATCTCATCAGGCGATATTGGTGTCGCATATGACGCCCTACGAGCCCGCATTCCAGCAGCGCCTACGGGCGCTCGAGCAGACGTTCGGCTCTGCAGGGAAGGCATACGGGATGCTGTACGGAGTGATGGTAAAGCAGGCCACGCTGCTGGCCTATGTTGATAACTTTCGCTTGTTCGCTTTCATCTGTGTGATTTGCGCTGCGGCGGCCTTCCTGTTCAAGAATGTAAAGGCGGGCCGTCCGGTATCGGTGCACTGAAACGAGAGCCGAGGGGTATTGTATTTGATCAAGGTGATAGCCATCGAACGTGAATTCGGTTGCGGCGGCGGTGCGATTGCCGAGCGTCTTGCCGGACGTCTCGGCTGGAAGCTCTTCGACCGGCAGTTGACCTCCGAGATCGCGAGGCTGGCGGAGGTCGAGGAGTCTGTTGCAAGGCATTGTGACGAGCGACTCGACCCGCTGTTGTACCGTCTCGGAAAAGTCTTCTGGCGAGGCAGCTACGAACGAGGATTGCCGATTGCCGATGACAAGATCTTCGATACCGATCGAATGGTTTTGCTTGTCCAGCAAGTGATCAAAGACGCTTCCGATGCGGGCAACTGCGTGATCGTCGGAAGAGGTGCTCCCTGGTTTCTCCGAGGCAGGTCTGACACTCTCAGCTTCTTTCTATACGCTCCGCGGTCCGAAAAGATTCGGCGCATGACCGCTCTCGTCAAGAATCAGATTGAAGCGGTTCAACTCCTGAACACGATAGACGACCAGCGAGCCGCTTTCGTCAAACGTTACTTCGGAAAAGAGTGGCCGGTTCGCAATCTCTACCACGCAATGATTAACACCCTGCCGGGCGACGAGGCCTGCGTATCCATTATGTTGAACGTCATCGAAGCGGTGAGCAAAACGCTTCAG
>DATMCM010000720.1:0-2712 GCA_035558335.1 Blastocatellia bacterium | reverse complement strand
CGCGGTAATAGACCCGCAACTCGTCGTCACTGCGCACATCGATGGCATCGATCAATATGCTGTCGACCGCTTCGTCAAACTCGCGCCGTGCCTGGTCGTACTGGCCATTGGTGTAAGCGCTCTGACCTTTCTGAAAATGAGTCTCAGCGCTGTTGATGACTCGGCGAACCTGACTGTGTTTGTTGTCTTGAGGAGATCCGTTCTGGGGCAGCGCAAAGCTTTGAGAACAGACCATGGACGCTACAGCGAGCGCTACGGCTACAGGTCTGAGCTTTGTTATTCGCGAGACTAGAGACATAACTAAACAACTTAACAAACGCCAACCCAGGTCGTTGGTTCGGCTTTCATTATACATGATTGCGTCCAGAGCACATCCCTGATTCGATTGGCGTTGTTTTGGAGTCCGCAGCGGAACCCGACTCTTCTCAAAAAAGGCCACGAGCGGTCTC
The DNA here is from genome assembly GCA_035558335.1 of Blastocatellia bacterium. Taxonomy (GTDB): domain Bacteria; phylum Acidobacteriota; class Blastocatellia; order UBA7656; family UBA7656; genus Onstottus_B. The sequence goes on along the minus strand of DATMCM010000720.1, from coordinate 2,263 downwards.
GCAGCCTTTTAATCTGACGTCGCAATATTACCGCACGAACACTCTTCTACTCGTACCGCAACGCGTCGATTGGATCGAGGCCCGCAGCCTTGCGAGCGGGATAGTATCCAAAGGCGACTCCGACGAACACCGAGAACACAACTGATGCGACGATTGAAATAGGTGAGATCAGAGTCGGCCAGTTGAGAGTCTTCGATATGATGATCGAAATCCCAACTCCGAATGCGACTCCGATGATGCCGCCGACCACCGAAAGGGTAATAGATTCGATCAGGAACTGACGACGAATCGCGCTGCCGCGGGCGCCGATCGCCATACGAATGCCGATCTCGCGTGTGCGCTCGGTAACCGATACCAGCATTATGTTCATGATCCCGATGCCCCCGACGAGAAGCGAGACTCCCGCGATCGAGGCGAGCAAATTGGTCATTATTTTACTCGATTGGTCGGCGGCGTCTGCGACATCGGTAAGGTTGCGAACAAAGAAGTCGCTCTCTTGATTTGGGCCGAGCTTGTGTCGCTGGCGGAGCAGTTCGGTAATCTGTTTCTCCGCCGTAAAAGTCGCCTGGGGACTAACCGCAGAGACCATCGCCATGTTGATGTGCGTGATCGAAAGCATCTTTTTTTGGGCGGTGGTGTAAGGCACGATCACCGTGTCATCTTGATCTTGTCCGTACTGGTTCTGTCCTTTGACGCTCAAGACTCCGATCACTCGAAAGGGAAGGTTCCGGATTCGGAGGGTCTGTGCTATGGGATCAGTCCCCGCAAAAAGGTTGTCGGCCACAGTCTTTCCTATGACGCAGACCCGGCTGGCTGTTCGGACGTCGCCTTCGGTGAAGAACTCACCCTTATCGAGCGGCCATTTGCGAATATCAGAGAACTTTTCGTTAGTGCCTTGAATACCACTCGACGCAACCCAGTTCTGATTACCAAACACGAGCTGGCCGTTGGCGCGGACTCCGGGGCTCACTGCGCGCACCGCGGGGCATTCACGCTCGATCGCGTCAGCGTCTTCGGGAGTCAAAGTGTTGTTCGATCCCGCGCCGCCCCGCATCCCGCCGGTGTTAGCCGAGCCCGACATCACGAAGAGCATGTTGTCGCCAAGGTTCGCAATTTGTGACTGAATGGAAGACGACGCGCCCTGGCCTATGCCGACCATTGCGATAACCGCTCCCACACCGATTATGATGCCTAGCATAGTTAGCATCGACCTCAGCTTGTTGCGGCCCAACGCTCGAAGCGCGACTCTGAAAGTCAAAAAGAGGTTCATTCGTCGTCGTCCTCCTCGTCATCGATCGCCGGCATGCTTTCGAGCTCTTCACGAGCCGAGCGCGGGTTCGTGATCATCTCGTCGCTCTTGACGCGGCCGTCCTTAAACACAATCACTCTGCGTGCGTACTGTGCTATGTCCGGTTCGTGAGTAACCAGCGCGATGGTGATTCCTCTTTCCTCGTTTAGCTTTTGAAAGACTGACATCACGTCGACGGCGGTTCGGCTGTCGAGATTTCCGGTCGGCTCATCCGCGAGAATGATCGATGGATGATTCACCAGCGAACGCGCGATGGCGACGCGCTGTTGCTGTCCGCCTGAAAGCTGGTTAGGCATATTGTGCATTCGGTCGCCCAACCCGACGATTTCCAGAGCTTCCCTGGCGCGCGCAAGCCGCTCGGCGGTCTTGATTCCGAGATACAGCATCGGAAGCTCGACGTTTTCAAGCGCAGATGTTCGAGACAGCAGGTTGAAGCCTTGAAACACGAAGCCGATCTTGCGATTGCGAATGTCGGCAAGCTCGTCCCTCGAAAGCGTGGACACGTCCTGGCCATCGAGGTGGTAGTGACCCCGAGTGGGTTTGTCGAGACAGCCGAGGATATTCATCGTCGTCGACTTGCCCGAGCCTGAAGCGCCCATGATCGCCACGAATTCGCCCCGGTCGATGTGCAACGACACACCATGCAGAGCGTGAATCTCGACGTCGCCCATCTGGTAGATCTTGTGGATGTGATCCAGCTTGATCAGCGCCGGTCCGAGCAATGGATCGCTCGCAAGCGCTCGCTCGGCTGTCTCGTTTATAACTCTCGCTTCCAACTGAACCTCTTTGGTTAGGACTCGAACATTCTATGTCTTAACGCGGTCGGCCGCCGCCCGGGCCGCCTGGCCGTGGTTGTTGGCCAAGCGGAGTCGTGGCCGGTTGCGCACGGTTCGCGCCGGTGTCGTTCTGACCGGTGACGACGATGTCGCCTTCTCGAACATCGCCAACTATTTC
>DATMCM010000719.1:0-4462 GCA_035558335.1 Blastocatellia bacterium | reverse complement strand
ATCATCCGTCGCCTCGCTATGCGCTTTCGTCGCAAGTTCCACGGCGTGACGAGCGACTTCCAACTCCGAGGCCCTGGTGCGCCTCGCCATCCTTTCGACGACGTGCCTGTACCGGTCGCGGGTCGCAAAGTCCATTGAGACATAAGCGGCGACCGGATCCTGGGCGAGGATGGGATCTACAAGGCTGACGCTCTCGAAGAAGCTCTTCCAGTCGAGCGTCGAGAGAAGGCGCATGCTTGTGATGATGTTGCCTACCGTGGCTTGCGCAGAGGCCTGCCGCTGGTGCTCCTGATGAACGACCTGCTCGGTGCCGGAGCCCTCGCGAGCAAGCCGCTTTTCCAGCCAGTCGAGCGCCGGCCATACCTCCGGGTCCTGGTCGCGCAGCCGCTGCGTAAGCTGAACAACAAACGCCTGATCTAATCGTTTGACTTTGCCGAGAGCTGCTTCAAGCGTAGCGGTCAATTCGTTGGGCTGCCTGGTGGCGATCTCCAACAGCCTCTCTGCGAGTTTGTCAGCCTCTTCCCTCGCGTTGCGCGCGGCGACAATCCGTGTTGCCAGTCGCCGCAAGTTCTCGACAAGAGCGACACGCAATGTGATTGCAATGGCCCATATCTCGCCGATCAACAGAGGGGTGACGTGTTGGTAAGAGCGGACGAAGCGAGCGAGAGTTTCACGGTCGAGCCTGCTGTCGGTGTGCGCAATCAACGCAAGCGCGATTGCATAGACCCGGGGGTAACCTTCAAGCTCACCGCCCTGGAGCTTGGGCAGCTCCCTGTAATACCCGCTCGGCAAGTCGCGGCGAATCTCGCGAAGCTGTTCCTCGACTATGTAAAAGTTATCGACAAGCCATTCGGCGGCCGGAGAGACCGCGCGCTCATCGCGAACAGCGGCGGCGAGGATTCGGTAAACGGAAAACAGCTTGCGACCATTCTCTTCCAGCCGCGGCAAGAGCCTTCGACCGCGTCTCTTTCCGGACGATACATTGTGTCCGGAAGCCAACTCCGCGGCGTATTGCTCCAGACGTTCGACGCTAAAGAGCTCATCACGAATCGGTTCTTCGTCTATGGTGTCGCGGAAGCGCGTCTTTCCCTGGAATGAATGCCCGACAAACTCAGCCATGCTCTAGTGCCCGTGTGACTCTGTGGAAAAGAAACAATTCTCAGCATACCATGAGTCAGACGGTACCTTTAGAGCGTCGCTGCGTGGGTAGCGTCTTAATTTCGTCGTCCTCTCAGCGTTGCCTTTGCGTCTCAGCGACTCTGCGGTTAGATAACCTTGAAACCTGCTAACCGTAGAGCCGCCACCGCGTGCCCGACCTTTACCTGACTCGTACCGGAAGCCTCATTCGGGACGGAAAGCTTTTCCCATTGTGAATCGTAATCTCGGACGGATTGTTGTCATTCGCTCCGGGCGGTCTGAAAGCAGGAAAATCGATATTGGAAACCTTGATTCTTAGCGAGTGACCGGCGCGAAATACCCAATCGTCTCCGTAGTCCTTGAAGCGCACAGCGCGCACCTCGCCCGCAACCAGACCGCTCACTCGCATGGCGCCCACGGTTACCTCGGTTTCGCTGCCGTCCTCGGCGACATCGTATGTTCGCACGATTAAGTCAACGTCCCGCGAAGTCTGGCTGCTGAGATACAGGGTAAACTCGTTGCTCCCGATTATTTCGGTCTGTTTGTCCCACGGCCCCAACGTGTACTCGAGCCGCACGGGCGATGTAAGAAGCACTTCCGCTCGGCCGCTCAGCATGTCGCTCTGCGACGGTATCTCTGCTCCGAGACGTGAGCTTCGAATACGCTCCGGACGAAAGATGCCGCCCACGGTTTCGGGTTGATCCTGTCCTTTCTTCCTGCTCTTCAGGACACCGCCCGGCTTGAGGAACAACGACATAGATGAAATGTCGTCAGATGGATACTGCTTCGCGGTAAACGGCAAAGTTGAAAACGGCGCGGGAGCGCTTGTCACCGAGCGCGAGTCTTTGCCCCCGATTCCGCGAAGGTAGCGATCGAACCAGCGAAGCACCTGAGTGGCGATGTAAAGCTCCTCACCTTCGTAGTGATTCCCTCCCGGCGGATGGCCGGTTCGGCCCAGATATATTTGCTTAGGCGCGGTTATCTGAGAAAACACGTCCAACACCTGAGTTGACGGAAACAGGTAGTCATCCCAGGACTGGATGATGAATACCGGCGCGGTAGGGCGCCGAGCTGGATCCAGAATCTCCTGTCCGTCGGTATTCTGCTGAGCGATCGAGCGAGCGCGCAGTTCTTGCCTTACGCCGTCATCAGGCGGCCGGCCTTCAGCGGCGGAGTCGAAGATATCGAACTCGAGGCGAGTGTAATTGAAGAAGGGCGCCTGGCCTGTTTGCTGTTCCAGGCCCGAGTAGAACTCGCCGATTCCAAGCCTGTAGTTGATCGCACCGTTCGGAAAAAGCGCTTGCTCCAGATCGGTCCAACCAACCAGAGGCACAACGGCCGACACGCGCGAATCGGACGCAATCTGAAAGGAGTGTCCGCCCCCGTACGACCCGCCGATCACACCGATCTTTGTCACTCGCGGCAAGATCGCGTGATCCGGGTCGGTTATCAGCCAATCGATCACGCGCCTCAAATCATTGAGCTCGTCCGGGCCGGCAAGCGTTGCCCGTCCGCCTGATTCGCCTTCGCCAAATCCACGCGCGGTGTATGAAAGCACCGTGTAACCGGCCGAGGCAACGTAGTAAGCGAGGTTATCCTCGCCCGACAACCGCCGCCCTCCCCAACCGTGTATGTAAATAACCGCCGGAGCCGACGGAAAGAATCGCGGCTGATACAAAGTGGCGGCAAGCCTCACCGGCTGGGAGCCGAAAGAGCCTCCGGGAACTTCTATGAAATGGGTTGATTCGTCTACCAGCAATCCTGGGCTTGCGCCCGACGCCGACGGCAAGCAAGACCCAAGGAAGGGGGCGAATAAGATGAGCAGGCTGAGCAGCTTTGATTTGGACATCACGACAACTCTTTTCTCTCTCGATAACTCGATAGAGGGATCAGCAGTCGCGACTTCAAATTGATACCAGCGGGTGTCGTCTCGGGTCAACCCGACCAGTCAATGGCGGTGCGCCTTAGTGTTTCCTGGGCGTCGACTCATCGCGCGACCGAAGCCGACATCGGTCACCCGTTCAAGGGCTGGACCAGTTGCAGCGGGCGTAGTTTTCCATCAGCCCAGGCGTTCACGCCTGGGTGACGTGTGCGCCGACGGACCATAGCCCGGTTCACCGGGCTAGCAACCACGAAGTGGTTGAATCCTTGTAGGATTCGTCCGCAGGTCACCTTCTCGGGCACAGCGGTAACCGCGTAGCGGTGTCCTATCGATAGTTTGCGGATTGGCGATAATCGTGGCCGCGTAGCGGTTACCTATTGACTTTGTCATCGAGTCTGCACGCACGTAGGTAACCGCTACGCGGCCCAGAATATCCCGAACCATGCAAACTATCGATAGGACACCGCTACGTGGTTACATTTGTTGTTTTATTGAATTTTGGCGACCGAAATGCCCAAACTCCAGACCGGGAAACCGCCTGGGCCAAGGGCAAAACTGATCTACCTCAAGCCGAATGCCTGGAAGCTCGCGCAGAATCTTTCGAGACCTCTTTGACCACCTGCGCCGTGGTCTTGTTCGGCGCGTTTTCGGCTATGTCAGCTTGCGACACGATTCCGCAGCAACGCCCGGTTGCGTCCACCACCGGAACTCGTCTCACCTGGTTGTTCTCCATGATAGCGCAGCACTCATCCAGGCTCATTTCGGGAGTCACCACTATGACATTGCCGGACATGCAGTCTCCCGCAGTCATATCCAGCGGGTTCTGGCCTCTGGCTACGATTCGGCAGACTATGTCACGGTCAGTTATCACCCCAACAGGCTTCATGGTTCTTTCACTTTCGACCACTGGAATACAGCCGCAGTCGTGATCCAGAAACATTCTTGCGACCTCCTGCAGCATTGTGTTAGGCGTGCAGGAAGCTGGGCTCGCTGTCATGATCTCTCTTACCGTCATTGTTCCCTCCTTGTTTCCTTCTGCTTAAGAGTTGAAGAGTATCGGGAGGATTTCTTGTGCAATGCCCGTTCCGCGTGCAAGTGCTGAGGACGCTTGATCGATAACCGACGGGCGAGTATTCGAACAACGGAAGAGTATGAAATCGCGACGTGCACCGTATCAAACCGGACCACTTCTTTTCTCAAGCAAGCTGTGTTGAGGTTGTGGATTCTGCCTCGCCACAAAGGCACCAAGTCCCACCAAGCTACACAAAAGGCGGGCATTGGTGATCCTTCGCGTGTTGGTCTTCGTGGCGAACTCTTCTCCATACGCTTTTCCACCACTACCACATGTTGACATCCAATGCCGAATCGAATATATATGGCGACACCACATATTGGGACGGCTTACATGCTAAACCAGGAAGTCAAACGAGGAAGCGCCGAGAT
>DATMCM010000718.1:0-6179 GCA_035558335.1 Blastocatellia bacterium | reverse complement strand
CCCTGGCCGCCACTACCAACCTGAACGACAACTGTGACCCGCTGAACGCCGGCAACACGGTGACGAAGTCAGTGGAAACATCGGCGGCTGTGGCTTGCAGCACATCGGTCGTCGTTCGCGTGCAGGATTCATGCGGTAACTTCACCGACTACACCTACAACACTCGCGTGGACGGGACGGCGCCGACGGCCGCCCAGGGCTCGATTGCAGCCTGCTACCAGACAGTGGCGGCAGCAAATGGGGCAGCCTTGGCAGCAACGACTGCCTTGACCGACAACTGTGATCCGAGTCCGACCAAGGCAGTCCAGACCTCGGCGATCGTGGCTTGCAACACGTCAGTCGTCATTCGCGTCCAGGATTCCTGCGGCAACTCTACCGACTACACCTATCCGACGCGGATTGACGGTACCGCGCCGACCGCCACTCAGGGTTCGGTAGCCGCCTGCTACCAGACCGTGGCGGCTGCAAACGCCGGGGCGTTGGCGGCGACAACCAACCTGAATGATAACTGTGATCCGTTGAACGCCGGCAACACCGTGACCAAGTCCGTGCAAACATCGGCGGCTGTGGCTTGCAGCACGTCGGTCGTCATTCGCGTGCAGGATTCCTGCGGCACCTTCACCGACTACACCTACAACACTCGCGTGGACGGGACAGCGCCGACCGCCACCCAGGGCTCGATTGCAGCTTGCTACCAGACAGTGGCGGCTGCAAACGGGGCAGCCTTGGCAGCAACGACTGCCTTGACTGATAATTGTGATCCGAGTCCGACCAAGGCAGTGCAGACCTCGGCGACTGTGGCTTGCAGCACATCGGTCGTTATTCGCGTGCAGGATTCCTGCGGCGACTCCACCGACTACACCTACAACACGCGCGTAGATAGCACGCCGCCTGTTATCACTTGTCCGGGCAATGTGACGACCTCTTGTTCCGGCTCATCAGGGGGTGTAGTGACCTACGCCTCCCCGACGGCAACGGACAACTGTGGTGGAACACCGACCGTCTCCTGCGCTCCGCCATCCGGCAGCCCGTTCCCGATCGGGGCCACTACCGTGAACTGCACGGCGACCGATAGCTGTAACAACTCAAGCTCTTGCAGCTTCACGGTGTCGGTCTCGTACACCTTCATCGGGTTCTTCCAGCCGGTGGACAACCCGCCGGAGACCAACGCAGTCAAGGCCGGACAAAGCGTCCCGCTCAAGTTCCAGCTAAAGTGCGGTTCGAGTTTCATAAGCGACTTGTCCGCGGTCTTGTCCGTCCAGTCCGCCAACGTAGCGTGTGGTAGTGAGGACCCGGATCCGCCTCTCCCCGCCGATGACAGCGGCTCATCGGGGCTGCACTACGACTACGTAGCCAACCAGTTCGTCTTTAGCTGGAAGACAGAGAAGCAGTGGGCCAACTCCTGTCGAGTGTTCATACTGACGCTGAGAGACGGCTCTCAGCACCTGGCCTACTTCCAGTTCAAGAAGTAGTCCCTGACCTGACGGGCTGGGGCGCGCTTCCCATAGCGCGCCCCAGCCCGAGAATCTTAGTCGGAACATTGTCCTTCGGGCTCGTGCGAGAGAATCCGAAAGCGTTCCTCTATACCCAACGCTTTCGGAATGTGACTGGTCCGTCGACTCTTGATGCTGGTCAGGTAAGCTGTGGGACATTACCCCTCCTCGCAGACATTTGGAGTCACCCGCGCAAAGTGCTATCGTTGGAGTTCGCACAAGTCTTCACCTTCTCGTGGGTCTCGAAGGAATCAAACTCAGGACATTAGCTTGAACACTGCTGAAAAAGCCCGCGAGGCTCTTCAAAAACACTTTGGCTTTAACGATTTCCGCGAAGGCCAGGCCGACGTCATCGACGCCATTCTCGGAGGCCGCAATGCGGTTGTCATCATGCCGACCGGCGGCGGCAAGTCGCTCTGCTATCAACTTCCGGCGCTGATGATCGATGGTGTGACCCTCGTAGTGTCTCCGCTAATAGCTCTGATGAAAGACCAGGTCGATCAACTTGCGGCTCGCGGCATTCCTACGACGTTCATCAACAGCTCGCTGGGCTACGCGGAGACAAACAAGCGATTGAGCGAGATTCGACGCGGTGTCTACAAGCTTGTTTACATTGCGCCCGAGCGCTTCCGAAGCTTCGCCTTCATGGACTCGATCGGTGAAGTTAAGGTTCGTTTATTTGCCGTAGACGAAGCTCATTGCATCTCGCATTGGGGTCATGACTTCAGACCGGACTACCTGCGGCTCAAGCAAGCAGTCGAACGCCTGGCTAACCCGCAAGTCATCGCGCTGACTGCTACAGCGACTCCGCACGTGAGAGCGGACATTAGCGAGCAGCTCGGATTGGTCGATCCTTATGTTGCGGTGGCCGGGTTCGACCGACCTAATCTCGCGCTGCGAGTCGCGCACGTTGGAAGCGAAAAGGAGAAACTCGAAACGATCAAACGCATCGTCGGCAAGTCCGGCGGCTCCGGCATCATTTACGCCGCGACCCGCAAGGCCGTCGAGCAAGTCACCGCGAAGCTCAAGATGGCCAGCTTCATGGTCGAGGCCTATCACGCGGGGATGGACGAGCGCGATCGCACCCGCGCGCAAGAAGGATTCATGCGCGGCAAGTGGCAGGCCATTGTCGCAACCAACGCGTTTGGAATGGGCATCGACAAGCCGGATATCCGCTTCGTCGTGCACTATCATCTGCCCGGCTCGATCGAAGCCTACTACCAGGAAGTTGGGCGCGCGGGCCGCGACGGGGTGTCCTCGGAGTGCGTGCTGCTGTTCAACTACGCCGATACACGCTTCCAGGAGTTCTTCATCGAGGGAAGTCATCCGCCTCCCGAATTGATCAAACGCGTGTATCAGGAGATCACCCACCTCGCCGGCGAAGTCGGAGGCGAGAAAATCGAGATGTCGGCGCGCGAACTCGCGAATCGGGCGGGTCTGAAAAACGATATGTCTGTCTACTCGGCGCTGACGGCGCTCGAGAAGGCCGGTCACATCGAACGCGGCCGCGGCAACGATCGCACCGTCATCGCCTGGATGAAAGTTTCGATCGACGCGGCGCTGGGCGCGGTGTCTGACGACTCGCAGGAAGGCGCACTCCTTCGCGAGCTAGTCTTCAATCGCAATTTGAACGAGCGCGAGCGGACGGAGCTCGACCTCAACGCGATAGCCGTACAGCTCGGCTTTACCGACGCACAGGTAAGACGTGCGCTTGGTGGACTGTCAACTCGGGGGTTGATCTCGCATCGCAACGCCTACCTCGGTCGAGGGATCAAGTTGCTCGACGAAAAACCGGCGCACCTGTTGAGGATCGATGCAAAGGAGCTGGCCTCGCGGGCCGCAGCCGAACAGTGGAAGCTTCGAAGGATGATTGACTTCGCATACAACAAGGGTTGCTTGCGGCTATTCATCTTGAATTACTTCGGAGATAGAAAGAGAATTGAGCATTGTGGCACCTGCTCGCAGTGCGCTCCCGAAGCGGCGCTCGAGTTGGATAATCGAACCAGAAAACGTCTTGCGACCTCGGGTACGTTGACCGTCGCCGGCGCATCCGGCTCCAGACGTTCGAGTAAGTTGCCGGCGGCGACCGAACTTGATCACTTCATAATCGACCAGGCGCCCTCCGGTGACGAACTTCGCGCGGACTTAAAGCGACGCGCCGACATGAAGCGCGCATTCAATCCGGTCAACGAAGAGCCGGAATCGAACCGCGCGAGATCATTGAGCGAAACCGAAACGATCGTAGTCAAGAAAGTGTTGAGCTGCGTCGCCCGAGTGAACGGTCGCTTCGGCAAAGGAACGATTGCGGCTGCCCTTCGCGGATCAAGCTCAAAGCAGGTGATCGAGCATCACCTCGACAAACTTTCGACTTATGGCTTGCTCCGCGGCATGACCCAGGATGAAATCGGGGCTTACATCAAGGCGCTGATCGAGGCTGGTTGCATCGCCGTGGGGCGCGGCGCTTACCCCACTGTCACCCTCACGGATTACGGACGCGACGTGATGACCAGTCGAGAGCAAGTGCTGCTCGATCTGAACTGAACGTCAGCATTAGCGGACGAAGTGCCCGACACCTTATTTCCTACGAGTAACCCGGAGAATGTGAAGACTAGTTCTTCCCTGAACGGGCTCTGCGCCTCTGCGGTGAATGTGGAAATCATCCTGTGTGCATCAAACTTTGATGTTGGAGATTGAATGGAAACTACTGTCTCAGGTGTTCTTCAAGTAAACGAAAAGGGCTTTGGGTTCTTGCGGCAAGCCGACAAAGATTTTAGGCCGAGCGCGAAAGACGCCTTCGTCCCAAGAAATCTTATTCAGCGTTACTCGCTACGCGAAGGCGTCCAGGTCGAGGGCGCAGCCGGGCCCACTCAGGACGGGCGGGGCCGCACTCAAGCGGATCAGCTTATTCAAATCGACAAGGTCAACGGCCTCGACCCACGCGACTACGCGCGAGTGCCGGAGTTTACGAGACTTACAAGCATCGATCCGACCGAACCGCTCGAGCTGTCAAAGGGCAGCAACAACATTTCGATGCGAGTGCTCGACCTGATCGCTCCCATCGGCAAGGGTCAGCGTGGCTTGATCGTCGCTCCTCCGAAAACAGGCAAGACCACTCTGATCGAACAGATCGCCGAAGCCGTCGCCGACAACCATCCCGAAATTCATCTTTTCGTGTTGCTGGTTGACGAGCGTCCCGAAGAAGTGACTCATCTGAAGCGCCGCGTCCGGGGCGAGGTTATCGCGTCTTCAGCCGATCAGAATGCCGATCTTCACCTGCAGGTATCGCGGCTGGTGAGCGAGCGCGTAAAGCGAATGGTCGAATGCGGCGAGGACGTCGTGATGCTGCTTGACTCGATCACTCGCCTCGCTCGTGCTTCCAACCGGGAGACGAGCCGGCGGGGCCGTACGATGTCGGGAGGCGTCGACTCGCGAGCTCTGGAGTTCCCCCGCAAGTTTTTCGGCGCGGCCCGCAAAGCGGAAGAGGGCGGCTCGCTTACGATCATCGGCACGGCTTTGATCGACACTGGCAGCCAGATGGACGACGTTATCTTTCAAGAGTTCAAAGGAACCGGGAACCTCGAGATCGTGTTGGATCGCAAGCTCGCCGAGCGAAGGATCTTTCCCGCGATAGACATCTCACAATCGGGCACTCGCAAGGAAGAAAAGCTGTTCGATGCCGAAACGATGCCGCTTATCAACTTGCTGCGTCGCGGACTCGCGGGGAAGAAGTCGATCGAGGCGATGGAGATGTTGTTGAAAGGATTAGGCGGGACAAAGACCAACCTCGAGTTCCTGGCACGGCTGAAGCAAAACGGCCGATAGGGATTGCACCGCTACCGCTACTGATCGGCTCGTCTGCTTGCCGAGGTGTGCGTCCATGAGTAGTATCCATACCACGACAGCAACGAAGCGCGCGTAGTCGCTACTTGCGATTTCGCCATCCGGTATCCTTCGAGGGGGGCACGGCCTCCCCACCAAATGAAAGGAGACTGCCGATGAGACGCCCCCATTTCAGAGCCAAATCCATTCTGTTGAAGTTCAGCGGCTTGTCCGCACTCCTCGCGTTGTTGATCATGACGTCAGCTTCGTGGCCGGCCCGATCGAGCCGTGCGTCGCAATCGAGCCCCTACACCGAAGCGCGGTGGATGCGGAAACTCCACGCGCTGCAGGTGGGCGGCGCATCAACAAATCCCATGTCACTGAGTGTGACCGTCGGAGCGAACGTCGACGTAAGCAACGAACCCGGCCCTCAAAGCGAAGTCTTTATCGCCGTCGATTCTCAGAATCCCAATGTGCTTGCAGCCGGCTCGAACGAGATCTTTCGCAACCCGCAGCGCACCTATTTCTCGAGCGACGGCGGAGCAAGTTGGACGGCAGCTGACCAACCGCTTGTAGACGAACAAGGGACGACCTGGTCCTTCGCTTCGGATCCGGGTGTGGCAATTGACACTCGAGGCACAATCTTCTTCTCGCAGCTCCTCATCGCCAGCGTCGATAACAATTTCAAAGGCGACGCCATGATCGTCAACAGCACGACCGACGGAGGAGCGACCTTCTCTCCGGGAAGAGTCTTGAAAAAAGACCTGAACGCGGGTGCGCTAGGGCGATTTGAAGACAAACCGTTTATCGCTTGCGACGCAAGTATCGCCAGCCCATTTCGCGACAATATTTATGTGGCGTGGGACA
>DATMCM010000717.1:0-12085 GCA_035558335.1 Blastocatellia bacterium | reverse complement strand
CCCGAGACAGTGATCAGCATGAAGCCTCTCGTCGTCGGCGCGAACGTGCCTGAGAAAACCAAGAGAGAGAATCCGACGGTCTATGCTCGCAACCGTACTCGTCAGGTTTTCGTGATACCCGATCCGCTTGCCGCGTTTGGCAGTTCATTTGTGCGCGGCGACATTCTGAATCTAAAAGAAGAGAGTCTGTCACGGCGCGTTGGCGATGACTACATTGTGGTTCTGGGACCATCCAGGCTTGCCAACGCCGAAGCTGTCCGCAATGCGATGATAAGGTTTGTGATCGATCCGATGATCGAGAGGCACTTGAAGGAAGCGCTCGAGTACAAGGACAGCATCGTCAAGCTGGTAGCCGGCGCGCCGTCGGCGGCAAAGGAATATACGTCGAGCGTGTACCTGGTGCTCCGAGAATCGCTGGCGCAGGCAACGGAAGTGAGGATGCGGCGAATCCAATCGCCAGCTTCATACTCAAACGACGACGCAGTATTTGATCTGGCACAGTCTTATCTGCGCGGCGCGGCGTTAGTGTTTCATTTCTACGACTCGCTTGTTGGTTATGAGAAGGTCGGGATCAACATCGAAGACGCATACGATCAGATGGTTGCGACTATCAAATTCGATCGCGAAGCCGACCGAGTCAAAGAGTTCGAGCCGGTGGTCGCTCGCGTATCCGCCTCTCGCCGGTCGGGATCGGCTAAGACTGAGATTGGGCCGGCGCCGGGAACGATCCCGAGCAAAATTCTGATCTCGGACGACCTGATTCGCCAGCGCCGGTTTTCAGATGCTCGCACGATACTTGATGAGATCCTTGCGGCTGAGCCGAACAACGCGAGAGCGCTTTACGGTATGGCTCAGGTTCTGAATCAAACGCCCTCGCAAGTCGAGTTGGACGCCAAGGCCGATGAGAATGACAAGATTCAAGCGCAACATGATCGGCTGGAGCAGGCGATCAAGCTTTATCGCAAAGCCATTCAGAATGCCTCGCCGGTTTCGGACTTATGGTTGATTCAATGGAGCCATGTATCGTTGGGCCGGATACTCGATTTTCAGGAATTCAGAGGGGATGCCATTGCGGAATATGACGCGGCCATCGCACTTGGTGAAGTGAAGAACGGCGCTTACAAGGAGGCGCTGGAAGGGAAGCAGCGCCCATTCGGCCAGAAGAATTAATGGCAGTTGTCAGTGCCAGGTTCCCCACTGGAGTCAAGACTCACGGGCGAACGCTGGCAGTGAATATCCGGCTCTTCTTGACGCTTTGAGTCGCCCCGGTTATCATCGTTAACGCAATAAAACAGAGTATTAGACTGTCCTTTCTCGTATCTGCCCTGTGATCCTTTGCTGTTCCTCACGTTTGAATCTGGCTTTGTAGAGAGGTGACGAACTTATGCCTGTGAGCCTTGGGTTGAACAACTCCGAGGATGTTCGAGTCGTGGCCGGCGATCTGCTGGTGCTTCGTATCAGCGCATCCGATCCCATCGGGATCTGCAAAATATTCGTTCAGTGTTTTCAGTTCAGCATGGCGAGTTCGAACAAGTCGAAGCTCGCGGTGGGCGAGGCGTTGATAAGCCCCGAAGCCGGATACTCGCAAAACACTTTTGAAATCGGGGTGCACATTCCTGAAAATGCAGCGCTTGGAAAGTGGGGCATCCAATTGATCGAGTTCACCAATCGGCGCGGTTACAAGACATCCTTCTATCGCGGGCACGGTAAGTTCGATAACGTGGTTTTCGAAGTCATCCCGCCGCCAAGCAAAGAAGACGATTTGCTGCGATTCGACGGAGTCGAGATCTCCGGCGGAGGCCGCTTCGTTTGAATCGGATGAGCGTCAGCGTTGGCTGGTGAGTTTCGGTTTATCCTTGTCGTAGGCCTCGATCATCTCGTAAGCGTGTTTGATCGGAACTCCAAAATTCGAACCGCCAAAGCTCTGGTTACCATCAATCGTAGCGAGTATTGCTGAATTAATGGCGATGACACGGCCGTCGCGATCAAACATCGGACTGCCCGAACCGCCCTCCGTGGTCTGCGCACTATGAACTATGCGCCCTGGAAGCGCGTCGCTGATTGTGCCGGTAGTCGTGAGCGGTCTTATCAGTCCCCGTGCCGCCAGCCCGGCAGCCACTTCGGTCGCGGACTGCCCGTGCTCCTTCATGATCTCGCGGCGTTCGTTCTCTTCGATGCGCTGAAGCAGACCATCCACACCGGTAGGGTAACCGAGAAGCACTACAGGCTCACCTATGATTTGCCGGGGATCCTCGTGACTGATCGGCAGGACAGGAATTGCTGCATCGCCTTGTTCGAACTTACAGATCGCGATGTCGTAATGCGTCGAGGCACCGGTCACTTTCAAGTCGAACGGAGTCTGGATGGAAGGGAAGAAGGCTTCAAGGGTGTCGAGCCGCGCGGTCAGACCGCCCCCCTGGTTGAGAATGATCTGAGCCAGTTGGTCCGTAGCCCACGGCTGGACGACGTGTTTGTTGGTAGTTATCAGGCCGTCTTCAACCACAAAGCCGGTACCGGTGTAATCTATTTGAACCTTCGAGCCAGCGCCATCTACTGAGGCTCGCAGGTTTCCATTCTTATCGACCGGCATGTCGCTGGGATTGTCGGCAGTTTCGTACCTGAGCACTCTGCCGGTGCCTCGTTCGACGAAGCTGTAGCTGCCGACTATCAAGCAGACGCCCGGGCTGTAGATCTCGGCTATTTTTTGCGTAAAGCGCCGTGTCTGCTCGCTCACCTCTCTCAACCGTTCGATTTCTTCTTGTTGCTTTTTGATTAGCTCGCGATCCTGATCGCGCCGCGCCTGAATTCCGAATATCTGCTCGGCAAGGCGGTCGGTCTGGTTTGTGTTTCTGACCAGCGTTATCAGCCCAAACAGAAACAGAGCCACCATCAACCCCGCGATCGTGCTGATCGAAATAACAGCAATACGCTTTGCCCGGCGGGGAATTTCGGCCCACAAGCTTGCCGACAGTTCTTTGACAAAGAGCGTCGCGGTGAGCGGGTGAGGTGTTTGGCCGCTGATCGGTTCGATTTCCCGATCTTCGCGACGCACGATGCCGGAGGCGGAAAAGTTCTCGGGCATCACCTGGAACAGAATGCTCGCGCTCGAGAGCCCGTGCCCGAAATGAACCGTGTCTCCGTCGCGAAGCAAATGACCAGCAGCCGCGTTTGCGTCTACGACTTCACCGTTGACCGTAATCTCGAAGTGGTCCTCACCGCGAGGAATCAGGTTGAATGTGCTGTCCTCATCGAAGACGTCCGCCAACACGCCGTCGGGCAAGATGCCGCCTTCCTCCGCCACGAGTTTCAAATCGCAGGCGTCTGAGGTTCCAATGGATACGTGGTCTTGCTTGAAGATTCGCGTCTTACCTTTTTCGGTGCCGGAAAGGTAGACGAACATCAGTCGGCTCATTCAGTGTTTGGGCCTCACCCGGTTGAATAATAACATTCGCCAATCAAACTTCCAGGAAAAGTTTGGAAGCGTCATAGACCGTGTTAGTTTACATAATCGCGGCGGAGGTTGCTTGGCAGCTGCTGACTTAATCCCGCGACGGAACCTCCGCAAAGCTCTCACCTGCCAGCGGGGAATCGTCCAACGGCGTCTGCGCGGCTTTGAGGACCGGTTGGCGAGTATGGGTCAAGCTCGCGGGTCGAGCATCAATCGCCGTCGCGGTTTCGAGCGTTGCCGCGCTGTGTTAGGATTCAGCAATCCAAGTCGTGGACTCGAGCGATGACGCCTGAAATCAGCATCAATACTGGCCTTCTCGCGGGCGCGTGCAGAGTCGTCCGCGCTAGCCTGCTACTTTGGCTGGCTGTTAGTCTCCCGCTTTTCAGCTTTGGAAAACCGCAAACCGAGACCAAAAAGGAAGAGAAGAAAAAGAAGACCGAGCCGTTCAAGATCCGGCAGGTGACACAAGGGATGGGCCTCTATGCGCTTGGCCAGATATCGCCGGATCGAAACTCAGTTTTGTTGCTGGCGCAACGGCCGAACGAAGCGCCCAACCTTTACGTGATGAAGATCGCGGACCACTCGATCCGTCCGCCGCTGACGAGCTTCAAACTTGGCGTCATCGACGCGCAATGGAGCCCCGACGGAACATCGGTCGCTCTCGCCGTGTCCAGCGAATCAACAAGTTTTCCGGAGATCTACACCCTCGCGCTGGCGACAGGGAAACTTCGCCAGATGACCTCAAACACGTTTAGCGACAAGGAGCCCGTCTACACTCCCGACAGCAAGCGAATACTGTTCACTTCGGACGAGAGTCCGCTGCCCGACGCAGCATTCGGCACTCTGCACGTCGCTTCGGTTGCCGTCACCGGTGGCAAGCCGGAGGTCTTCACCGAAGACGATTGTTCGTCGATCCGTCCGGGTATCTCGAGCGACGGCAAGACTGTTCTGCTGATCAAGGTGGACGAACGAACGGGCAGGCAGTCGCTCTTCCAGTACGGGTTCGATGGCAAAGAGAAACGCGACCTGACCGAAAGGAAGTTTGCTCGGATCCATGACTACATCAACATGTCCAATGGGTCGATCGTCTTGTGGGCTCAAGAAGAACCCGAGCAGCAGGATGGCGTCTATTTCCTCGACCCCAATACCAGAGAAGTGCGCGCGCTTCCCGATCCGGACTTGGCTAAGCGCAACCCGACCGTCTCGCCCGACGGAAAACTCGTCGCCTTTATCTCGCCAACTGATCTAGGCACCCAGTTGTTTGTCTTCGATTCTTCATCGGGAGAGATCAAACAGCTAACCACCAAACCCGGAAATACGCACTCGCCGGTTTTTGTTTCCAACAGCGAGCTTCTGTTTGGGTCGAATCGAGAGAAGAGCGGGAATGAGATTTTCGTCGTTGATCTTACCCAACCGGTTGCGGACGAAAAGAAAAAGAAGTGACCGCCAGGGAAGTGCCTGCATCCCTTCTTATCCGCATTTCAGAATTATTGAAGGCCGAAGGCGCTGCCAGGATGAAGCCTGAACTCCGTGCTGCTTATTGCTTTCCGCGTAGCTGGCGGGCCCTTTCGTATTCGCGGTCGGCATCTGCTTTGAGCCCCTGGCTGTACAATGCATGGCCGAGCTTGGTGTGAAGGCTCGCGTCGCTGGGCCGGAGCACGGTTGCGTTCCGGAAAGCTTCGCCCGCGCGTTGCCACTGTTCTCGTGCGAAGTATTCGTCTCCCAGCGCGACAACAAGCGAGACGTTTGCCGGATCAAGCGCAGCCGCGCTCTCCAGTTCAACCAGTGCCTGCTCGTTCTGCTGACCGCGGTACAAGAGCGCCAGGTTGTAGTGTGGCGCGGCCCACTTTGGATCCAGTTCAATGGCGCGTTTGAATGCGCGTTCCGCCCGAAATGTATCCAGCTTTCCGTGGAAAACCAGGCCAGACGCATTCTCAGCAGCGGCAAGCTTCGCTGTTTGAAGCTGGGAGAGCGCTCGTTCGGCTTCGTCGTAGAACTGCAGCGCGATCAGCGCTTCGGCCGCTCCAAGCTTTTCCAGCAAGCCAAGCTCCGGGTCCTGACTTCCGAGCGCACGAGCCCGAACAAACATCTGGCCCGCACGCTTAAAGTCATCGACAAGGTCGGAAATGTTGTCGGCGCGAACGTCGCCAGCGACGGCGCTACGCGCCGCGTCGGCGAGGGCGTTCGCAAGCATCGGCTTCAGCCGAGCCGCTTCTGCGGCGGCACTTGGGTCGGAGTTGAGACGCTGATACAAATCCCAAGCGGCCGCGTTCTTCGGCTCGATCAAGTTCTTTGAGGCAATCAGCGCCTCGATCTGAAGCACAAGCGGCGACGGAGCGGAAGCCCCGGAAGAGGCTGGAACGGTCGAAGATCCTGGGGCGGGCTCGGTCTTCATCGGCTCCGTGCTTACGCGTGAAACGTTTGGCGGCGAAGCGACTGGTCTTGGCGGCGCAGGCATATTCGCGACGGCAACTTCGTCACCCTCACGCTGTGGTTGAGTCTGGTCCTGGCTTGGCGCATCAACCTTCCCAATCGCTGGCGGAGACGTTCGGGTTGATCGCGGAGGTTCGCGCCGAGATTCGACTTCTGCGGTTCGGGGTGAAGGCTGCGGGTTCTTGATCGCAGATGGAGTCGCAGCGCCTTCGGAAGTCTTTGGAATTGAGGCAGCGGTCCGTTCATTCGCAGGCACGCTCGGGGCGGGAGAAGGCTTAATCGATGAACGATCCGTTTCACCTTTTGAGACTGGCGCAGGCTGCTGAGCATCGCGAGCGGAGCTGGCCTTTGTATCAGCCTTCGAGCCAGCTGGATGGTTAGTCGGCGATTCTGGTTTTGGCTTCGAAGTGTCGCGCGTCGCTTCGGCCAGCCTGGCGCCCGGCTCATTCCGTGCCGATGCGGATGGCGGAGCGCTCTGCCGTTCGATGCGCGCGACTATCATATCGGCGCCGGCGGTCTTGCTCCTCCAGGGGTGCTGCTTGCCTGAGGTGTCATCGCTGACTCGAGTCGTCACAAACTCCTGAAGCTCCTCAGCGGTGATCAAGCCGTCAGCATTGCGGTCGCCTCCAGTCGCGAGGGCATCGGCCAGGTGCCTGGTGAACACGCCGTGTCCGTCCCAACGCTGACCCTCCCGCGAAAACTCTCCTGGCCCGCTCGCGATCATCACCGAAGCCCCGGCGCGTGACGACGCAAGGGTATTGAACGCCGCTGTGAAAGATGCCGCGTCGGTTTGCGCAGCTCCGTCCGGGTCGAAAAAATCGCGGCGCACGGCGTCAACAAGGATCAGCACTCGGTGGGCTCGTACTCTGGTCTTCAGGGCCTGGTTAATCTCGCTCACTGAGAGGGCGCTGGTGTACGGGTCCTTCGGATCGGAGTCGCAGCCCAGGAGGTAGGACTCCCCAAACTCGCGCTCGAAGATACCGTGACCTGAAAAAAACAGAATGACCGTATCCTTCTCGGCCGCGGACCTCGCCAGCCAGTTGCCGATAACCGCCTTAATCGCTGAGGCTGTGGCTTCGGCTCCGATCAAGGTTCGTATGTTCTCGGCGCCGACGCCAGCCTTCCGTAATGCATCGGCGAACAAGGTCGCGTCACGATCGGCGAATTGTAACTGCTGCCCGCCGGGCAGCCTTTGGTACTTCGAGACTCCGACGACCACGGCCCATGTTCGCGACGTCTGAGCCTGACCGGCAGATCGATCCTGAGCATACCCGGGCCAGACAAACCCGAGGAGGCTTGCGAGAAGTACGACTAGCCAGTTTGTTGTTATTGCGACCATAAGATAAAGCAAGGAAAAGGGCGCAACCGTCTACTGCGGGTAGAGGTATGCGCCCTTCGATCAATTCAAGAAAATCGGCCCGCTGAGGGCATTCGGTTACTTGAAGCTCGCGATCGCTGTTTCCTCGTTATCGTGGGTTTCAAAGACTGTGACCAGCTTTGTAATGGTCAGAAGGTCGTGAATCTTCTTTGTCTGGTTGAGAAGCTTTAGTTGTCCTCCGTTGTTGCCGGTGGTGGTGTAAGAGCTGACGAGCTCGCCGATGCCCGAGCTATCAACATAAGAGACATCTCCGAGGTTCAACAGGATCTTCTTCTTGCCATCGTCGAGCATGCGCTTTACTGCCTCACGCAGCTGCACGCTGCCCTCGCCAATGGTTATCTTCCCCGAAAGATCGAGGATCGTGACATCGCCCGCCTGGCGGTCCTTAATCGAGAGACTAGCCATCGTACTTCTCCTTTATCGTCCTCTGAATTCGTAGTCAGGATGATCGCTTATTCTTGGTCAATCGAACGACGCTACCTCCCTCGGGATGAATCGAATGCTCGACTTCGTCCATGAAGGTGCGCATATAGAAGATTCCACGCCCACTCGGGTTCAACAGATTGTCCGAGCTTGTCGGGTCCGGTAACTGGCTTGGATCAAAACCTTCGCCGCGGTCCCGGACATAGACGGTCAACGCTTCTTGCTCGGTTACAAATCGGACTTCCACCTGTTTGTCGGCCGAGTTCCTGTTGCCGTGGGTGATTGCGTTGATAACCGCTTCGTGAACAGCCAACTCGATCCAGCTCGCGTCATCTTCATCGAATTCCATCTTGGCCGTCACGCTCTTGGTGACCGACGCGACCAGATCCACAAACTCGAGTTTGCTGTCGATTGAAAGCTCGATGGTCTCGGTCATCTAATCGCGGGAAGCCTTTCTTCTTAGCCTTCACAACTCGATGCGATCCGACAAGCAAGGTGGTGTCAAGGCGCGTCATTGTGTAACATGCCGGAAGTTGCGATGTCAAGATCAATGAGAATCAAGGGCCCTTCGCGCATTCGAGGTGAGCTTTCAATACCCGGTGACAAGTCAATTTCACATCGCGTCGCACTGCTCGCATCGATCGCCGAGGGCGCGTCCCGTATAACGGGCTTCTCGAGCAGTGCGGACTGTCAGGCCACACTTGACTGCATCAAACGGCTCGGAATCAAGGTTGAGCAAGGCGCATCGGAGTTGATCGTTCACGGGAACGGGCTGTTTGGGTTCGCGCCGGGGAGCAATCCGGTCCTTCTTCAAGCCGGCAACTCAGGTACGACTATCAGGATGCTGAGCGGATTGCTTGCCGCGCAACAATTCGAGTCTGAAGTAGACGGCGACGCAAGTCTTCGGACGAGACCGATGGCAAGGATCATCGAGCCGCTGACGCTGATGGGCGCTCAAATCGACGCCGCCAACGGGAGCCGTGCACCGCTTCACATCCAAGGTCGAAAACTAAAGGGAATCAGTTACGCGAGCCCGGTAGCCAGCGCGCAGGTGAAGTCGTGTGTCTTAATGGCCGGTCTTCTTGCCGATGGCTCAACAAGCTTCTCCGAGCCTACGCTTTCACGCAATCATACCGAGCTGATGCTCAATGAGTTCGGCGCGCGAGTCGAGCGCGATGCGGTGAACGCCTGGAGCGTAGAGGGCGGCGCCAAACTAAGCCCGGTCAATTATAAGGTTCCAGGAGACGTGTCTTCTGCGGCGTTCTTCATCGCGGCTGCTGTTGCGCTCAGAGATTCGAGCGTTGTGCTGAGAGGAGTCGGGCTCAATCCAACACGCACCGCCTTCCTCGATGTCCTGTCGAGTCTCGGAGCGAATATCGCAAGATGCAACCTCGACAAGCGACACGGCGAAGCTGCCGGCGACATCTGCGCATCTACGAGCGAGCTTCGAGCCGAATCAGGGAAGATGACGTTGTCTGGCGGCGTCATCGCTAACCTTATTGACGAGATCCCAATCCTTGCCGTTCTCGCTACGCAAGTCGAGGGCACAATTGAGGTTCGCGACGCTCGCGAGCTGCGAATCAAGGAGAGCGATCGCATTCGGACCCTGGTCAATGGCATTAGATCGATGAGTGGCGAGATCGAAGAGTTCGAAGACGGCTTTGGGATAAGCGGCCCCCAAAAGTTAACGGGTGCCCGAGTCGAGTCAGCGGGCGATCATCGGATCGCGATGGCCTTTGCGGTTGCCGGGTTGTTAGCGGAAGGCTCGACGGAGATTCTCGATGCCGATTGCGCCGCTGTGTCATTCCCGAGCTTCTATGAAGCGCTCGCTTCCATGGCCGGCCCGGGAGTCGTAGAAGGGCCAAGTTTGTGATTAGCGATGGCACACCAGTTTTTCTAGTTGGATTCATGGGCGCCGGCAAAACCGAAGCCGGTAGCGCGCTGGCCGTTCTGCTCGGTTATGAGTTTCTTGATCTCGATGCAATGATCGAAAAGCGAGCCGGCAAATCGATCCGGCAGATTTTTGCGGAGCTCGGCGAGCAGGAGTTTCGGCGCCTGGAAACTGAAGCGATCGGTCATCTCAATGGTCTTAAGCATTCAGTTGTGGCGCTTGGAGGAGGAGCTTATCAATCGGAGGAAAATCGAGCGCTGTTGCGCGCTGCCGGTCTGACAGTCTGGCTGGATTGTCCCTTCGACGTGTGCTTTCAGAGAATCAAGAACGACACATCTCGACCTCTGCTGGCCGATGAGCCTGAAACCAAGAAGCTGTTTGAGCAACGGCGTGCCGCTTATGGGCTCGCCGACTTTGTGTTGAAGACTGGCGCACTGCTGCCCGAAGAAGTTGCCGCACAGCTAATCGCGAAGCTCACCGCTTGAGGACACGATCTTCGCCACCAAGACACCAAGGCAGAAAGAAACACGAAACCTTGCACGCCAGTGTGTTCACGGTTTGGTGCGGCTTTGAGTCTTGGTGGCCGAAAGCAGGTTTCAGCAATGAGCGATGATGGCGCCGCTGTGTAGTTACTCATTCGATTCTCTTCAAGGCGCAGCGAGGCTCAACCAGTATTGTCTTGAACGACGACAATCGCACGAGGCCGGGCTTGGCGCGCGGTGGCTTCGAGACAGATTTCCTTTGCGTGTAGTGAACCGCCGCTTTGCCTTCTCGCTTTGCCTGCGAATAGAAAGCTGCCAGCTCCGCGGCTTCAGTGATCGTCCGCTGCGGAACGGGATTTCGACTGGGGTTCGATACCAGGACGTGCGAGCCGGGGTAGTCGGCAGCATGCATCCAGACGTCCTGAGATCGGGCCACTCGAAACGTCAACTCATCGTTGTCGCGATCGTTTCTTCCTACCAGCACTTCGAACCCGTCGCTGGAGACGAAACGTCGTCCCGGCTTGCCGAGTTTTGCCTTCGACCTGCTTGTCTGTTTTCCTTCTTTTCTATTTGTAGCCCGACCGAGAACGCGGTCCAGCCCATCGCGAGTCTCTCTGATGCGGTCCGCTGTTGGGTCTTGTTCAAGCCCCCGAAGGAGGTCACGTAATGGGTCGAGCTGTTTTGCGATTTCCCGCCGCCGCTTGTCTATCGCAGTCAAAGCGCGGCGGGCCTTTTGATAACGTGAGAAGTACTCGACGGCAGCTTGTTGTAACGTCTTGTTCTCTGGCAACTCGATTTGAATCGTCGGTTGAAGCTCATCAAAGTAGTCCACCACACTAACCCGTGATCCCTCGACTTGGGCTGTTGAGAGATTGGCAAGAATCAGATCACCAAAACGCTTGAGCCTGTCGGGGTCGTCAAACCGGATCTGATCGGCTTCAATCGCTCTCATCGCCGACTCGCGCTTCTTGATCTCATGAACGAGGAGCTGGCTGGCCGAGTTGTATTGCGCCTGAAGCTCAAGCGCGCGGCTTCGCGCCCGGTAGTACTGATCGGCTGCTTCCGAGAGGGATGTAAATGATCGCCGAAGCATTCCGTCGGTGTAGACCAATTCGATCTGCGTAAGAACGAGGTCGGTCTTGAGGTTGATCAAACGGCTCCCAATCTGATCGAGCGGGAGGCGCGAATAGATCAGAGGAGTCGGCTCTCGCTCATAAAGATCCACAAGCAGCGACTTGAGAGCCTTGACGGCGCCGCGGTCCCGAGAGCGCGCGATGAACTCGCGTTTCAGCAGGGGACCGAAGGGCGACCCAACTCCAAAGAAGGTCTCCATCATTTGCTCGCTGCTTACTGACTCAGAAAGATCCCGCATCGCCGTCTCGAAGTCAGCGGACTCCTTCTGCACAAGCGGTGGAGCGTGGGAAGAATCGCTGAATGAACCGATGACCGCATCCGTCGAGTCAACCAGCCATGCATCGGCGGAACGGCCGGTCAGACTCAACACAACCCCGTTCTGCCTGCGGTCGCCGCCTGCGTCAAAGCTCTCAAAACGAAGTCGAATGATGCGATCAAATGGATCTTTGGTGAGCGAGATCAACTTTGCTCCAACGATGTGTTTTCGCAGAAGTGAAATGAAGGCGTCGTTCGCGCGCGCTCCCGCGTTGAACTGATCTCGATCTGCTTGTGAAAGGTAGAAAGCGGGACTGGACCGGTCGAGAGAGACGCGCAACACGCGGTCGCGGGCGAGCCTCAGGTCGAACAGCAGAGCTGATTCAGCAAGCGATATCCTGGCCACCGCTCGTCCGAGGATCTCGTCGGTCAATTCTCGGACTACGGCGGCGAGGTACAGATTCTCCATCGGAACACTTCAGGCTGGCCGACCGGGAAGCGTGGACTCGCGTCTCAAATCGAAAAGAGGCCGCTCAATCTCGGTGGTTGTCCCGTGGATGAGCGACCTCAAACTCTTCTGGAAATGAGGAATGACCTTCGGTACCGGCTGCAGCTAGAAGTCGCGAGCGACAAATGTGCCG
>DATMCM010000716.1:0-2385 GCA_035558335.1 Blastocatellia bacterium | reverse complement strand
TGAGTCATTAGAACGGGTCGATCCAGTGCGCTCAGCACGTCCTCGGAATCGATAACGCGAGTGACAAGGGCGGCCCGTACCTTTGCGGGTACCACGATGTTCCAGCACAAGGCGATTGCGTAGTCGTCGCGCGGCAGGGGTCGTGCGGTGCAGCCATCCACGAATGCGCGAATTGCCTGGATATTGGAGGGAAAATCGTCGGCGGTCGCGCCCGGCACGTGATCGAGGAACCCGGACCCGATCAGTACGCCGAACGCGGCCCTGTCGAGCGTTACGGCTGCGCCCACGAAGTTGATTCCCGCGATGGCATCCTGACCGTACGCACGAACATAGTCACAGATGACGAAACCGGCATAGGACCACCCGACGAGTGTGGGATTTTTCAGGCCGAGCTGATCGATGATGGCGGCAATGTCATCCGCCCAGGGCTGGGGTTCCGTATAGTTGTCCCGCGCCTCGGGCGCTTCCGACATGCCGTGGCCGCGAAGATCGAAGGCCACGAGGTGGAACGCATCCGCAAGCTCGCTCTCGTACTGCTTGCGCCAGCAAAGGTGATTCTGTGACCATCCATGGATGAAGAGGACCGGGGGAGCATCGACCTTGCCCCATTCGCGCACATGCAGCTTCACGCCACCTCCGCCGATTACGGAATGAATTTTCATTTGGTCCTCCATTCGCTGATCTCGGCTTCGATTATCGCCGGCCCACGTTGGAGCAGGTGTAGTCGCGAGCGTTGAAAAAAGAGCAGCCGAAGCGTTGAAATTTGCGGTGCCGGGCAGCCTAAACGGCAATGGCCTGCCGGTATGCGGCCGAGCCAATGGGTCACTTGGGATCGGCCGCGGAAATGAAGGATCTGACCTCCCGCACGAAATCGGCGAAAGCCGGCTCCTCGCTAAGGAGTATATGATTTGCGCTGTTAAGATCCACAAAGCGCGCTCCGGGTATGCCAGCCGCTAGCGCCTTGCCTTGCTCAAATGGGACTGCTGCATCATTCCTGGCGTGCAGCACCAAAGTCGGCACGCTCACGTCTCCCAAAATGTCCGAAACGTCCATGTCCCCAAATGAATAGTGAAGTCGACTAGCGTTGTCAGGCGAAGCGGTCTCCTTCTGAAGGTCATTAAACCAAGTCATTTGCTCGCGGCTCGCGCCTGGGATGAAGGTTTCGGTGAACAACTGCCGAAACGCGGGATTGTCTTTTCCCCATCCCTCGCGGATCAACGTGGTCATGGCTTCATGGGTATCAATCTCGTGGCGGTCACCTCGCTTTCGCCAACCTTTTGCGTATCCGCCATAGAGGATCAGGTGAGATACGCGCTCGGGGTGCCGGACGGCGTAGGCGACCGATACCGCACAGCTTTGCGAGACACCCAGCAGCGGGAACCCGTTCAGACTGTTTGCGTCGGCAACGCTCTCCAGATCGCACACCATGGCGGCAAAGGACAGATCACTGGCATTCCAATCGGACAGGCCGTTGCCACGCTCATCGTATCGAATGAGCGTATTGCCTTTCGAGAGTGAATCGATCCAGTGTCGCCATACTGGGCTTTCCCACTCATACTGAAGATGCGACATCCAATGCGCCGCCCGAAGAATTGGTGGCCCCTTGCCGGAGATGGCGTAGGCAATTTGGACGCCGTCTGGGCTCCTGCAATAACGTACTTGCTGGGAACGCTGGTGTTCATTCAGGGCGAAGTACGCATCGGGAAGGCCGCCACTTGGTCGATCCAACCTCGCGCTCGCCGCTCGCATTGCGCTCTCTCGAGCCGAAGTGTCGAGCGATCGCAACTCCAAAGACACTTGCTCATCGGTCGGATCCATGGACTGCAGCGCTTGGGCAAACGGAAGAGCCCGTTCAGGTTCACCGCGTAGCCGTTCTACAAGCATCTGTAGGATCAGCGATCTGGTGCGATCCAACGCGCCAGCTTGGAAGGTGCGCCAAGCCTCGAACACCGGACAACGCGGCAGTTCGAGACCTTCAAGAAAGCGCCCTCGAAACAGCGCGGCGAGAATTTCCAGATCTGAGGTGGTCAGAGAGCGCACGTTCTTTGATGTAATGTGGGCGACGCGCAGCAAATCGACATCAAGCTTGTTGGCGTCGAGAAACACGCTGCTTCCGTCGGTCCTGAGGCAGGGCTCATCAGCGTCTTCGTTGAACACCCGCCTAAGCTTCGTGAGGCTCCACCTGAGCGAAGCTCTGGGATCGTCCGGTACGTTCCAGAGCAGTTGGCATAGATAGTCGCGACGTTGTCGCCTGTTGGCCAAAGCCAGGTAGGCGAGCAAAGCGCGCGTCTTCTTTGACGCCGGCAGGACAATTTCCTGCGCGTCGCGCACGACCGCTAGTTCGCCGAGCACCTTGATCTGTAGGGGGCCCTTCATCTGAAACCC
>DATMCM010000715.1:0-2996 GCA_035558335.1 Blastocatellia bacterium | reverse complement strand
GATTTCAACCTGACCGGCGGCGATCAGCCAGAGCATCTTCAAGGCACGATGGTGTCCGCAAACTTTTTTTCAGTTCTGGGCGTCCAGCCTCAAATCGGCCGAGCGTTTCTTCCCAGCGAAGATCAGGCCGGCGCTGATCGTGTCGTCATCATCAGCAACAGTTTATGGCAGCGCTTCGGCGGGGACCCGGGGATCATCAATCGGACGATCCAGCTAAACGGAGCGAGCTTCACTGTCGTGGGAGTGGCGCCTCCTGAGTTCCAATCACCCGAAAAAGGCGACGAACTTTGGGTCCCGATGTCGTTTGATGCAACGGACCGGCTGCGTATTCCTTCGATAGCCACGCCGGAAGATTTCAAGAAACGGTCGTTTCGCTTTTTCAAGTGCGTCGCACGGCTGAAGCCGGGAGTCGCGCTCAATCAAGCCCAGGCCGAGATGTCGACCATCGCCGGCCGACTCGAACAACAGTACCCCGACTCAAATCCCGGAATGGGAGTCAATCTCGTTCCGTTGCACCGCCAGATCGTAGGCGACATCAAGCCCGCGCTAATGCTGTTGCTTGCAGCCGTCGGCCTGGTGCTGCTGATCGCGTGTGCAAATGTAGCCAACCTCTTGTTGGCGCGCGCCGCGGCTCGTCAAAAAGAGATCGCGATTCGCGTTGCGGTCGGAGCAGGCCGCGGGCGGCTGATTCGACAGTTGCTGACCGAGAGCGTAATGCTCGCGCTGGTGGGCGGGGTCTTTGGGATCGTGCTGGCGTGGCTCGGCTTGAAGGTATTGGTAAGCCTGAACCCCGCGAACATCCCGCGCCTGGGCGAGATCAGAATCGATGCCAGAGTGCTTGGCTTCACTCTGCTGGTGTCCCTGCTGACCGGGCTCGTGTTTGGGCTGGTGCCGGCGCTTCAGGCATCGCGGCCCGACCTGAATGAGACCTTGAAGGAGGGATCGCGCGGTTCGACCGGAGGCATCGGGCGTCGACGAGTGCGCAACGTACTGGTCGTCACCGAAGTGGCGCTCACCCAGATGCTGTTGATCGGGGCAGGTCTGATGATCAAGAGCTTCTACTCGTTGCAGCAGGTAAACCCGGGATTCAGCCCGGACCACGTACTAACCATGCAGGTAACGCTTCCACCTCTGCAGTACGCGGAAGACAGTCAGATTACCGCTTTCTACGAGCAAGCTCTTAAACGCATCGAGAAGCTGCCGGGGGTGCAGTCAGCCGCCGCGGCGACGAGTCTTCCGATGACCGGGAACAACCTAACGCGCCGGTTCACCGTTGACGGCCGGACACCCGCCGCGTCCAACGAACGCCTCGCGGCAAACTATGCCGCGATCAGCCCTGAGTATTTTCGGGTGATGGGAATAGGTTTGATCAGCGGCCGAAGCTTCACGGATATGGACCGCGATAAGTCTCAGCCGGTGATCATCATCAACGAAACGATGCGGCAGCGCTTCTGGCCCAATGAAGACCCGATCGGCAGACACATCAGCATAACCGCCGAAGGCGGGATCTCGCGCGAGATCGTGGGCGTCGTTACCGACGTGAAGAATTCCACCCTCGACGCCGAGTCGGGGCTTGAGATCTACGAACCCTACCTGCAGTTTCCATGGAGCTTCATGGCAATAGCAGTGCGCACCGCGGCTGATCCGCTGAGCCTGGCGCCTGCGGTCCGAAGCGAGATACTCGCGGTCGATAAAGCCCAACCGGTATACGACGTGAAAACAATGTCTCAGATCGTTGGTGATTCGGTGTCCCAGCCCCGGCTTTACATGTTGCTGCTCGGAATTTTTGCGGCGATTGCGCTGGTGCTTTCGGCGGTCGGGATCTACGGAGTGATGAACTATTCGGTGAACCAACGAAAGCACGAGATAGGAATTCGAATGGCTATCGGAGCGCAGCGATCGGACATACTCAAGATGATAGTTGGTCAAGGAATGCTTTTGGCGTCGATCGGTGTCGCTATCGGTATCGTGGCGGCATTACTGCTCGGCCGAGTCGTCGAGATGTTGTTGTTCGGCGTGAGCGGAAGAGACGTGACGACGTTCATCGGCTTTCCACTTGTGCTCATTGCAGTGTCACTTCTATCGAGCTACGTTCCGGCGCGCCGCGCGACTCGAGTCGATCCGATGATCGCGCTTCGAGCCGAGTAAAGAGCCGCTTATGACAACACGAGACGAAGCCTGGCAGCTGCTGTGCGAATACACCAAGGGTGATTCGCTTCGCAAGCACGCGCGCGCGGTTGAACAGGTGATGCGAGCATACGCTTGCCGGCTCGGCGAAGACGAAGACAAGTGGGGCGTGACCGGGATGTTGCACGATTTCGACTATGAGATGTATCCAACCCCGCCCGATCATCCTTTGAAGGGCTCAGAAATACTTCGCCAGCGGGGTTATAGCGAGGAGATTCGCCGCGCGATTTTGGGACACGCGAACTACACCGGTGTGCCTCGCGACACGCTGCTCGCGAGAGGGCTGTACGCTTGCGACGAGCTGACCGGCTTTATTGTGGCGTGCGCGCTGGTCAGGCCGAACGGGATCTGGGATCTCGAGTCCAGATCGGTCAAGAAGAAGCTGAAGGACAAAGCATTCGCTCGCACGGTGAATCGCGCCGAAGTCTATGAAGGCGCCGAGGAGCTTGCAGTAGAGCTAGGCGAGCATATCGACTTTATTATCGCTGCGCTTCGCGGAGTAGCGGCCGAAGTTGGTTTGGAGCTAAGAGCAGACCAAGCTCAATTGCCGACTCCGTGAGTCCGCCGTCCAGGGAATTCAGTGAAACATCTATCAGTAAGGATGTTTGTCGGCGTGCTGGTGGGGGCCGTCCTTTCGACGTTCGCTCAATCCAACGGCCGGTCGCGCGCCGAAGCTGGATCGGTTGAAACGACGCGCCGACTCGATGCCGTGCTCGCACCCGCTCGAGCCGCGCGCGCGAGCTTAGACTATGCGGGCGCGCTTCGCTTGCTCGACGACGCTGCGCGCAACAATCCCGATTCGGCCGAAG
>DATMCM010000714.1:0-8978 GCA_035558335.1 Blastocatellia bacterium | reverse complement strand
CCACTCCTCAGCGCGCTTTAGCGTGCTTACTCTTGGTCGGCTTCAGCCACGACTGCCCGTTTCAACGGGCTACCGCAGGCAAATAGGCCAGCCGTTTACGGCTGGTCCGAGCGCGACGTCATTATCAGCGCGCTTTAGCGTGCTTACTCTTGGTCGGCTTCCGCCTCCTGCCCGTTTCAACGGGCTACCGCAGGCAAATAGGCCAGCCGTTTACGGCTGGTTCCGAGCGCGACGTCATTATCAGCGCGCTTTAGCGTGCTTATCCTGGTCGGCTTCAGCCACGACTACCCGTTTCAACGGGCTACCGCGGGCAAATAGGCCAGCCGTTCACGGCTGGTTTCGAGCACGACGCCAATTGTCAGCACGCTTTAGCGTACTTACTCTTGGTCGGCTTCAGCCACGACTGCCCGTTTCAACGGGCTACCGCAGGCAAATAGGCCAGCCGTTTACGGCTGGCTCCGAGCACGGCGCCACTTCTCAGCGCGCTTTAGCGCGCTTATCCTCGTCGGCTTCAGCCCGTTCTTTCTCAATCCTCTCCAGCCGTCCGTGCGCCGTGCCGCGCGCGTGATGTTGCCTTTGATTCCTAACGTACGTTTTAACCCACGGCAAATCCTTCGCACCGAAACTCACCACCCCGTATCCTGTTTGCCACTCCAACAATTTGCGATTTGCGATTTCTTTGTTGATGTAGTGCGAGCTACCCCCTTTCAGCCTCCCGATCCATTCGCTGATTAGCAATGTTGGCGGGATGCTCACGACCACATGAACATGGTCTTCCGTGCCGCCGATCTCTTGAAACAAACAGCCCTCGGTTTCGAGGACGGTATGTTTAATGTGATCGTGCACGCGCGGTTCGATTTGCTCCGTCAGCACCTGTAAACTCTCCTTCGTGCGCCAGACAATGTGAAGATTGATCTCCGAATAGACGTTTCGCGGCATGGCATCACCTCTCCGGCTGAAGCCCATTGTCATAAGCCCGTTGAAACGGGCTACCCACGAAATCCGTCCGCTCCTTCACCAGCCGTAAACGGCTGGCCTATTTGCCCTCCGGGTCAGCCCGATAAATCGGGCTTGTAAGAACTAACCGCCGCCGATCACTTCTACTGTCAACTCCACTTCGCTCGAGTTATGCGCGAAATCCTCAGCCGTCACCCTTATCACATAAGTTCCTGACGGCAAGCCCGCCGGCAATCGCAACTGCCCCACGTTGGCCCTCGCTTTTGAGTCCCACACAACCGGCACGGGCATCGACCCGAACACTCGAGCCGCTATCACCCGCGTGTCGCTGTCCGCACGAACCGTGATCACCAGATCTTCTCCCGCCCGCGCAACCGTTTGACTCAACGATGCTTGAAGCCGAGGCGGCCGGCTGTCGATCACGAAGCTCTTCTCTTCCTGATAAGCGCGTCCCAGCCTGTCCACCAGCACAAGCCGGCAGTGATACACGCCGTCCGACATCTCCCGCGGCGCTACGAAACGACTCTCCCACACGTCTTCTGCTTTGATGTAAGTCATTCGCTTGCTCAACCCGAACGGAAAAACCGCGGTCACTTCGTTAATCGACTCATCGGCTCGCACGCGAAGCACCGGGTCGCCCGGTCGAATAACCCGCGGCCGCAGCAACGAACGAGGCGCAGCAAGGAATGATGTGTAAGGCGTCACGAACTTGTACTTCTTGGACAGAGCGATGATCTCGTCGATCGCCTCCTTAGTCTCGCCGTTCAACGCAATCAACCGAAGCAGGGCGTCGACTCGCGCACGCGCCCAGATTCGCGGAACGTGCGGATGCGCGTCGTCATGTTCCGGCAGGTCGACTTGTTGGGTCAGTCGAACCGGTTTGCCTTCCGCGTTGCCCGTCAGGCTGATCGAAGCCGATCCCGGTTTCTTGTAGCGCCCGACAAAACTGATCCGCGCGCCGTCATAAGCCGTCGCCTCATAGTCGGGATAGACCTGATAAAAGTTCGCCGCGTCCGAGTTTTGAAGCTTCAGCGAGTCTATCGGTTCGCGTCCGACTTTACTGACAAACGATTTCAGCTTGAACGAGAGATCATCTGTTTCGCGCGTCCAATCGAAATAGCCTCGCGATGCGCGCGCCAGCTCGCCAAGCAATCGAATGTTCGTGTCCGCGCCGATGCCGAACACGTACAATCGCGCCCGCGGCCCCCCGTCGTTTGCCTTCTGGAATCGCTCGGTGATGGCTCGAGTTCTGGTAGTCGCGAGCGTCGAGTTGCCATCGGTGATCATCACGATCGAGCGCTCTTTCTTCGCCGGCATCTCTTTTGTCAAGTTAGTCGCTCGTTCGAGCGCGGATGCCAGGTCAGTGCCGCCCGAAAGATAACTTGACTTGATGAAAGCCAGCGCGCGTTCGATTTGATCCGGCCGGGCGTCGACCGCCTTGTCGCTGAACGTCGTTACATCATCGTTAAACAACATCAGGTTGAAAGCATCTTGCGGCGTGAGCGAACGAAGCAATCCCTCAGTAGCTTCATAAGCGCGGTCGAGCTTCTCCCACTGCATAGAAAGCGATGTGTCGAGCATCACCAGAATCGAGCGCGCCGGCGGAGGCGCAATTTCGCCTGCCGCGCGTCCGGCTTCGTTGAACACGGCGGCTGCTTCGAAGTAACCGTCAGGCTCACGCTCCGCCAGGCGAGGATCGCGCAACTC
The DNA here is from genome assembly GCA_035558335.1 of Blastocatellia bacterium. Classification (GTDB taxonomy): domain Bacteria; phylum Acidobacteriota; class Blastocatellia; order UBA7656; family UBA7656; genus Onstottus_B. The sequence continues at coordinate 6,314 of DATMCM010000714.1, read as the reverse complement.
GTCGGCGGTTATTCGCTCGGGTGCTCGATAAGCCAGAAACTCAAAGGCGGTGCGCGGAATCGTCAGCCCGTAGCTGAACCCGAAGTCTTCAGTCAGCTCCAGGTTCGTCGCTTCAAACGAAGCCGACTTGTATTGCGGCGTGTTCTCGATAAAGGCTAGTGAGTAGGCTTTGCTCTTTATGTTGAGGTCACTCATCGGAAACTTGCTGGACACTTGCAGGCGGATGGCCAGGTGACCGACCGATTGAGCGCCGTACTCGCTCGGCTTGAATGGAAACGAATAGTAGGATTCGAGGTTGTCGACGGTTAGCAATTCCGCGTACTCGAGCTCAAGCCGTTTCGTGCCATACGCGGGAATCGGCGTTACTTGAACGGTGAATGCGGTGCTGGCGTTGTCTTCGCGCTCTTGCTTGAGCAGGCCCGGATCGATCGATTGCAACGCGAGGTCTTTGTAGATTTCCTCAGCGCGACGTTTCTCGAGGATCACACCGGGTATCCGGATGTCGCCGTCCCACACCGCAAAGTCGGAGATCGACGCGGTCGTTGGAATCAGAAAAACGTACCGGCCTTCCTGGACGCCCGCAGTGCGATTTCCAAAGATCTGGGTAACTCGCACGCGAGCGTATTGATTGTCGATGACGACGTTGACGCTCATCTCGTCGAGCGTGAGAACCGACGGATCTGGCTTCTCTGAGTTAGCAGGAATCAGCACGCCCGACTGCGCGTGAGCTGCGAGTGGGGCAATCGCCAGGGCGGAGAATACTGCTACCCTGACCAGAATCTTCCTTACAATCGCGTTCGTATTCTGTTTCATGATCAAGAGCAACCACGCACGCGAGCGAACTGCGAGAGAGAGAACCCTCCAGAAGATAACGGGTTGGGAAGAGGGGCTTGCCCCCGCTCGGCGTCGATCCTTCCACCGATTTCCAACCAGCAGTGGGCGCAAGCCACCATTCCCATCTTGTTATCGATGCCATGCTCTTTCATCGGGCGCCGTCCGTCCTTATTCGCCACCAATCAAAACTCTCTTCTCAATCCTCACGAGCCCGTTCGAGGTGCCCAGAAAGACAAACCGATCCTCGCTTGTGATTGCAGTGACGCTCTGAGAAGCCAGCCCCGCACTGATGCGAGTCCAGCGCCGAGCGCGCGTATTATAAACCAAAAGCCCGCGGTCGCTAGTCCCGACAAACAATCGTTCGCCATCAAAGTGCATCGCGTTCTGATTTACTTCGAACTTGCCGATCTCGTCCGAGAAGTTCAGCCACTCGCCTGTCGGCAACAGCGCATCAACTCCCCCACCATTGGTCCCGATGTAAAGCGTGCCGCCCGCTTCGGCCAGTGCGGTCACCCAGTCGTGTGATAATTGCGAGTTCGAAGTCTTGTAGCTCCTAACCACCCTTAGCCCTTCGAGCTCCACCAGGCCTGCCAGACTCCCCACAAACAAACGCGTCGCGACTGCGGCCGACGAGTAGAGATGGTTGCTCGCCAGGCCGTGAAAAGCGGTGAGCGAACGCGCTCGGCCGCCGGCAAGTTCCGTCAACCCGCCTGCTGTCGCCGCCACAATCGCGCGGCCTCGATCCAGCCTCACGGGAATGGCGCCGCCAGTCGGTTCAGTTATCGGCAAAGGACCATCGACCAGCGAGACGTGAGCAACTGAGTCGTTTATCAAGCCGCCTTGCTGTCGAGTGAGCACTGACTCTTTCATTCGGGTGTCGAAACTCGCCAAGCCTCTGGACGTCGCGGCAAGCATTCGATCTTCGCTCGGATCGAAAACTACGAAATTCACTTCGCGCACGCGATCGTCTTCGATGTGCGAAAGCCGCTCGCTGGTGTCAGTTGCGATCAGGTCGATCCCTCGGTCAAAGTAGCCCGCCCACAATCGCCCTCGTCCGTCAAAGGCCAGGCTCGTGATGTATCCGGTGGTCAGCACCCGCTCGCCGGCAAGCGACGCCCCGACCAATTCGAATGCCGGACCCGCTGCACGCTCCTCTCTTGCGAATGCTCCCTCTTCGGTCAGCGCCCAGAGTCGCCCCGCGTTTGCGCAAACAACAGTGGAGGCCTGACGCGGGAGCCCCGTCGTTTCGGAAAGATTCGAGCGCGTATCGCCTGGCGCCTCTTGCCGGGCCGCGCGATCCGCGCCGAGATCGCTCACGCCACCGCTAAACAACCCCGCCCACAAGCGCCCGCCGCTTATCGCTAGCGATGTGACATTCGGTCGATTGGTAAGCGGTTTGAGTTCGTTCGCATCGTTCAGCGAAATGACCCCGAAGTCGGTCGCGACTGCGATTGCTCCATTTTGAGAGAGACTCGACGGCATTGCAGCAAGCGCGGTTACGTGAGGCGAGGGTAAGCCGTCTGTCGTGTTGATGTGTTCGATCTGAGCTTCACGCCAGATGTACAAACCTCGATCCTGCGTGCCGATGTACAGCCGCGACTCAAAAGGCAGCAGCGCGGTTACTCGGGTGAAGTCGGCTCCAGGTGATGAGCTCACGCGGCGGGTGAAGCGCTCGCCATCGAATTCAAACAGACCGCCGTCAAGAGTCCCTATCAACAATTCGCCGTCGGTTCCCACCAGAGAACTGATGTGAGTAGCCTTCGGCTTTGTGAAGCTGAAACCGGTAAACGTGCTTCCGTCGAAGTCAATCAACCCCGCGCTTGCGGTGCCGATAAACAGCCGGTCTCGAAACACCGCAAGCGCGGTGAGGTCGTTGTCGGGCAAGCCATCGAGCGTCGTAAAACGGCGGTTGACGTTGCCGCTTTCATCGAGCGAGACAAGGCCGCCAGAAGTCGCGAGATAAGTTCTGCCGGCGAAGCTCGCCACTGCTCGCACGCTCGCCGAGTTCAGATATAGCGTAATGCCATCGGCCGCCGGCGCGGTCAGCTTCTTAGACTCGACCTCGACGCGATTGGCTGCGGCCTGCCGATCGCGTTCATCACGGATGCGACTATTGAGCTTGGTTATCCAGAGAACAATCGCGGCGATGAGCAAGAAAGCCAGCACGAGCGCCACCAGGGCCGTCGTTTTGCGATTCACTCTTGCAATATTGAGAAGACTCGACATCGAATTTTTTCAGCCTAAGAAACTTCAACCGGGGGTGCAAACTCGAGAGTTGAAACTTGCACCGCGCGATCTGCCGGTGCCTTAGATGCTGCCCGAAGAAAAACGATTCGACTGCGCGTCGCTTTATCTGGTTAAGCTTCAACGCCGATAACGCGAGCGTGTCGAGAGAGACTTCAACGCCGATCACGCGTGGAACAGCTCGCCACTAAGACACCAGGACCCGAAGGTTCTCAAAACCCGTCCTTTGTGTAGCTTCGTTACTTCGAGCCTTTGTGGCAGGATGGTATCCGCCACTGAACACTCGATTCCACTGGCCAAAATCACGCTGCTTGACAATGCAGTGGGTCAACAATATAGTCAAGAAGCCATAAACAAACGACGGATGTGATCGCTCCGCAGCGCAACCTCTTAAGAAGAGAAACCGTGCCCAGTGAATTCGATCAGGAAGGCAGAAGTTGAATCTTCCGAACGCGCTAACTCTGTCCAGAATCTTTGTCGTTCCGCTGCTGGTCGTCGTGTTGCTGACGAAGTTTCCGAGCGACTGGCTCGGCTTGCCACAACAACTCGTCGGTCTCGCATTGTTCGTCGGGGCTTCGTTCACCGACTGGCTGGACGGCTTCATCGCGCGCAAGCGCGGCCAGGTTTCGACGCTCGGAATTCTTCTCGATCCCATTGCAGACAAGCTATTGATCTCAGCCGCGCTGGTCTCGTTGGTCGAGAACCGTCTCGCGCCGGCGTGGGCGATTGTGATCATCATCGGTCGCGAGTTCGCGGTGACCGGGCTTCGGTCAATTGCGGCCGCCGAAGGCTTCACTATTTCGGCCTCAAAGAAGGGCAAATTCAAGATGCTGACCCAGGTCATTGCGATCACGCTGTTGATTGTGGGTAGCGTCCCCGGCGGTCCTTCGGGCTTGCAACCGCCGCCCAACGTTCAGCCCGAAGTCGCGTTCGCTTCGTTTCAAGAGATGGGACGCGCTCTGGTCGCGGTCGTCAACCAGGGTGAGATCACGCTCGATGCCTTCCGCGTTTTGTGCTACGGCGCGGGCCGAGCGATGTTGTGGATTGTTGTGTTCTTCGCGTTGTGGTCGATGTACGACTATTTCACTAAGTTTTACGGAAAGGTTCGCGACCGCATTCAGGTGCGCGAACGCCGCCGTGTGCGCATCCTTCGCCGGCGACGAAGGAAATCGGCGACCGGCGCGCTTGCCGCTGACGTTCTCAGAGCCGAAACCCGCCGCCAGTAGAACTGTACGGGCGTCCCACCGTGGGCGCCCCTCAGTCGCTTTGAATTCCCTTTCGAGATCGAGGAGGGGCGCCCACGGTGGGACGCCCGTACAGGGATGTCAGCGGTCTTCGTCCTGGCCGCCGCCGAACTGTGATGCCAGAAGGCTGAAGTTTCCAACGGCCGATCTGGTCTCGGAGTAAACTCCGTAATCACGAAACGACGTCGCGGTCACCGATGGCGGCACACGCCTGATCGCCGCTCGCACACCCTCCTCTTCAAGCAACTGCGGCGAGCCGTCGGTCACGCGCGTGAGCCTCGAGATGCCCAGCATCAGCCGCGCTGCGTCGTCCGCTTCCGGTCGATAAGCGAGCATCGGCTCGTTGCTCGGATGATTCGCAAGGGCGTTCCTGAACCTCTCGTCGGTAGCAAAGCCTTTGCCGGCCAAGGCGGTATCAACCATCCGCTTAATTTGGTCCCGGGTGGCAAGCACCAAATAGTCTCCGATGAAAGCGGCGGCTCGTTTGTCATCCGTTGAAGAAAGCTTGATCTCGGTCCCATTGTAAGGCTCCGGCGTCACGGTCCCGCCTTGCAGGCTGAGATAGCGTTCGACAAGCACTCCTACCTTGGCTTTGTCGCGAACGCTTATCACCATGACGCGAGGCTGCCCTTCGCCGAGGTCAGCAAACGAGAGTTCGTCGCCAATTGCGTCGCCGGCCGACTCTCCCGATTCAAGTCCGTATTCTTTGCGAAAGCGTATGACAAATTCCCTGAGCGCGACTCCAGCGACAATGTCTAGGTTCGGCGCGATCTGCTTGAGCGAGCGCTCCGGCAACTCGCCGACTCGATCTACATTCAACAGAGTCACCTCGCGGGCGTCGCGCGGCACCACCGACAGCGAATTGACGCTTGTCGACCCCGTCGCAAAAGCAGGCATCAACGACTCGGCCACCCGCGGGCGCAACACGGTCAGATACCGCTCGGTGACGCCTTCCGAGGTGAACTCGGCCGAGTAGAGCAGTCCGGCAACTGTTTCCTTCGACAAGTTCTGAATCAAGTCGGCGAACGAGTTTATTCGCTCGGCGCTCGCCTGGGCACGACTTGCGATGATCGCGGGACCAAGCTCCGCGAGCTTGCTGACACCGCTATCGGTGACAAAGCCGAACACAGACGAATTGTTATCAACGACCTGCCGCCTTTGTTTGAGCATCTCGTCACCGGCGAGAGTTGGAGTGCGTCCGGCAAGCGCATCTAGACAATCCTTCATCGCGACGGTGTTGTTGCTAATCAGTGCCACGCTGCCCGACCAGGCGGCAACCAACTCCCGGTCGGGACCAGGTCCGTGAAAGATCATCAACGGCGCGCCGTGATACTCCTGGGAGTCCCCGACCGCGGAGTCACCGTAGACTCGTTGCGCAATGAGTGGTGCGCGCTCCTTCATGAGATTTGCCACGGTCTCCGGTTCGGCGTGGGTCTCCGCTATCAGAACAAAGCGCGGCCTGAAGTTAATATAGGGACCTTCGTCGGTGGTGCCGCTCGAAGTTTCAACCCCGGTGAGCGCGATAGCGTACTGCGCGCGCGCCGCCAAGACAGCCTCTGCAGGGCCCAGACCGGTTCGGCCGATCAAATCCGCGCCCAGCCCAATCTGACGAATCTGGCTCGACAGCCCGAGCGCAGGAGCAAGCTCACGCCACGCCCTTGTCCCAGTCCACCCGTCGACCAAATCGGAGAGGCTATCGATCTCGACAAACGCGAGCGCGCTTGCCGGAACATATCGCTCCATTGCCACGCGAGGCGGTCGTCGCAACGCGTAATATACCGCGACCGCTGTTAATGAAGCGAACACTAACGAGGCTACGATGATGTTGCGCCGGGTGAGCGAGTCTCGCAGAGTCATTGTCGTTGAATGTATCAGCGGCTGGCGGTCAGTGGCTAGCGGTGGACGGTGGTCGGTGGCCGGTGATCGGTGGTCGGTGGCCGGTGATCGGTGGCCGGTGGTCGGTGGCCGGTGGACGGTGGTCGGTGGTCGGTG
>DATMCM010000713.1:0-2241 GCA_035558335.1 Blastocatellia bacterium | reverse complement strand
TCTCCCGGAAAAAGGCGCCGCGCCATCGCTTCGTTGATGATCACCACCCGCTGCGAGCCGGCGAGGTCGTGCTCCGTGAAGCCCCGCCCCTCTGCCAGGCGAATCCCCAGTGTTTCGTGATAGCGCGGGCCGACGAAGTTTGCGTCGAACGCCATTTGTTCATCGGGCAGCGGCTTGCGGCCTTCGACAAAAAGCGAGCTCATATACCGGCTTCCGCTAATCGGCGTCACCAGTCCGTAACTGACCGCCTGGACTCCCGGCAGTGAAGCGAATCGCTCGATAACTTCCTGCTGCAATGCTCGCCCGCGTGCTTCATCATACTTCTTCTTGTCTAATTCCAACGGCACGATCATAAGGCGCTCGGCCTGAAAGCCGGGATCGATTGCGAGCAGGTTGCGCGTGGTCTTGATGCACAACCCGGCGCCGATCAGCACGACTATCGCAAGAGCTAGCTGCGCCACCACAAGCACGCTTCGAAAGTTGAAGCGCCGTTCCCGATAATTTGAAACGCCGCCTTCTTCCTTCAAAGCCGGAACAAGATCGGCCTTAGAGCCTTGCCACGCAGGCGCCAGCCCGAAGACTAGCCCGGCGATCAACGCTACAAGCGCGGTGAAAGCGAGTACCCGTCGGTCCACTCCTTCGCCAAGCAGCGTCTGCGCTACGCCAAGCCGCGCCTGCGTCTTCACCAGCAATGTCACGAGCCATGGAGCCAGAAGCAACCCGCCGGCGGCGCCTGCCAACGCCAGCAGTAAGCTCTCGGTCAGCAGTTGCCGGGTCAGCCGCCAGCCGCTCGCCCCCAGCGCCAGCCTGATCGCCATCTCTTTCCGCCTCGCTACTCCGCGCGCAAGCAACAGGCTTGCGACGTTGGCGCACGCGATGAGCAACACAAGCGCTACTACCGCCATCAGAAGCTTGAGCGGCGATGCGAACCGCTTGCGCAAAATCGAGATGCCTTTGCCGCCCGGCTCGAATTGGATGTGCTGCTCGCTGAACGGCAGACCCTTTGTGATCGTTCCCGGAGGCGTGTGCGCTTCTTTGACTTGCTGCGCGACCGCGTCCATCCCCGCTTCCGCTTGCGACTGAGTCAGCCCGTCTTTGACACGGCCGATCAGCAGCAAAAAGCGATCGTTGCGGTTCTCGATGAACTTTGATTGGGCGAGTTGAGGATGCATCAGCGCCGGAACCCAGAGCTGGGTTGGTTCTTCGAGGATCATTCCGTTGAAGTCTCGCGCGGCGATCCCGATCACTGTTAGCGGGAAACCGTTGAGCATGACCGTCTGACCGATCAGGTTTGGATCCGCCCCGAAGCGCTTGCGCCAGAAAGCATCGCTGATCACGACGACCGGTTGAGATCCGGGGGCGCCGTCTTCTTCCGGCGAGAACGTCCGCCCGCTCGCCGCGGCTACACCGAGCATGTCGAAATAGTTCGTCGACACATACTCACTCGGGACTCGCTCGACCTGATCGTTTGTCTTCAGCTCCAACTCAGCCGTATTGAAAGCTGCCAGGCCGGAGAAGACTTCGTTCTGCGCGCGGTAATCACTGAAGTCGGGATACGAAAACGCATTGCCGACGAAGTGTGGACTGACGCTGACCGAGTTGATCAGCACGAGCTGTTGGGGGTCTTTTACAGGCAACGACCTGACCAGCAGCTTGTCGGTAAGGCTAAAGATGGCGGTGTTCGCTCCGATCCCGAGCGCAAGCGTGAGAACGGCTGTCAAAGTGAACCCGGGTTTTTTGAGCAACAATCGAGCGCCATAACGCAAGTCTTGCAACAAGGTTGGCATAGCTCACTCCTTGTCTATTCTTCTCGGCCGGCTGATCAATATTAGGCACCCGGTGCGCCAGCGCAAACGAGTCTGCTTGATAAGAATCAATCGTCGTGCCCGCTCGAAGGCGGACGATAAATGGTGTATCTCAAGGAGAAGCATCTGGCAGGGTTATTCTCGCCGTGGCACTTATGGGATTAACGCGTCCCGGATTCGTGAAGGCACTCCGCTAAAAGAGGATGGAGGATGAAGGATTTGGATTGGGGGAATTGAAAATTGCAAATTGCAAATTGAAAATTGCAAATTGGGAACGTGACATTTGAGATTTGAGATCACTACTGTCCGGTTCATGAATCTTGAAAACGCTGTAAGTACATGTGATCCATTGAGATAAGTATGATGATGAGCCTAAACGATTTGGATTTCGTTCCTTCGGTTTTGTGCCATAGTCCTTCGAGATCAATCTCGAAGG
>DATMCM010000712.1:0-3391 GCA_035558335.1 Blastocatellia bacterium | reverse complement strand
GTTCCGCCGGGAAAGCGCCGGCTTCGGCCCACGCGGCATAAAGCAGCGGCGCTGCATGGCCTTTGGAGAACACCACGCGATCGTTGAGCGGGTTCTTTGGATTCGCGACGTCGTAGCGCATCGCGTGGAAGAACACAGCTGCGGTCAGATCCGCCGCCGACATACAACTCGTGGGATGACCCGAGCCGGCTTCCGACGTACCGATAATCGAAAGTATGCGCAGCCGGTTTCCCATCGACTCGAGAGATCGAATCAGTGCGTCGTTGATCCTGGCAGATTTTTCCATGTGGGGCTCCTCAGCCAAAGCGGCCTCAAGATATGTTCAAAGATTCTTGTAAGATGGAATGACTGCGGGCTAAAGATCGCCCGCGCCGGGCATTGCGTGATGCTCTGGTGCGCTTCAAGAAGTCAATATACACAACCGGCAACTGGCCTTCAACGCGACGAGCGTTTTCCGGGTCGCTTGACACGGTTTGTCGGCCCGCCTACCCTGACCCTGAAATGCCCACAGGGTCTGAGATTGAGAAAGTAAACCTTCGTGAGAAGCTGGGCCGCTTCTCCGATTACTGGAGTCCGAAGATCGTCGGAGAGGTGAACGACTCGCATGTCAAGCTGGTGAAGCTCAAAGGTGAGTTCCTCTGGCATCATCACGAATCTGAAGATGAGTTGTTCCTGGTGGTCAAAGGAACGCTGATTATTCGGCTTCGGGATCGCGACGTCGAGCTTGAAGAAGGCGAGTTCGTGATCATACCTCACGGAGTCGAGCACTTGCCGATCGCGACTGAAGAAGCTCACGTCTTGCTGCTTGAACCTAAGACCACTGTCAACACCGGCAACGTCAGCAGCGAACGAACGGTAGCGGAACTCGACCGAATCTGATGGAACCTACTCTCGTCCCCACCTCGATAGAAACCGAAGCTGACTCAACCCGCTCCAGTTTGGCGGGTGCGCGCTATCAGCCGAGGCGCGGGCTCAGCATTCCGAGCATCACGGTGCTCGATGACCTCGGCCGGGTCATCGAAGCCGAACAGCGACGAGTATTTGCCTATCTCGCTCAGGAAGGTTTCGGGGCGGACATAATCTTTGGCGTCGGCACGACCGGCGAATGGAACCGTATCTCTAACACCGAGCGGCAGAGACTGATGTCGATCGAAACCGATGAGGTCAGGCGGCTCAATCAAGAGTTTTCTGGCCTTAAGAACGGGTCGATCGAAGCCTGGGTCGGAGTGACCGCACCGACTCGTGCTGAAACTCTCGCGAATCTCGAGTGTGCTCTTGAATGTCGCGCAGATGGCGCGGTAATCGCTCCCCTTTCAATCAAAGACTGCGCCGACATTGTTTCGTTCTTCCAACGTGATGTCAGTGATCTCCTTGATCACCACGCGCGCTGGCTGCCGATCTTTCTCTACGACAACGCAGACATAGCGGCCGACCCGCGCGTCCCGCATATTCGCACGCGCGACGTTAAGCGACTGAGCCGCTTGCCGTTCATTTACGGGCTGAAGGTGTCAGCTCCTCGACGGGTCCTTGGCAATTACACCAAGGGCGCGGGTCACTTCAAAGACAAAGGCGAGTTTGGAATCTACGTCGGCAATGCGATGCTGATGTTTCAACTCTTCAAACTCGAAGACGGACTGGCAGGTCGTGTGCGGGAATACTGGAACCGTTACCTGTTGCACAACGAGCTTCCGATCGGCGTGGTCAGCGGACCGGCCAATGCGATGCCTCGCGAATGGCAGCGTGCCTGGCGCGCAAGCTTCGCCGGTGATGAGCGATTGATGACGATCTACAAGTCGGCCTTCGAGCAATTCAGCGACGCGTGCCGGTTCGGAGGAACAAAAAAGAGCATCGCTTGTTTGAAACACGCGCTCAAGCTGGAGGGTGTTGTCGAGTCGGACCTTGTTGCGGAAGGAACGCGCTCGCTAACTGAAGCGGAACGCCGCGAGTTCGCGGACTGCTACTCTCGCATCAAAGACATGCTCACAGCAGCCACCGACGCGGTTTGGATATCGCATAGACCTTAGTTTTGTCCGCAGACGTAGCATAGACTTTAGTCTGTGTCTGGTCGGGGTTGGCGACGACAGGATATGCCTGAACAGTTCAAGACCTATTACCGGCGAAACTTGCCGCACTGGCAACCACCAGGCGCCGCGATATTCCTAACCTGGCAACTGGACGGATCGCTGCCGCGTTCGGCGCGCGACCGTCTTGCGGCGACCCGCGCGCTGCTTAATCGCGAGGCAGCCAGAGCTGGCGAAGATTCCGTCCAACGGCAGTCGCGCCACCACAAAAAACAGTTTGCGGTGCTTGATCAGATACTCGACAAGGCTGAGAGCGGTCCTCTGTGGTTGAAGCAAGAACGGATCGCCGGGATAATTGAGGCGGCGATGTTGTCTCGTTACCGGGAACTGTACACACTATGGGCCTATGTTGTAATGGCCAATCACGTCCACGCTCTTTTGCAGCCTAAGCCAGCGCCAACCTCAACCGGAGGCTACGCGTCTGAGCCACTTTACCGTCCAATCAAAGACATTACGAAGCGACTCAAGGGCTACACATCCCTGGAAGCGAATCGGCTTCTCGGCCGAACAGGACAAAGCTTCTGGCAGCAGGAGTCCTTCGACCATTGGGCACGTGACGAGGCCGAATTCTACCGCATCATCGCTTACATCGAAGGCAATCCTGTAAAAGCTGGATTGGTGCTTAGGCCTGACCACTGGCGTTGGTCTTCGGCTCATGAAAGGATGCAACGAGGGTGGGACGAAATACGGCCTTTGACTTAACCAACCCTCCTGAAACCGCCCGGTGAGGCACACAGACTAAAGTCTATGCTACTTCCTCTTCGACCGCTTTCTTCCCGGTCTCAGCAGATCGCGAGGGATCACTTTTGTTAGCTTGCGGATATATGTTGGAGTCACTCCGAGAATCGACGCTGCCTCGCGTGAGTTCCCCCTCGCTTTGTAAAGCGCGCGTGCCCACAACCACTTGAGTAATGAGATTTTCGCGTCGGCCAGCAACGGAACCTGCGCGTCGGAAAGGATGAAGTAGTGCTCCTGATCGAGCGCGTCGATCCTTCTGCGAGCGTTCTGGGCTTCCTTCCGAAGCTCCGGCAGCGGACGTGTCCCGAGCGACGCTTCGACGTCGCTGATCATCTTGCAAGCCTCGACCGGATTCGTCGCGCAGATTGCTTGCGCCAGGAGCGCCTTCACTTCCATCTCGACCAGCAACGCCTGAAGATCCTGCGCGATGTCCAGCGCGTTCCACAGGACCCCTGCCGCCTCTTCGTCACGATCCTGAGCGAGATAGAGCTTGCCAAGCGTTCGGCCCAGGTCGGCTTTCTGAGACTGGCTGTTCGCCTGCTCGGCGATCTCGAGGGCGGTGTTCAGCGCCT
>DATMCM010000711.1:0-9155 GCA_035558335.1 Blastocatellia bacterium | reverse complement strand
GGGTTTCAGTTGAACTTCTCGAACCACGATATTCGCACGCCCGGTGATGAGCCAAACGTGCTTGTGGCGATGAACCCGGCTGCGCTGCGAGTTAATATTGCAGACCTCGAGCCAGGCGGAATATTGATCACCAACACCGACGCTTTCAATGAAAACAACCTCAAGAAGGCTGGTTACGCTGACAACCCGCTCGAAGACGGAAGCATGACCGGCTACCGCCTTTTCAAGCTTCCGATCACTACGCTAAATCGCGCTGCGCTGCGCGACCAGGTCAAGCTGCCTTCCAAGGAGATCGATCGGTGCAAAAACTTCTGGGCGCTCGGCTTGATGTACTGGCTGTACGATCGACCGCTCGAACCCACGGAGCATTGGATCGAAGCCAAATTTAAACGCAACGCCGAAGTGGCAAAGGCCAATCTGACAGCCTTGAAGGCCGGCTTCGCGTACGCGGAAGCGGCGGAGATATTCACCACTCACTACCGGGTCCGCAAAGCTGCCATTGCTCCGGGTAAGTACCGCAACATCACCGGCAACGAAGCGACCGCGCTCGGGTTCGTGGCGGCGTCGGTACTCGCCAAGCGGCCGTTGTTTTACGCAAGCTATCCGATCACCCCGGCGTCCGACATCCTGCACGAGCTGTCGACTCGAAAGAACTTCGGCGTCAAAACGTTTCAAGCGGAAGATGAGATCGCAGCAGTTTGTGCGGCTATCGGCGCCGCGTTCGCGGGTCAACTCGGACTGACTGGAACTAGCGGCCCCGGGCTTGCCTTGAAGAGCGAAGCCATCGGGCTTGCAGTAATGACCGAGTTGCCGATTGTCATTGTGGACGTTCAGCGCGGCGGACCATCCACCGGACTTCCCACCAAGACCGAGCAAGCCGATTTGCTGCAAGCGATGTTCGGGCGAAACGGTGAGTGCCCCGTAGCAATAGTGGCGGCAGCAACTCCGGGCGACTGCTTTCACATGGCTATCGAAGCGTTTCGCATCGCCACCAAACACATGTTGCCAGTCATCTTTCTGACCGACGGCTACCTGGCCAACGGTGCAGAGCCGTGGCGCGTTCCGACGATGGAAGAGCTGCCGCGCTTCGAGGTGAAGTTCGCGACCGAACCCAACGGGTTCTTCCCCTACAGCCGCGACCCGGACACGCTGGCCAGACCGTGGGCAATTCCTGGCACGGCGGGCCTCGAGCACCGCATTGGTGGAATCGAAAAGCAGGACATAACCGGCAACGTTTCTTACGACCCGGAGAACCATATGCACATGGTCGTAACCCGGGCCGAAAAGGTCGCTCGTATAGCCGATGACATCGCTGAGCTTGAAGTGTTCGGGGAATCGAAAGGACGCCTGCTAGTGATAGGTTGGGGCTCGACTTACGGCGCGATCACGTCTGCTGTGGAAGAGATGCAACACCAGGGCAAGTCGGTGTCGAGCGCTCACATCCGGCACTTGAATCCGTTCCCGAGGAATTTGGGTGAATTACTGGGGCGCTTCGATCGGGTGCTTGTGCCCGAGCTGAATATGGGACAGCTTGCGATGCTGCTGAGAGCCCGTTACCTCGTTCCGGCAGTTTCATTCCCGAAGGTCAAAGGCAAGCCCTTCAAGATCAGCGAACTGACCGCGAAGATGAACGAACTGTACGAGGACTGAGACGAGGAAATCCACGCTCTCATAGACACGAAGGGGATCAGGCTTGAGCGAGCGGCTCCGGGCGCCTCACACAAGGAAGACAGTATATGAGCACTAATCCAACCACTCCGACCAACGGCGGTAACGGACACACGCCAGTAAAACTCAGTAGAAAAGACTTCGTCTCAGATCAGGAAGTCCGCTGGTGTCCGGGCTGCGGCGACTACGCCATACTTGCGCAGATTCAAAAGGTCATGCCCGAGTTGGGCATCGCACGAGAGAATACCGTGTTTGTGTCTGGCATCGGCTGCTCGAGCCGCTTTCCTTACTACATGAACACCTACGGTTTTCACACGATCCACGGCCGCGCGCCTGCGGTAGCAACCGGCATCAAGGCTTCAAACCCCGAGTTGTCGGTTTGGGTCATAACCGGAGATGGCGATGCGCTGTCGATCGGCGGCAACCATTTGATTCACGCTATCCGGCGCAACCTGGACATCAACATAATCCTGTTCAACAACCGAATCTACGGTCTGACCAAGGGTCAATACTCGCCCACTTCTGAGTTTGGCAAGAAGACCAAGTCGACTCCCTACGGCGTGATCGACTATCCGCTGAACCCGCTCTCGGTGGCGCTGGCTGCTGAAGCTACGTTCGTTGGGCGCTCTGTCGACACCCATGTTCAGCACCTTCAGATGATTGTCGAGCGTGCGATGCACCACAAAGGAGTCTCGTTTGTCGAGGTCTATCAGAACTGCAACATCTTCAACGATCACGCCTTTGAGATGTTCGCCGAGCGTGGTGTTAAGGATGACAAGATGATTCAGCTCGAACACGGCAAGCCGCTGATCTTTGGCAAGGAGCTTAATCGAGGAGTCAGGATGCGAAGCGATATGCATCTTGAAGTAGTCGCGCTTGGCAACGGAGTCAGCGAGTCGGATCTGATTGTGCACGACGAAAAAGCGCCCGATTCCTATCTGGCTTACATGCTCGCCAGGATGGAGTACCCCGACTACCCGGTGCCGATCGGCGTCTTCCGCGACGTCTTGAAACCTACATACGAAGATATGCTCACGGCCCAGGTCAAACAGGCGATAGATACGATGGGACCCGGTGACCTCGAGAAGCTCATCAACGCAGGCGATACGTGGGTCATCGATTAGCAGGGTGGGCTTACGTCCTTGCGCTCCACTCTTTGATCGTTCGACGCAGGCGATCTCTCATAACAATGCCAGAACCACAAGCAGTTCGGCGATGAAGTATAGTTAATCAAGGAGTAGCACAGTTTAATGAAATCCCGTGGTTTTGGCTTCCTCACACTCGTAGCAATCTTATCTTTGTTAATTACCGTCGCGCCCGGTCAACCCCTGTCAGACGACGCGAACCGCGAGGCGGCGAAGGAAGTGCGTCAGTGGGAGGTTACCGGGCCCTGGGGCGGCGACGTGCGCGCGCTCGTAGCCTCGCCCGACGACTCGAATCGCTTTTACCTCGGAACCAGCGATGGACAAATCTTCCGGTCGACTGATGGAGCCAGGACGTGGCAGCGCTTGAAGCCCGGGATCAACAAGCGTGGGATTTCGGTGGACAGCATCGTGATCGATCCCCGCAACCCGCGCGTCGTCTATGTCGGCGTTTGGCCGGTCGGGCGCGACCAGGAAGGCGGCGTATTCAAAACCGAAGACGGCGGCGATCATTGGAAGGTGCTCGAAGGCACGAGCAAGCTTTCCATCCGTTCCCTGACGATGGCCCCTTCAGACTCGGGCTTCTTGATCGCCGGAAGCGCAAACGACGATCCCAATCTCAACGGCGTGTTCCGGTCGACCGACGCAGGCGGTAGTTGGCAGCGGATCTCTCCCATCGGCGACAAAGAAATTCGCAACATCGAGTCGGCGGCGATTGATCCGCGAAACACAAACGTGGTCTACATCGGAACGTGGCATCTTCCCTGGAAGACCACTGACGGCGGCGCCAGTTGGAAACAGACGGGCTACAAAGCCGTCGGGATGCTCGACGACTCGGACATCTTCGGCATATGTGTCGATCCCGGGAACCCCAACCAGGTTTACGTAAACGCCTGTAGCGGAATCTATCGTTCGAACTCGGGCGGCGAGAAGTGGGTCAAGATCCCTGGCATTCCGTTCAGCGCTCGGCGGACCTACACGCTGTTGCCACATCCCAGTGAGCCGAACACAATCTTTGCCGGCACCAGTGAAGGCCTTTGGCGCTCAAAGGATGGCGGCAAGCGCTGGATGCTTCTTACTTCCAAGAGCATGGTGATTCGTTCGATCGTAGTGACGCCAGACAAGCCGAAACGTGTACTCATAGCTACCGACGATTTTGGCATCCGAATATCGGACAACCTCGGCGATGACTTCATCGAGTCAAACACCGGATTCATCCACCGGCACATCCTGGCTATACAGGCAGACTTCAGCGAGCGCGGGCGCATTCTCGCAAGCGTTTTTCACGATGGCAGCGGCGGCAGCGTGTTTGTCTCGTCCGATGGCGGGGAGTCCTGGCAGCCTTCTTCTCAAGGCATGTCAGGCCGCGACGTGTTCGCTTTTTACCAACTGCCCGATCAGTCGAACGTGATCTACGCCGGAACGAACAGCGGCGTGTTTCGATCAAATGATCGCGGCGCAAGCTGGTCTTACACCGGCGCGGAACCGGTAAGGAAAGAAGCTCCGGCCAAGAAACCACCCGCTCCAAAGCGCCGCCGGGCAAGTGGTACGCAACCCGTTGACCGCTATCAAACTGTCCCCGCTTCGAAGCAGAAGGTTCAGAAAAAGAAACCTGCCGCGAAGAAGCCGTCCAAGCCTCCGATAAAAAAGGAGCCTTTGGCCGCCAACTTTGTCGAGTTAACGCGCCAGGTCGATGACATCACGGGTTTCGTCGATGCGGAAGGCCGTCACGGTCTTCTCGCAGCGACGATGGACGGACTTTATCGAACGTTCGACGAAACCCGGGGATGGGAGAGAGTTTCGATCGACGGCTACGAACCTAATGGCCGGGTGTTCTCGGTATCGACTCATAAGGACACTCCGCTGAGGATCTTCGTGGGAACGAAGTTGGGGCTTTACACCTCAAACGACGGTGGACAGACCTGGGAGCACGCGGAGCGCTTGCCGAACGATATGTACGTGAAGGCCATCGCTCGGGACCCGCGTGACGCCGGGTTGGTCGTGCTCGGCACTAATCAGTTTATCTATCGATCGACGAACGGCGGCCGAACATGGGTTCGGCGCGGAGGTGGGTTGCCTTCCGGCGATTTCACCTCGGTGGTGATCAACCCCACGAACCCTGACGAAGTGATGGCGGCAGACTACTCGCACGGCGGAGTTTATCGGTCGACCGACAAGGGCTACATGTGGGAGCGCATCGATGCTGAGCTTCCGACCAATCGAGTCTGGACGCTTATGTTCGATCCTTTCGACCCGAACCGGATGTACGCCGGCAGTTTTTCCAGCGGTGTCTATGTCCTGACAATCCAACGCGGAGCGAAAAACAGCGGTCAGTAGTCAGTTGTCAGTTGTCAGTTGCCAGTTGTCAGTTGCGAGGCGCGGCCGATAGTCGGTTCACGAGTATTCTTCCCAACAACTGCCAACAGCTCCACCGAACTGACCACTGACCACTGACAACTGATCAACTGACAACTGACAACTGATCAACTGACAACTGACAACTGACAACTGACAACTGACAACTGGCAACTGCTATGAAAATCCACGAATATCAGGGCAAACAACTTCTAGCCAAATACGGCGTGACCGTTCCACGGGGCGTCGTCGTCAATCACGCAGACCAGGTGCGAGCTGCCGTAGAGCAATTGGGCCTTCCGGTTGTCGTCAAGGCTCAGATACATGCCGGCGGGCGTGGCAAAGGCGGCGGGGTCAAGCTGGCGCGAACGGCGGATGAGGCAGTCGATCTCGCGAACAAGATCCTCGGGATGAAGCTTGTTACTCATCAAACCGGTCCTGAAGGCCGCGAGGTGCGGACGCTGCTGATTGAAGAAGGCTTAAGGATCAAGCAGGAGTTTTATCTGGGTATCGTTCTGGATCGTGCCATTTCGCGGCTGGTCTTCATGGCTTCATCGGCGGGAGGTATGGAGATCGAAGAAGTCGCCGCGAAAGAACCGGACAGAATCCTCAAAGAGTCGATTGACCCGGCTGTCGGTCTCCAAGCGTTCCAGGCCCGCAAGCTGGCCTTCGGCATCGGCCTTCCCAAAGAATCGGTCAACAAAGCGGTGAAGTTCATGACCTCGCTTTATCGGGCTTATGTCGATCTCGATTGTTCTCTGTTGGAGATCAACCCCTTCCTTCTAACCGAAGAAGGCGAGCTGTACGCGCTCGATGCGAAGCTGAACTTCGACGACAACGCGATGTTTCGTCACAAAGATTATGCCGAGTTGCGCGACTTGAACGAAGAGGAGCCGCTCGAGATCGAAGCTTCGAAGCATGATCTTAACTACATAAAGCTGGATGGTAACATCGGTTGCATGGTGAACGGCGCCGGGTTGGCGATGGCAACGATGGACATCATCAAGTTAGCCGGAGGCGAGCCGGCAAACTTCCTGGATGTGGGCGGAGGAGCTTCGCAGGAACGAGTCGAAAACGCGTTCAGGATTCTGCTTTCGGACAAGAACGTAAAGGCGGTATTGATCAACATCTTCGGCGGAATCGTGCGAACGGACATGGTGGCTTCCGGAGTCGTCGCCGCGGCTCGCAATCTCGGCATTAAGGTTCCAGTGGTGGTTCGATTGGAAGGAACTAACGTTGAGAAAGGCCGCGAAGTGATCGAGCAGTCAGGCCTGGGCTTTGTGACCGCTTCGGGGATGAAAGACGCTGCCGAGAAGGTTGTCGCCCTCGCCCGATGAAGCTATCCAGCTATAGATCTATCGCGTCCAGCTTGAGAAGCGTTTGCAGCAAGACGTTCGCGCCGTTAGTGATGTCGCCCGAATGTGAGAACTCGCGCGGCGAATGACTAATCCCTCCCACGCTTGGAACGAAAATCATCCCAACTGGCCCGAGGCGAGCGATCTCCTGCGCATCGTGGCCCGCCCCGCTCGGCAGCGACTTCGTGGTCAAGCCAAGCCCTTTCGCGGTCTCGTCTATGAGCCGGCGAATTCGCTCGTCGGTTAGCGCCGGATAGCTCACGCTTGTCTGCTTGAAGTCGAATACTGTGCCCGTCGACTCGGCGATACGGGCGGCTTCGCCGCGTATCCGCTCAAACATCGACTCAATCTTTTTCGCGTCAAGGTCGCGCAGTTCCAAACCCAGAATAACCTTGCCGGGAATTACATTGTAAGCGCCCGGCAGCGCCTGGATTTTGCCAACGGTTCCAACCTGGCGGCCTGGTATGCTGGTTACCACTCGATTCACGGCATCGATAAACTTCGCCGCGGCCAACAACGCGTCTCTTCGTTGATTCATCGGCGTGGTGCCGGCGTGATTTGCGAAGCCTTCGATCGTCACTTCCCAATGCATGATCCCAACTATGCCTTCGACGACTCCGATCTTGATCTTCCCTGCTTCGAGTGTACCGCCTTGCTCGATGTGCAGCTCAAGATAAGCAGCAATTGCGCCGCGCTTGCGCCGCGCTTCCGGCAAGCGAGTCGGATCGCCGCCGAGAATCCTGATCCCTTCTCGGATAGTCTTGCCGCTATTTGCAGGCAGGTCCAATTGCTTATCAGGAATCTCACCGCTGATGAGCTGACTGCCTATCGTACCGCCTTCTTCGTTTTGAAAGATTATGACTTCGAGCGGATGGCGCAGCTTGATGTTGTTCTCTGCAAGCGTCTGCGCGACTTCGATAGCGCCCATCGAGCCTACATCGCCGTCGTAGTTCCCGCCTTCGGGCACCGAGTCGATGTGCGAGCCGATCAACAGGGGCGCCAATCCCGCCGCACTGCCCGCGCGCCGCCCGATGATGTTGCCGGCCAGGTCGACGCCCACATCGAGCCTGGCCTCGCGCATCAGGTTCATCGCATACTTACGGCCTTGAAGATCGGCTTCGCTGTAAGCCAGGCGAGTGACTCCGCCTTGCGGGTTCTTGCCGTACTCGCTGAGTGAGGCAAGATGAGCGTCGATGCGTGGACCGTTGACGCGAAGCGTGGTTTGAGCGCGTGAGGGCTCGAGAAGATTAACTGCGACGGTGCTAAGCAAACTAAAGTTGAATGCTCTACGCTTCATAATCTTTAAGTGAAGCGGCTCCGGTCGGCCTTGAGACTCGGTGATCGACAAAGCCATCAATCCAGAGCTTCAGCTTTCAAGAACTTAAAGGTGGACATGCAGTCTGGCTGGTCAAGGCGTGAACTGGTGCCAGCCAGCTATGCGAACGGGTGTTCAATCGACGGAGCCTGACCTGTAAGAAGCTCCGCTCCGTCCTGGGTGATTGCCATTATGTCCTCGTGCCTAACTCCAAACTCGCCTGGTATGTAGATGCCCGGTTCGTTGCTGAAGGTCATTCCCGCTTCGAGCTTGGTCTTGTTGCCGCGAACCAGGTATGTCCACTCGTGTCCGTCCATTCCAATCCCGTGCCCAACCCGATGAGTAAAGTACTTGTAGTGGGGACCGAATCCCGCTTCTACGATTACCTTTCTCGCCGCCGCATCGACGTCTTCGCAAGCGACGCCTGGGCGCGCAGCCTTCAAAGCGGCTGCCTGAGCCTGTTTCACGATGTCCCACACACGCCTCTGTTTATCGCTTGGTCTTCCGAACACCGTCGTCCGGGTTATGTCCGAGGCGTAGCCCTCGACACTACAGCCCCCGTCCATCAACACCACGTCGCCTTGCTTCAGCTTCTGCGGCGTGATCGTCCCGTGAGGCAACGCCGAATACTCGGCAAATAACACAAGCGCGCCGCCCCGAGCGCCGAGTTGCTGATGAGCTGCGCTTATCTTTCCTCCAAACTCGCCGTGAGTGATGCCGTCGCGCAAGGATTTCGCGGCGATCTCGAATGCCTTCATCGTGATCCGATTGGCAAGCCGCATAAGCTCAATCTCGTGGGCGGACTTCACTCGTCGGCAACGCGCAGTCACCGGATCAGCGGCCGTGAGCTTGAGCGCCGGCGCAGCCTTCGCGACTCCGTCTGAAAACACGAATCGAACCGTCTCTTCGATGCCGAGCTTGCCGGAGGCTACCCCGCGGTCTCTTAAGATCGACGCGACCAGTTGATAGGGACTCTGATCTTCTTCCCAGGTTCGAACGTCCCTGCCAAACTTGATCTGCTCGAGCGCGCGTCCCTTCTCGAACGCCGGCGTGACCCACGCAAGCTCGCCTTTTGCGGGAAACACAAGCGCGAACATCCGCTCGCTCAGTCCCCACTGAGTGCCGGTGAAGTACTGCATGGTTGTGCCGGCGGTAAGAAAGATTGCGTCGATTGCGCTTTCACGCATGAACCGGCGAGCCGTCTCCTGTCGCTGAAGATACTCGTCGGCTGTGATGGGCCTGGCCTGACTTGCCATCGGGTTGACCGGAGCGTCTTGAATCACGGTGTCGGCATTCGTGTTCAGTGACAATGCCAGAGTG
>DATMCM010000710.1:0-26158 GCA_035558335.1 Blastocatellia bacterium | reverse complement strand
GCGCCGGCTTTTTACGCGCTTGGCGACTCACGCACTCCGATGATCATCAGCCTGCTGTCGATGGGCACCAACTTCCTCATGAACTGGTCATTGGTCGGAGTTATGCAGGAGCGTGGACTCGCGCTTTCGACTTCAGCGGTGGGGCTGGCAAACTTCGGCCTGCTGTACTTCATAATGCGAAAGCGAATCAACGGCATCGAAGGGCGCCGGACGGCGACTACAGTGGCAAAGATACTGCTCGCTTCTGCGGTGATGGGTGGGGCTTGCTGGGCCACCAGCCTTGGCCTGGGCCGCGCGCTCGGTGACAGCTTTCTCGCCAGGCTCTCCAATGTGTCGCTCTCGGTGGCGATAAGCGCCGTCTCGTTTTATTGTACCGCTTCCATTCTTCGTGTTGACGAATTGAAGGCCGCGACAAGCGCGCTGGCGGGCCGCCTGCTGCGGCGCTGATTCAACCCCCCTGCCTAATCCGATTCCGAGCCGCCGACGACGAAGTTTCCCGTTGACCGCAATGCATTCTGACGCTATTATCCCATTAATCAAACGTTTGTTTAATGAATCCAGGGGGACGGAGAGTGGCTAGGCCCAAGACAGAGGACTCGGAGGCCAAATTCAAGATATCGGCGGCGGCTGAGGAGTTATTTGCTGCTCGCGGATACGCGGGGACAGCCATCCGCGACATCGCCTCAAAAGCCGGCGTCAACGGCGCGATGATTCATTATTACTTTCGTAACAAAGAGGGGTTGTACCGCTCGATCCTGGAAAGCGCTGCGTCGCGAGTCCGGGTGATGTTGCTTGAGACCACCGGCTCCGATCGCTCGACCAGAGATCGTCTCGCTCGATTCGTCGAGGCGTACTCGGCTTACATCCTCAGCCATCCGAATCTGGCGCGAATCCTCCATCGAGAGACGCTGGCTGGAGGCACGCACCTGATCAAAGTCGCCGAGAAGTATGCTGTCACCAACTATACGATCCTGCGCGAGACGATGGCAGAAGGCGTGAGACGTCGGGAGCTGCGAAAGATCGACCTGGACCTCGCGCCGGTCAGCCTGATGGGGATGGTAGTCGTATTTCAGCTCATTCGACCAATCATATCCGTAGCGCTGGGCAAGTTGGAATACGACGAGCGCTTTATTAAGAGACTGTCGGCTCACACGGTTGATTTGTTTCTTAACGGGGCAGCCGCAGCTGGCTGCGCTCGGCAAACAAACGGCGCTGCAAAATCGGCGAAGAAGACGGCGCGACGGCGCGCGAAGGCGGTTTCGTGATGGCCGGAAGCTTCAAGAGACCAATCGCAATTGTAATCGTAGTAGGCGCTCTCATCGGCATAGCGGCCGCGTGGAAGTTTCTGGCTGGCCGCGCCGAGTCCAACAGCCTGATGTTGTCGGGCACGATCGAGGCCGATGAGATTCACGTTGGCTCGAAGGTCAGCGGCCGAATTGCCGAGGTGCTGGTTACTGAAGGTGAGGAGGTCAAGGAGGGACAACCGCTGATTCGATTCGAGCGATACGATCTCGACGCGCGGAGAGCCGACGCGGTTGCGGCAGTCGCTCAGGCTGAAGCGAACTACCAGAAGGCCCTGAGATGGTTCAGACCCGAAGAGGTTGAGGCTGCACGGGCTCAAGCCGAAGCCGCGCGGATGAGCTACGAGATGGCGCGCAATGGGCCACGCAAGCAGGAGATAGACGCCGCGCGCGCGGACCTCAACGCGGCGGAAGCCGACTACGAGGTCGCCAGAGCGACTCTCGCGAGGATCGAGCGGTTGGCTCGCGATGGGGTGCAGTCGAAACAGGACTACGACAACGCGAAGGCGGTATTCGATCGCGCAGCCGCCGCGCGAGAGGCTGCACGGCAGAAACTCGACATGCTTCTGGCAGGTACACGAACAGAAGAGATCGCCCGCGCCGAACGCCAGTTCAAGCAAGCCTCGGCCAACCGCGAGCTTGTCGAGCGGGGCGCTCGCAAAGAAGACATACAGGCGGCGAAGGCACAACTGGATCGCGCAGGCGCCGGGCTCGAGCAGATTGAGACTCAGTTCGCGGAACTTGAAGTTAAGGCGCCGGCCGCCGCAGTCGTTGAGGTCTTTCAACTTCGGCCGGGAGACTTGATAGGGCCGAACTCGCCAGTTGCTACTCTCGTCGAGGTCGACCGGCTGTACGTGCGAGTCTATGTGCCCGAGCCCGATCTGATTCGTGTTCATCTGGGGGACCCGGTGCCGGTTCACGTTGATGGCGCTCGAGGCGAGAGCTTCAAGGGCATCATCGAACACATCGCAAGCCGCGGCGAGTTCACGCCTCGCAACATCCAGACGCGCAGCGAGCGCGAGCATCAAGTGTTCGCTGTCCGAGTTCGTCTAGACAACAGCTCGCGCAAGCTTCGCGCGGGAATGGCAGCTGACGTGAGCATCGCGAAATAGAAGTCAGAGGTTAGATGGGCTTCGTCCGGTATTAAGCCCTCACTCGTTTGCCTCCCGAACCTATGTCTGCAGCAATAGAAATTGACGGACTGACCAAGCGATTCGGGCATTTCACTGCAGTTGACGATGTGAGATTCTCGGTTCACAACGGAGAGATCTTCGGGTTTCTCGGACCGAACGGCTCAGGCAAGTCTACGATCATCAAGATGCTCTGCGGGCTGCTGACGCCGACATCGGGAACGGCGCGCGTCATCGGACTCGATATCCTGAAGGACATCGATCAAATCCGAATGAACATCGGCTACATGTCCCAGCAGTTCAGCTTGTATCAAGATCTGACGGTCTGGGAGAACATCAATTTCTATGCACACGTTTACGGCCTGAAAGGCGAGCGGCTAAAGCAACGCAGGGATGCAGTTATCGATCTCACCCACATCGCTCCGTTCACCAATCGTCGCGCAGGCCAGCTATCCGGCGGATGGAAGCAGCGGCTGGCCGTCGCATGCGCGCTTGTGCATGAACCGAAGCTCATATTTCTCGATGAGCCGACCGCCGGCATCGATCCTGTCGCGCGCCGGGAGCTGTGGGATCTTTTCTTTCAGTTGTCGGGCGCAGGCATCACGCTGTTCGTGACAACGCATTATATGGACGAAGCCGAGCGCTGCGCGCGAGTGGGATATATTTACAACTCGAAGCTGATCACCTACGGCGAGCCCGACGATCTGAAGCATCTGCCGGACGTTACCCCGGAAGACTCCAAGTGGTCGGAAGTGACCTGTTCGAACACCACGGTCGCGCTGGTTGAACTCAAGCGCGCGCCCTATGTGCGCAACGCAACGATCTTCGGCCAGTCGATTCACCTGTTGATGGACCTGGACGAGCCACTCGACCGCATCAAGTCAACGCTTGAACAGATTGGGATCAAAGACGCTGAGGTCGCTCCCGCCAGGCCCTCGCTTGAAGATGTTTTCGTGACGCTTACCAAACGTCAGTCGGAGAATGGGAAAGGAGGGTCGGGTTCATAGTTTCCGGTTCCGGGTTTCGAGTTCAGGGTTCCGAGTTTGCGTCTACAGTCCAGGTTGGACGCGCGAACCCTGAACTCTGAACCCACGAACTCGGAACCGAGTCGTTATGTTCAAAGGCTTCGGATCAATCTTCTACAAAGAGGTCATCCAGATCAGCCGCGATCCGATCACGTTGCTGCTTATGCTGGTCGTTCCGATGATTCAGCTGGCGGTCTTTGGCTACGCGATCAACACCGATGTTCGGGACATCAAGACGGCAGTCTACAACCTGGATGTCGGTCGCCAGTCGCGAGAACTGCTCTCGGCGTTCGAGAACACCGACTACTTTCTAATCACTCAATATGTAGGTTCGGACCAAGAGCTGAACCACGCGATAGTTTCCGGGGACGCAAAGATTGGGATCAAGATTCCGCCGGACTACTCGGATCTTCTCGCGACCAACCGGCAAGCGACGGTGCTGGTGCTGATCGACGGGTCCGATTCGAGCATCGCCAGCCAGAGCCTGCAGGTGGCGTCGGCGGTCGGTCTGACCGAATCACTCCGTCGGATGACCAGCGGCATCGAGAGCCGAACCTCGAACCTTCCCATCGAAATCCGCCCCAAGATGCTGTTCAACCCTGACTCACGGTCAGCAAACTTCATGGTGCCAGGGTTGATTGCGATCATCCTTCAAGTGATCACGACGATGCTGACAGCTTTTTCGATCGTTCGCGAGCGCGAGCGGGGAACGCTCGAGCAATTACTTGTCACGCCCGTCCGTCCCTTCGGTCTGATGCTCGGCAAGCTGGTTCCGTACGGGCTGGTAGGGTTCTTCGAGACGTGCACCGTGCTGGCGGTTATGCGTTTCATCTTCGCCGTGCCGATACATGGCTCGATCGTCTTGCTGCTATCGTTGTCGGTAGTCTTCTTGTTCTGCGCTCTTGCGATCGGATTGTTGATTTCTACTCGCGCGCAGAATCAGATGCAGGCCCTGCAATTGGCCTGGCTCATAATGCTGCCTTCGTTTCTGTTGTCCGGATTCATGTTTCCGCGCGATTCGATGCCAGTGGCGATGCGAGTCATCGGGTCGCTTGTACCGGCTACCCATTTCATTGAGATCATTCGAGGCATCGTTTTGAGAGGCGCAACGCTTGGCGAGTTGCTGCCGGAGGTAGCGATTCTCAGTTTGATGGGGCTCGTGTTGCTGGTGTTAAGCGCGCTGAGGTTCAGGAAGAAGCTGGTTTGAGAAAACAAGCAGGCGCTGCAAGTTATGCTTCCAACTCGCAGCGCCCGGTGAGTAATGGAGGAGGATTCACCCTAAGCTGCTACGCTCAGAATAACAGGCAGGGCCGCGACCATCAGGCGCATTAAGACTCGTCGTGAACCGCTGCCGTTTGTCACTCACATAAACAATAACGCGATCTTTGCAATTGGGTTTCAAAAAACTTTTTTGTTCGGAGTTTTCACCGCCTGCGTAAGAAGAAAAACGGGACGCCGTGGCACGCGTCCCGTTTTTAAAGGAGAAGGATCTACTGTTCTGAACTAATACCCCAGCTTCAGCGAAAAGGGCTTGAACTTCCCCTCTTCACCTCCGCCAGGATCGTCGCTCACTTTTGATAAACGCAAAAGCTCGCACTTTGTTCCAGCTTGTTAACATTGAAATCCGGCCGGGCGTCGAAGCCGGCGCCGGGCGGGCGAAGCTATCTTTTCAAGCCATTTAAGCGCCTCCTCAAAGCGTCCGAATCGGCGCTCATCCTCCCGGAAGCTCCGGCTGTGATAAACAGTGCGTCCCGAAACCACTCTACGAGGGTGTTTGATATGCAGCATCTCGTGATACAGGACGTATTCCAGCACGAAGCGGGGAATGCGAGCGCTGTCCAGAGTGCGGCTGATCACGATCGTCCGATGGACGTGGTCGTGATGACCAAGGACGCGGCGGGTCTTCCGTGAGCTCCATGAAAGGAGCGGACGCTCGAGCTGGCCAGCGAAATAGTCCTGATTCAACTGGTCAAAGGACGCGACCAGATCGTACACGGCGCCGCGCGGAGAAGTCATAAGCTTGTAGCCTCGGCGGCGGCGGGTAGCGTCCGAGGCATCGAGCACCGATTGACTCGTCGTGTGCTCGCGGTAGATCCGCTCGTGGTGTTTCGGAGTCTTCTGCCGATATAGCTTCGCTACAAGAATCGAGGCCAGCGCGTAAAGCACATCAGGCGGCGCGTGCCGCAGGATGTCAGATACGCGCGCGCGAACGCGCCCCTGGCGAATGCGGATTGTTGATGAGAGCCCGGCGTAGGGATAGAAGCGAGCTTCAACCGGTGGGGTTGGCGGCTTCTTGACCATCGCCCGCAAGGCCTCTTCAAACACTGCTTGGAGGTTCTGATCGGTGAAAGCAGGCCAATCGAATTCTAGTTGCTCTCGCATGAACCAGTGGGACAGAGCGAGGCAGGTGGCCGGCAGGAGACAGCGAGGCGTCTCGCACGCTGCCTTCTGCCTGCCGCCTACTTCTTCTTTGGATTGTCGTCCGGTTCGACATAGCGCTGGCGGAACTTCAAATCGAGCTGCTTGTTGTCCGCCACTCCGTCTCCGTCGACGTCGACGTCCACTTTGATCTTTCGCTCTCTGCCCTCGCGGCGAGTGTTGGTCGGGCTGTAGCCGAGGCTGTACTGGCCGCGTAGCATTACCTCAATGTTGTGCATGATATCCGGGATTTCGGCCTCGAATGTCATGGGGAAGTAAGCGCCTCCAGACAAATCGGCAAACGTTTTTAGCTGGAGGAATGCCATTGGGAATGGATCGCTCCCCTGCGGCAGGCGGTCCCCATATTTCTTATAAAACAGGTTGCCCACTCCGACCGCGTAAACCGGAACACCTGCATTCTTGACAATCTTCATCGCCTTGTCGTACGTCAGCCTGCTGAAGGTATCGATGCCAAGCGTAATAAGAATAACTGCCGTGTGTCCCTCGACTTCTTCGAGACCCGTGTACTCGCTGGGTCCGTTCTCTTCTTCAAAAAGCTGGATCGCCTTGCCGCCAAGCAGCACGAACCCAAGCGCATCGTAGATGTTCGCCTCGCTGAAGTTCAACGTATCGCGAGCCGCTGCCACCACAGCCTGGTACAAGCGGTTGCCGTCGCCGGTGAAGTCCTGAATGACCTTGGGCTTCATGCTGTAAGTGACGATGGCGATGTGATCTTCGGGCTTGACGAAGCCCCGGACGAAGGTCGCAGCCGATTGAAATATCTCTTGCGCAAAGGACGGGTTGAAGTAACCCTGCCACCTTCGGTTGGCGTAGCTGTTTTCGATAAGCAAGACCGCAGTCATCGGGCCTTCGCCGCTGCGGAAGTTGGTTACCTCCTGCTTCACGCCATCTTCATAGATCGTAAACGCCTTCTGGTTGAGTTTGTTGTA
Source organism: Blastocatellia bacterium (assembly GCA_035558335.1). Lineage (GTDB taxonomy): Bacteria > Acidobacteriota > Blastocatellia > UBA7656 > UBA7656 > Onstottus_B. Next base: position 19,334 of record DATMCM010000710.1, on the reverse strand, counting down.
CAGACGGCCCGACTTCTTGTCGATGACCGTGACCTCAACGTTCACCACCTGAGTTGAGATCTTTATCGGCGGCTCGTTCTGTATGTTCTTTGGAACCGGCGGCGGGGGCGGCTCCTGCGGGTCTTGTTGGGTGGGCTGCCCGCTCTTTTGCTCTTCGGTTTTCTTTTCGACTTTCTTCTTGGGCGGCTGCCTGCCGCTTTGAGCTGACACCATCGAGCTGGGGATCGAGCCGGCCAGCATCACTGCGAGTAACAGTGCGACGACCGTTACTCGGGCGAGCGCAATTGACTTCATAACTCCTCCGGAACAGGCTGAGCACAAGCTGTCGGGCTGGAAGCGTCCAACTTGACTGAAGGCAAGTTTAGCAGAGAGGGACGGCGCAAGTCCAAACCGGGCTCGCCGTTACGGAGGATCGTTAGCCCCGTCGTATTGACTGTTTGCGAAGGCGAAACGTATAGTTGAGCATCAAGCCGCGTAAGGCACCGATGGTTGAGCTTCCGGATTGACTTTCACCCAGACCAAAAAGCACTACGGCAACACGCAGGAGTCGGCTGCGCGCCGCAGGGTCGAGCGTGGAACACCAGGGCGGAGCCTGCGAGTTGATCAAGCCCGGACGATAGAACAAGTGAGCGAGGAGACACATGGCAGATTTCAGTCCTGAATTGCGGAAAGACCCCATAAGCGGACGATGGGTGATTATCTCGTCCGCTCGAGCGCAGCGCCCCGAGGCGCCCGAGCCGCGACGCGAAGAAGAGAGTCCCGAAGTGCGCGCGCGTTGCCCGTTCTGCTACGGCCACGAAGACACAACTCCGCCCGAGATCTTCACAATCCGAACAAACGGCGAGCCTCCGAATACTCCTGGCTGGCTGACGCGAGTCGTCCCTAACAAGTTTCCAGCGTTCGGGATTTTTCCTGAGATAAACCTGCGGCGAGTTGGAATGTTTCAAATGGCGACCGGCTACGGCGCGCACGAAGTTGCTGTCGAATCGCCCGACCATGACACTTATCTCGAGCACCAACCGCTAAAGCAGATTGCGCGGATCGTGGACACGTGGTGGGAACGGCACGTCGATCTCGAACGAGATCTCAAGCTCAAATACGTATTGCTCTTCAAGAATCACGGTAAGGCTGCGGGCGCTTCGCTCTCTCATCCTCACGCGCAGATCATCGCGACCACCGTCATACCCGACGCGCTCAAGAGCAAGCTCACCAACGCGAAAGAGCATTTTGTAGGCGGTGAAGGTTGTATCTGGTGCCGTCAGGTCGATCAACTCCTGTATTACGAGAACAAGATCTACAACCACGACGGCTCGGTGCTTGTGTCGATTCAGCAGCGGGACCGCGTAGTGGCGGAGAGCGACAAGTTCGTCGCTTACATCCCTTTTGCGGCTCGAATGCCCTACGAGATACACATAACGCCAAAATCGCATCAATACTCATTCATACAAACCTCGCCTGAGGAACGCGTCGAGCTTGCCAAGATGCTGAAGACGGTTCTGATGAAGGTCTACAAGCTGCTGGGCAATCCGCCGTACAACTTTTACATTCACTCCGCGCCGAACCTGAACATTATGCCGCGGACCGGTGACTACGGAACAATACGCGACGACTTTCACTGGCACATTGAGATTCTGGTGAGGACTACGATCTGGGCAGGCTTCGAGCAAGGAAGCGGGATTTATATCAACCCGCTAAACCCGACGGACGCGGCGCGATATCTGGCGGAGACTGAAGTGGAGTTCTAAGCTGCAACCCGGGTTTCGAACCTTCATCGCTCCGTCGTCAAGAACCTGGTCCGTTGAAAGACGCGATCGTCGAAGTAGCCGCGCAGCAGCTCGATTCTGTCTTCGCGCTCGCCGGGCACTATTGTCACGACATCGTAGCGGTACGGTTCTTCGCTTACGTCGATCAACTGGCGGTATCGGCGTGCCGCGCGGGCAATTTGCCTCTGTTTCCTCAAATTAACCGCCCGTTCGGGCGCAGCCAGATCATCAGAAGTTCGAGTCTTCACCTCGATGAATGCCAGGGTGTCACCGTCATAGGCGATGATGTCGATCTCGGCGGAGAGTTTCTGCCCTTTCAAGCCGCGCCCGACGGGCACTCGGAAGTTCGTCACCACGACGCGATAGCCTTCGAGCTTGACCAGGTACTCGAGCGCCTTGCGCTCGCCGCGTTCGCCGAGCTCCAGGTGGTCAGCGCGCGGGGTGTTATGCCGCTGGGGCAGTAGCCTTCTGATCGCTCCGAACATAAAACCTCAACACTCGCGGCCGATTATATGACGACGCGCACACCCCGCCAACATCCGCACAACTTGTAAAAGCTCCGTCGCGCAAGCTAGAGTCAAAAGCGGTAACATACGTGAATCAAAACGAATCAACAGAACAAACCGCGGCTACGCCCGAGCAACAGGATCTCCCGACCGTCGTGATACTCGGGCGCCCGAACGTCGGCAAGTCGACCCTGTTCAACAAACTCACCGGTACTCGCCGCTCGATAGTCGGTGATGAACCCGGCATTACTCGGGATCGCATTTACGGACGCGCTCAATGGAGTGGCCGTGAGTTCCAGGTCGTAGACACCGGCGGAATCATTCCGGATGACAAGGAGCTGATCCCGAGCAACATACTTCGCCAGGCTCGGACCGCGCTCGATGACGCTTCGTTGATCCTGCTGGTCGTCGATGCGCGAGTTGGCATTACTCCGCTCGATGAAGAGCTAGCCGAACTGGCGCGGCTCACCAGCAAGCCGATTTTCGTTGCAGCGAATAAGGTCGACACCGCGAAGCTGGAAGCTGACGCCGCGGAGTTCGAGCGCTGGGGATTCGCGGCAGTGTTTCCAATATCGGCGGAGCACGGCGACGGCGTCGGGGATTTGCTCGACGCTGCTTTGGACGTGCTCCCTGCCCATGAAATCGGCGAGGAACAGCGCAACGAGATTCGGCTGGCCGTCGTGGGCCGCCCGAACGTGGGCAAGTCGTCGCTTGTGAATCGTCTTACCGGCGAAGAACGTGTCATCGTTTCCCCAATCCCGGGGACTACTCGCGACGCAATAGACACCGACATTCAGTTCGAAGGCTCGGCATTCCGATTGATTGACACCGCCGGAATCCGCCGAAAGGGGAAACCCGATTTGATAGCCGAAAAGGTTTCGGTGGTGATGGCGCGCCAGCATCTCGAGCAAGCCGACGTCGCAATCCTCTTGATCGACGCGATTGAGGGACCGACCGCGCTCGATGCGACGATCGGCGGTTATGCGCACGAAGCAGGCGCAAGCTTGATAATAGCGGTCAACAAGTGGGATGCGGTCGAGAAGGATTCGGATACGACGAAGCTTTTTGAGACGCGCATACGGGACATGATGAAGTTCGCCGATTATGCGCCAATCGCGTTTGTCTCCGCGAAGAGCGGATTGCGGGTAACGAAGCTGTTGGAGCTCGCGCGGCACGCCTTCGAAGAACGAGCCAAGCGCATTTCTACTTCCGAACTGAACAAGTTCTTCGAACGGCACCTGGACCAGCCGCGCGCCACAACGCCTTCGAAGTATCCGTTCCGCGTGCTCTACCTGACGCAGGGGGCAACCCGTCCCCCGACTTTTGTAGTGTTTACTTCGTCGAGCAGTCCGAGAGCGAAGCTTCACTTCTCGTACGAACGCTATCTGATAAACCGGCTTCGCGAGCAGTTCGGATTTTTCGCAACACCAATTCGAATAAAGCAGCGCAGAAAAAAGGGTGTCGCTTCCCGTTGACCGGGCCGGCGAATCGAGAATACGCATGGATTTCAGTCCTTGCGGTTACTTGGTATTCCATCCGGCTTTCAGGCAGGTTTTGCGTCGATGACGGACATAACACTCAGGGACATCGATCAAGCTCGATCGCGAATCGCCGGAGTGGCGCGTCGTACGCCGCTCGAGCGATCGCGCTGGCTTTCGAGTGAACACAGCCGCGAGGTCCTCCTCAAGCTCGAATGCCTTCAGGTCACCGGCTCGTTCAAACTGCGCGGCGCGATGTCAAAACTCTCTCATCTTACTTCTGGTCAGCGGGCCGATGGAGTTTTGACCATTTCTGCCGGCAACCACGGACTCGCAGTAGCCCACTGCGCGGAAACGCTCGGGATCGACGCGACCATCGTAGTCCCCGAGTCCGCTTCGCGTGCGAAGGTTGAAGCGATACGAAGCTATCCGGTCACCCTCATCGAGCGAGGCGCGAGCTACGACGAGGCCGAGCGGGCAGCTCGCGCCATGCAGCTTGAAACAAGCGCCACGTTTGTCTCGCCTTACAACGACGAAGACGTGATTGCCGGGCAAGGCACTGTCGCGATTGAAATACTGGAGGACGCGCCTGAAGTCGAGGCGATCATAGTTCCGGTGGGAGGCGGCGGCTTGATTGCAGGAGTGGCGATCATCGCGAAGGCGCTCAAGCCGGACATCAAAGTCTACGGCGTAGAGCCTGTCGCTTCGCCGACGATGAGTGAAGCGCTGAAAGCAGGCCGGCTAATCGAAGTCGAGGAACAAGAGACAATCGCCGATGGACTCGCGGGGAACGTCGAGCCGGGCTCAATCACTTTTCCGATCGTCCAGCGGTTGGTCGACGGCATCATTCTCGTAGCTGAAGCCGCAATCCAAAATGCGATTGCGCGAATCGCCCGCCAGGATCATTTGATTATAGAAGGCGCGGCTGCCGCGAGCATTGCAGCGCTCGCCGACCCGAGGATTGAAGGCCGGCATGTCGCCGCGATCATCACCGGCCGAAACATCACCTTTGAGCTGTTCGAACGCGTGGTCTCACAGAGTCAGGTGGTGTCCTAGTTCCACTGTTTTCTCTGCGTCACCTCGGCGTCTCAGCGTCTCTGCGGTTAGTAAGCTCCGAAACAATGCTAACCGCGGAGGCGCGGAGACGCAGAAACTGCGCTGAGAAATTGAAATCAGGACATCATCCAGAATCACTGATCGTTTACCGTTCGCTCTTTTTTAGGATGGGCTTGCCATCGATCAACGCGGGCTCTTCGATTCCCCAACTCCAGGACTTCTCGGGTCTGATTCGGATATGCGAACCCGATAAAGCGCGTCCTTCTCCGCTTACTATGTCCGCTGTCCCGTGCACTTTCAAACCGCGAGGCCGCCACGGGTTCGCATTCTCGAAGTCATCGAAGACGATCGATACCCTGGGGTTTATCAAGACGTTCTTGTACTTCAGGGTCCTGGTTACGCTGAGCCCGCCGACGTAGAAGAGCTCTCCGTCGAACTCAAAGTTCACCGGCGCGACATCGGGCTGGCCGTCTGCCGAAACCGTCGCTATCCGCGCCAGCTTTTGACTCTTTAAGTAATTTCTCTCTTTCTCTGAGAACATATCGCAATCCTTGTGAAGCCAGAGTGAGGGTGTGCGGTTCCTGCTCTCGCAGCCATCAAAGCCTACTATTCGCGAGCAGGCACGTCTATCAGTATGAAGCTGGTGTCGTCGTACGCTTCAAGATTCAGTGACTCCACATTCGTGATCCGAGCCTGGTCTTTTGTGATAAGCCGCTCGTCGTTGACGCCCAGGTCACCCTTTGTCACGTAGATGAACACGCCGCGCGAGTCTTTCACTGGAAAGCTCACGCCGTGCCCGGCATCAAAATCGGCGAGGTAAATTGTCGTGTCCGTATGAACCGTGACTGTGTTCGACAACCCCTGCCCGGACGCGACCGGCAGCAATCGGTTCTTCCGATCGTCCTCTGAGAAACTTCGTTGATCGTAGCTCGGTTTCAGTCTCCGTTCGTCGGGAAGAATCCAGATTTGATACAGGTGCACGGGCGAGTCGCCAAGGTTGTATTCGGAATGGGTGATGCCGGTGCCGGCAGACATTCGCTGCACATCGCCGGCCTTGATCACCGTCCGGTTACCCATGCTGTCTTCGTGGGTGACCTCGCCCGCGAGCACGGTGGTAATGATCTCCATTTCGCGATGAGGGTGAGTGGGAAAGCCGTTGTTCGCCGCTACGACGTCGTCATTGAACACTCGCAGCGAACCGAACTGCACGTTCGACGGATCGCGGTAGTGGTCGAACGAAAAGAGCCAGTAAGTCTTCAGCCAACCGAAGTCTGAGAAATGTCTTTCACTCGCTCGAATCGTTTTAAACATATGCGCCTCCTGCTCACTCGTTTCAAAGTGCTGCACTGCTGAGAAGAAAGGTCTTAAAACCTCAATTGTATTGTAGCAAGCGCGTAAAGAACGCGCGCCAAGGTGGGATCTCACATGAGGTTGTTGCGCCGTCTATTGATCACGCAACGGCTGAGACGATCTGCCCGGAGCCAGTGTGAAAGACGTAGACCGGATCCTCTGCGTCTCCGAGCCTGACTGCTGACCAAACAAATTTCTCGTCCGCGTCATGCACGAGCACTTCGCCTTCGAGTGCAAAGCCATCGGAGTCAAAGTCGCTGACCAGAATTGCAACCCACTCGTTTGGATAGATTCGCTTGATGTCTCTTATAGAAGAAGTAACAGGACCGTTCCCGAACATCGATCGACCTCCCGTTGCTCGTTAGGACGAGAAGGGCATTCCTGCTGAACTGAGCTTCGAATATTCTCTTGGAACTTTCGGGGCAGGTCTTGAAGAGCGGCAGGGGACGATGCTCGGATATTATCTTACACCTGGTGTCAATGATTCTGGATGCGCGAGTAGACGCACACCGCCCGGGTTTGCGTCTACTCCGTGAACCAATCCTCTGAGCGTCTAAATATCCAGATTCTTCACATCAAGCGCGTTGTTTTCGATGAATTTTCTGCGAGGCTCGACCGCGTCGCCCATCAACACTGTGAACATCTCATCGGTCTCGACCGCATCGTTCACTTGAACGTTGAGGATCGTTCGCGTCTCCGGGTTCAGGGTAGTCTCCCAAAGCTGCTCCGGATTCATCTCGCCCAATCCCTTGTATCGCTGGATGCTGAGATCCTTCTTCGCCGCGCTCATCACGTGATCCAGCAGCGCAGGGCGCGAGTCGATTGCGGTGTGAGTGCCGTTCTCGCTGATGATAAATGGCGCGCGGCTCAGATCCTGAAGCTCGCCGTAGAGCTGCACCGCTTTTTGAAACTCGACGTGGGTCGCGAGCTCCCAGTCGATCACGATCCGGCCGTTGCCACGCGAACGCGCCACCGCGATCTCGAACTTGCTGTGCTCCTCGTCGCCTTCGATCTCGGTCTCGTACTTCTCGGCTTCGAGCGCTTTCGCAACTTTCTCGAGCAGCTTCTCCTTCTCAAACACTTCGTGGAGCTTTATGCCGCCCTCCGATTTCAGAACCCCGTCGGGACCGGCAAGCGCGTCGATCACCGTATCGACTATTTTGCGGTCGTGAATCCGCCGCTCGAGCTTGTCGAGGTAGTTGTTCAGATCCGCAAGTTTTTCGAGCGCCTTCCGAAGCTCCGCGCCTTTCAGCTCCTTGCCGGTAGCCTTCACCGTCACGGTGATATTCTCGGTCGCCTTGCGCATCAGGAACTTCGATAGTTCCTTCTCGTCGTGCATATACTGCTCGTGCTTGCCCTTCTTGATCTTGAACAACGGCGGCTGAGCGATGTAGATATGTCCGTGGTCGATCAGCTCGGGCATTTGCCGATAAAAGAAAGTGAGCAGCAGAGTTCGAATGTGCGAGCCGTCAACGTCCGCGTCGCACAGCAGGATGATCCGGTCGTACCGAAGCTTCGCCAGATCGAAGTCGGTGGTGCCGATTCCCGTGCCAAGCGCGGTGATCATTGTTCGAATTTCGGAGTGCCCGAGCATCTTGTCGTAACGCGCCTTCTCGACGTTGATGATCTTTCCCTTGAGCGGGAGTATCGCCTGGTATTGGCGGTTCCGCCCCTGCTTGGCGCTGCCGCCGGCCGAGTCGCCCTCGACGAGAAACAACTCGCACAACGCCGGGTCTTTCTCGGAACAGTCCGCAAGCTTGCCGGGCAGCGCGGCCGAATCAAGCGCCCCTTTGCGACGGGTCAGGTCTCGAGCCTTGCGCGCGGCTTCACGAGCTCGAGCCGCGTCGATGGCCTTGGCGATGATCTTCCTGCCAACCGAAGGGTTTTCTTCGAAGTAGCGTCCAAGGTTTTCGTTAACAAAAGCTTCGACCTGGCCCTTCACGTCCGAGTTCAACTTGCCCTTTGTCTGGCCTTCGAACTGCGGCTGTGGAAGCTTTACGCTGATGACCGCGACCAATCCCTCGCGCACGTCTTCCGGCGCAAGCTTCTCGTCGTCTTTTTTGAACAGCGATGAGGACTTGGCGTAGTTATTGATCGTTCGAGTCAGCGCCGCGCGAAAGCCGGTCAAATGCGTGCCGCCATCGACCGTGTTTATGTTGTTTGCGAAGGAATGCACGATCTCGTTGTAGCTGTCGTTGTATTGAATCGCGACTTCGATCCCGACCGGGTCCGAGTCGATCGACTCTTTTTCGAAATGAATCGGCTGCGGATGCAAGACGTTCTTGCTCTTGTTCAGATGCTTAACGAACTCTGCGATCCCGCCCTTGTAGAAGAACTCGTGAGACTTCTCCGTCCGCTCATCGAGGATGGTGATCCGAATGCCGGAATTCAAAAACGCCTTCTCGCGGAGCCGTTGCGAGAGCGTGTCGAAGTTGAACTCGATGACTTCGAAGATCTCAGTGTCAGGCTTGAAAGTAACCTTGGTGCCACGCCTGCGGGTCTTGCCGGTCTGTTGAAGCCGAGCCTGCGCAATTCCCCGCACGTACTCCTGCTCGTAGGTGTTTCCGTCGCGCCAGATTTCAAGGGTTAGCTTCTCTGACAAGAAGTTCACAACCGAGACGCCCACGCCGTGAAGTCCGCCCGAAACTTTGTAGGCATTTGTGTCGAACTTGCCGCCGGCATGAAGTTTGGTCAGGACGACCTCGGCTGCGGAAATCTTCTCCTGTTTGTGAATGTCGACCGGTATTCCGCGTCCATTGTCGATTACGGTGATCGAATTATCCAGATGAATGAAGACTTCGACCCGGTCGCAGTACCCGGCCAACGCCTCGTCGATCGAGTTGTCCACTACCTCGTAGACCAGATGGTGAAGACCCAACTCGCTTGTCGAACCAATATACATTGCCGGCCGCTTGCGCACGGCGTCTCGTCCCTCGAGAACCGTGATCGAAGCCGCGCCGTAATCCTGTGAACTGTTAACCACTCGCCTCTCCTTATTCGAACCCTGCTTCAATCGTTTGCTCGAACTCTCCGCCGTCTGGCTCCACAAGCTCATCTGGCTGGAGGCCTCGCTCATCTGTTTCATCGCTGGTCCCGCCCGGCGCCTGTTGCGCCCGTTCGATCGCCGAATCAGCCGTCGCAACGCCTGCCTCGATCATCGCCCGACCTCGCTCTACGTAGTACACGGAGGCGCGGTCCCGGTAACGATTCGCAATGGCCCTGCGCGAAGTGCTGACGAAGGTTTGAGCCCGGCCTTCAAGCTCCGAAAGCAGCGACTCAATGCGTCCTCGGTCCAACTCGGCATCAATGTCATCGATGAGCAAAACGGGGCTTTCGTCGTAAATACTATTATAGATGGTTACCTGCGCTAAATCAAGGAGTAATAAGGCACTTCGCTGTTGCCCGGCGCTGCCGTAACGCGATACTTCGCGGCCGTCGGCCAGGATCTCCAAGTCGTCGCGATGAGGCCCAATCAGCGAGTGACCGGCCTCAATTTCGGCCCTCAACCTGAAGGCCAGGCGCGCGCGAAAAAGGTCGGCGAACCGATCCAAATCGCCTTTACCTTCGAGTTGCGAACGGTAGCGCACGTTTATGCGTTCAGCGCCGAACAACGCTCGACCGTAATCGTTCGCTTCAAGCTCGCGGTTCAGCCTGTCGACGTAGCTTGTCCGCCCGTTGTGAATGTCCGCGCCCAGCCCGACAAGCTGATCGTTCCACGCTTCGACTTGACTCTGGAATCGCTCGGGCTGCTCACTCGCGCAGGCTTCGCCCAACAATCGGTTCTTCTGTTTGATGACGTGATTGTATTGAGCCAGAGTGCCGAGAAAGGACGGCGCAGCGCTGACGACGCCTCGGTCAATGAAGCGGCGGCGTTGCCCAGGCTCGCCTCGGATCACGTCCATTTCTTCGAGCGAAAACACAAACACATCGAGATTGCCGATGTAACGAACCAGCGCCTCGCGCTTGCCGTTGAGGTAAAGCTCTTTTGAATTTTCGGTAAGAAGAAGCTGAACTTGTTTGGTTACCGACCCGCGCAAGGTCTCCCCTCGCAGGAGACATTGCGGCTTGTCGAATGCGATGCACTCGCGAACCTGGCTGGTACGAAACGATTTGGTTGAGCCCAGAACGTAGATGGCTTCGAGCCAGTTGGTCTTACCCTGAGCATTGTCGCCGTAAAAGATGTTGAGACCCGAGCCGAACTCCGCGAAGCCTTCGAGGTTGCGAAAACCTGAAGCTTCGATCCGGGTCAGTAGCATGCTTGAATCTTAGCAGAGAGGAGTTCCGAGCGTCGCATCACTTCGCCGGTCAATCCGGCCACCCCTGTCCTTGCGATGATGAAGACCGCAAAGTGAATCGCAAATCAAACTCTCGTTGCCCTGTCTCTAACCAAGGCACCCATCGCACCAACGATTATTAGCGCTCCAAGAAGGTATCGCGGAAAGTCCCAGCCCGCCGACCCATATGTCCACCACCACTTCAAGACCGAGTTTGACCACCTTGATACCTCTGGATTTAGAGCCGAGGCTATTGCTCCCCATTTGACGATGCCTCTGTATAGCAGCCATGCAGAGGCCGCTATCGCGACAACGTAGGACCATGGACGACTTAGCCATAAAGATGTGGACGCAAGCAATAGAATGCCTGGCCCGAGTACAGTTAATTGGAGCGGGCTATACATGAAATCAATATCCGAGCCGATGGCAGAGGCTTCTAAAATAGCTTCGGTTTGATTGTGGCTTGTACTGAGGTATGTCCAGACGACGTCAAGAAGCGCATATCCAACTAGCAGCGTCTTCGGTTGCAGTATTAGCTTCCTCGAGTGCTTGATTCGACTGGCATCCTTCATCCCGTCCCCCATTTCTCCGGGACTTCCCAATGTCAGTTTAGCGGCGAATCATTTCACGAACAGCAGCAAGTCGAGTATCTTCTCAAATTTGACAAGCCGATAGCTCTATTATAACTTTGCTCCGCAAAAATGACACTGATGTTTCGGGCCGCTTAGTCTAGAGGGGATGTTTTGGCGAGGCGAATTGCAATCGAAATCCAAGGCAAAGACGAATTCTGGGGCCGCGCGTTCCACGTCGAGTGGCAAGACCAGTTCCCGGACCGAAACTTGATCGACGACACTGAGGGCCACTATCTGGCGGACCCCGAATGGCTCGTCGACCTCCAGCGGGTTGGGGCTCAGGTTTTGTGCCGAGTCGTCAGAGCGCCCGAGAGACCGGAGCGCAGACGGTGGCTGGCGTCGGTACTCAAACGCGGCTGAAGAATCGAAGTCAGCGTACCTCAAAGTTGCCGGATCAATGATGGAGGTTATACCGGATGACGAAAGATAACGACGAGATCACTCGCAGAGAAGCGATCAAAACTATCGGCATTGGAGCCGGAGTCATCGCCGCTTTGCCGGTGCTTGCAACAACGTCTGCTGCTCAAGAAGCTGCGCACGATCACGCGCACCGGGCAGCGCAATCTGCAACCAGCGCGCAACCGCTTCGCTTCTTTTCCGAAGACGAGAATCGCACCGTCATCGAGATGTCCGAGCTCATCATCCCTGCCGACGCCAGCTCACCCGGCGCCAAAGCGGCCAAGGTCAACGAGTACATCGACCTGATTGTCAGCGAATCACCTGAGCCAATAAAACAGACGTGGCGTGAAGGCCTGGCGGCAGTGAACAAGATGAGCCGTGACAAGTTCGGCAAGCCATTCCCCGATGCGAGCGTAGATCAGCAGATTGAGCTGCTGAAAGGGATCAGCCAAAACGAGAAGTCGCCGCAAACAGTCGAAGAGAGATTCTTCCGCACCATCAAATACGGGACGGTCGATGGCTACTATACGTCCGAGATTGGCATACACAAAGAGCTTCACTACAAAGGGAACACTTACCTGAAGGAGTTCACCGGCTGCACTCATCCCGAGCATCAGCAATAGCAGGGGAGGGTGCGGACGTTTGCCTGTATTCCTGCTACGGCAGCAGTATGTTTAAGATGCCGGTCCGCCAAAAAGACTCGAAGCCTCAAAGCCGCACCAAGTCACGGAGCCAGTCAATGGAATCCGCGCGCTTCGTGTTTCTTCGTGTCCTGGTGTCTTTGTGGCGAGAGACATTCGGTTCACTACGAGTAGGGAAGCCTGAATCGGACACCCAATAATCAACGGAGCAACCCAATGAGAAAGTCCCCTCACAGCTACATCGCGATACTTTTACTAACTCTTCTCTCGCTTTCGGCGCTTTCGTGGGCGCAGCAGCCGGAAGGCAAGCGCGAAATCACGCCCGAAGATTACTTCTCATTCGAATTCGCCAGCGATCCGCGCCTTTCGCCCGATGGCAAACTCGTCGCCTATGTTGTTACAACCGTCGATCAAAAACAGAATCGCAGACATTCGTCTATCTGGATGACCGCAGCTGACGGAACCCGCGAGCCCTGGCAGTTCACGACAAGCGCACAGAATTCCAACCAGCCTCGGTGGAGTCCTGACGGGCGCTCGCTTGCGTTTCTTTCTTCTCGCGCGGCGGCGGGCGAAACTCCCCCGGGCGAGTCGCGCAGTCAAGTCTACTTGCTGTCGATGAATGGGGGCGAAGCGCGTCGAGTGACTAACCTGAAAAACGGTGTCGGGAATTTTCAGTGGTCGCCTGATGGGACGCAGCTCGCCTGCGTCAGCCGCACCGGGCCTAGCGACAGTCGCGCCGACAGCAAAGACCGAAGCGACGTCCGCCACTACAAGAACACATCCTACAAATTCAACGACTCCGGTTGGTTTGACGATCGCCGCAGCCATATCTGGATCGTCAATGCAAAGACCGGCGTCGCGCGGCAACTCACCACAGGTGATGACTGGAACGACAGCGACCCTCAGTGGTCGCCCGATGGATCCAGGCTGGCCTTTGTCTCCAATCGAACCGGCAAGGAATACGAAGGCAACCGCAACACGGACGTATGGGTCATCGCGGCCGCAGGCGGCGCGCTTACAAAGATTTCAGATCATAGTGAGACTGATAACAGCCCGCGATGGTCTCCTGACGGCAACACCATCGCGTTCATCGGCCGAGTGCGCGAAGATAGCCACCCGAAAATATGGCTTGCTTCGAGCGCGGGCGGCTCAGCTTCCCGGCTTGCGGCCAAAGATCTCGACTTGATTCCGTCCGATCTGGATTGGGCCGAAGACGGACACGCGCTGTACTTTGAAACTGGTGTAAAAGGCGAGACTCATCTCTATCGGATCGACGTGGCGACGAAGCAGTTGAACGCGGTTACCACAGGACCGCGCGCCGTTCGCGGCGTGGATATAAACGACAAGGCTCGGAAGATTGCGTTCACCGTCAACGATTTCAAACATCTCGACGACATCTATGTTGCGGATCTTTCCGGAAAGAACGAGCACAAGCTGACGCGCCTGAATGACCTGGTGTGGAGGCAGCTTGCGCTTCAAGACGTCGAGCGCGTCAGCTACAAGAGCACGGACGGTTGGGACATCGATGGCTTCTTCGTTAAGCCACTTGGCTGGCAGGAAGGCAAGAAGTACCCGATGATCCTCAGCATTCACGGCGGACCAGCCGGGATGTACGGCGTGGACTGGTTCCACGAATTTCAAGTCTACGCGGCTCGGGGCTGGGCGGTTTTCTTTGCCAACCCGCGAGGCTCAACCGGCTACGGCGAGAAGTTCGAACGCGGGATTGCCGGCGAGTGGGGCGGCAAAGACTACCAGGACGTGATGAGCGGCGTAGATACGATTCTGAATAAGTACCCCTGGATCGATCGCGACAAGCTTGGTGTTACAGGCGGAAGCTACGGAGGATTTCTGACGAACTGGATCATCGGGCACACCGACAGGTTCAAGGCCGCGGTAACCCTTCGAAGCCTGTCGAACTTCATCAGCGATGAAGGCACGCGCGACGGGGCTTACGGACATCGAGGCGATTTTGGCGGGGACTTGTTCGAGAACTTCGATATGTATTGGGACCGCTCGCCGCTCAAGTATGCTAAGAACGTGAAGACTCCGACGCTCATTCTTCATTCGGAAAACGATTTCCGTGTGCCCTTAGAACAGGGCGAGCAATGGTTTCGCGCGCTGAAGCACTTCGGGGTAACGACTGAATTGGTGATCTTTCCGCGTGAGAATCACAATCTGACTCGCACCGGAGAACCGAAGCACCTGGTCGAGAGCCTGAACTGGCAGATCTACTGGTTCGATAGATTCTTAAACGGCGACGCGAAGGCCGTTCCGCCGGACGCGAGATGACTCCAACTAACGCGAGACCATTTCGATTCTTCGCGCGCTTCGAACACCTCGCTGTGAAAACCGATATAGCCTGCGACGACTACTCGAAGCGATCACAGGTCAGGAAGGGTGGTTTACGCCCGCTGCTCTCGATTTTCGGGCAGCAGGACACCTCAGAAGGTCACTTCATTCTCAACCTGTGTTAGGCAGCGGGGGTAAACCACCCTTCCCGACCTGTTATTGTGCTGAGGCTCGACACCGTCCCTTCTTGCTCTGAGTGTATCCACGCAGTCTCCGGAGTGAGGTGTTTAATGAGTCCAAACCAACTCTTGTCTGCACATGCCAGGAACATCAAGGCGACGAATATGTTCCTAACACTGCTCTTCTGTTTGCTTCTTTGCCCGCCAGCACCGGCTCAAGAACTCAAGCTCATACCCGAACCCAGAGAACTTCAAAGGCGAGACGGCCTCTTCAACATTACTTCGAAGACGCGCATCGTCGTCAACTCTGCTCACGCAGCAGAAGATCGCATTGCTGCCGAGACCGTGGTCGAAGAAATCGAGGCCGCTTCCGGACTGAAACTCAAGATCACAACCGGGCGTTCTTCGCCGAAGTCAGGCGTCATTTACTTCGCGCGCACCCGAGACGACAAGCCGCTGCCTTCCCTTATTGACGCGAGCAAGCTTGCGATCGACGACAGGTTCGACGACGAAGGCTACGTGCTGGACGCGACCCGCGAGCGGATCGTCATCGCCGCGCGAACCGGGCAGGGATTGTTCTACGGCGCGCAGACGCTTCGGCAGCTGATCCTGGGAGCGCGGCCGTCCCGGCCGCAGTCTTCGCAAGTAGGTCAGATGAGTGCGGGCGTGACGCCCGCGCTCCCAGCCACTCCGGTTGTGCCCGCGCTTGCAATCAAAGACTGGCCCGCGATGCGCTGGCGCGGAGTGCACGACGATATTAGCCGTGGTCCAGTCCCGACGCTCGACTACATAAAGAAGCAGATTCGCACCTGCGCCGCTTACAAGCTCAACCTGTTCGCTCTTTACATCGAGCATGTCTTCGACTATCAAACCCATCCGCTGATCGGTCCCAAAGAAGGTTCGCTCAACGCTGCCGAAGTCAAAGAGCTGGTCGAATACGCTAAGCGCTATTACGTCGCGATGCTTCCCGAGCAACAAGCGTTCGGTCATCTCCACCATGTGCTCAAGAACGAAATCTATAGCGACCTGGCCGAGACCCCGCACGGGCATGTGCTTGCGCCGGTGAATGAGAAATCTTACGCGCTGATCAAGGACCTCTACTCGGAGCTTGTGCCGCTGTTCCCCGGGCCGCTGTTTCATATCGGAGCGGACGAGACATTCGAGCTGGGGCAAGGACAGACCAAAGCTCGCGCTTCTGAAGCAGGACTCGGCCGCATCTATCTCGAACATCTGAAGCGCGTCGCCGAGATAATGAAGCCTTACAACAAGCGGCTGATGTTTTGGGGCGACATCGCGATCAAGTATCCCGAGCTGTTAAACATCCTTCCGAAAGACGTGATCGCCGTCGCGTGGAATTACGGCTCGTCCTCGGGGTTCGACAACCTGCTCAAGCCATATCGGGACGCCGGGCTCGATATCTTCGTCTCTCCGGGCGCGAACAACTGGAACCGCATCTTTCCCGATCTCGATGTTGCGTTTCTGAACATCAAAGGCTTTGTAAGCGCTGGCCAGAAGTACGGCGCGCTGGGGATGCTGAATACGACGTGGGACGACGACGGTGAATCGCTGTTCGGGATGACGTGGCCAGCGATAGTGTTTGGCGCGGCGTGTTCGTGGCAGCAAGGCGAGGTATCGATCGAGAGCTTCAAGCAGAAGTACGACTGGGCGTTTTATCGAAACAGCGACAGCTCGTTTCGCGACGTAGTTCAGAACCTGGCGCGCTCGCACACGATACTGCGCGAGTCCAAAGCGATGTCTGGCGCTTTTGATGAGGCGTTCTGGGAAGATCCGTTCACCGAATCAGGCGCCGGGCGAGCTGACGAGGCTTTCACCGCGGCGCGCGACTTACGACTCGCCGCGGAGCGCGCGCTCGAATCGCTTTATCGTAATCGGGAGAGGGCTCAAACAAACGCCGACACTCTCGACTATCTGATCTTCGCCGCGATGAGGTTGGATTTGCTTGGAATGAAGATTCAGTTTGCAAACGAGATCAGCAAGTACTACTGGGACGCCTATCTTAATATGAGTGATCGCGAGCGGGTGTTGCGCGATCTGAACGAGATCAGCAGCACCAATGCGAGGCTCGAAGACTTGCGCGATGCCACGACCCGGTTGCGAGATGCTTATTCGGCGCTGTGGCTGAAAGAGAATCGCTCGTACTGGCTCGGCAATGTGCTGGTCCGCTACGACAACCTGGCGAGTCTTTTTCAAACAAAGATTCAAGCGGTCCGTGCGGCAGAGCGGCAGTATCGAGATCAACAGGTTCTTCCCACTCCAGAGCAGATGGGTTTCTTCATCAGGTAGCGGTCCTCGATCATCAAAAGATCTGAGTTAACGAAGCGTTCTGGTGCGCGCCGAGTCTGCGCTACTGGATTGAACTACCGACCGAAGAGTTGTAGAAAAAGCAATCGGGAATCCGTCCATCTGGTTAGGACCATAGTTGATTGAGGCCGGACTTCAATGCGTGAGCTTCAATTTCTAATCACAGGGTTTAGCGAAGATGACGCACGAAGGTGGAGAAGACGCGGGGGCCGCCCAACTCCAGCTCGAGCGGCGACCTGGACATTGCTCGCGCTGGCGTTGCTTTACTTGCAGGCCGCAAAACCTGGCGGCCGCGTGGATATCACTTCGCCGGTCAACGGAGCTACGACTCTCAACACCCAGATCACCGTTTCGGGAAACGCGATCGGTATTCAAGCCGATGCTATTACTTTGAAGGTGAACGGATCCCTACAAACCGTCTCCGCCCCCGGAGGTTCGTTTGAGGCCCAAGTCCCGCTGGTTCTCGGTGACAACACCCTGGTCGCGGAAGCGAATGGTATTTCGTCGGAACCGATAACGATACTCAGAAAGGCGCAACCGGTGGTCAAGATAAGCTCGCCATCCGGAGCTACAAGGACAACCCGTTCTGAAATCGAAGTAGTTGGGGCAGTAGAGAACACCGACCAGCGCGTCGTCTCACTCGATGTCAACGGAAGAACTCAAGCAGCGGCTGTGGCAGGCGCGCGGTTCTCGACGACGGTCCCGCTAACCGTTGGACGCAACACCATTCAGGCGTCGGTGGCCGGTGCAACGCCCGCGGCAGTTGAGGTATCTCGACTGGAGACTGGCATCGCCATCTCATCACCATCCGACGGGTATTCGACCGACCGAGCCAGCGTGACCGTTACAGGCATCGTCGAGAACTCGGAGGCTGCGGCGGTCACCCTGAAATCAAATGATTCCAGTCGAAGCGTGCCAGTTCAAAACGGCGGCTTTGTTTCAGAGGTCGGTCTCGCCCTGGGTGATAACGTAATCCGGGTATCTGTGGGGGAGGTCTCATCCGATCAAATAGTTGTCCACAGAAAGCTGCCTCCGGTGATCATCACACTGACCTCGCCCCAGAACGGCTCCACCCAGAGCGCGGTAGTATCTGTACAAGGAACCGTTGAGAACGCCCGCACAAGTACGATCACGCTGATGGTGAACGGCTCCCCAAGAAATGTGCCTTTGGCGGCTGGCGGCTTTGCTGCGGAAGTGCGGCTCGTAGTTGGCGAGAATCGGTTTCGGGCTTCGCAGGGCGATGCGCTGTCGAATGAGGTAGTGGTTGTTCGACAGCCGTTGCCAACTCTGATCGAAATCACTTCGCCAAGAACCGGCCGAACTCAGAACTCATCCGTGAGGGTTGCAGGCAAAGTGACGAACCCACGCGGTCAGACGATCACCCTGTCGGTCAACGGCTCCTCGCAAGTCGTGCAGTTAGCGGGCGCCGGGTTCGCGGCGACGGTGGGACTCGTTGTCGGCGACAACCGCCTTCAGGCTTCGCAGGGCGACGCAGTGTCCAACGAAGTAGTGGTTAATCGACAGCCGCTGCCGACTTTGATCGAGATCACTTCACCAAGAACGGGCAGGACACAAGAATCATCGGTGAGGGTCAGCGGTAATGTTACGAACCCGCGCGGCCAAACGATCACCCTGACGATCAACGGATCTCCGCAACTCGTGCAGTTATCGGGCGCCGTGTTCACTGCGACGGTGGGGTTAGGAGTCGGCAACAATCGCATTCAAGCGTCCCAGGGCGACGCAGTGTCGAACGAGGTAATCGTAAGTCGAATCGAGCAGCGAACCTTAATTAGAATTACCTCGCCGGCAAACGGCCGTACACAGGACAGCTCGGTGAGAGTCACGGGCACCGTCGTCAACCCTCGCGGCGGAACGATCAAACTTACAGTTAATGATTCATCCAGCGACTTGGCGCTAACCAACGGCGGCTTCACTTCGAGCGTGAAGCTGCAACTCGGCGACAATCGCATTCAAGCTTCGCAGGGCGACGCGCAGTCGAATGTGGTGGTAGTCAGTCGGATCGAGCAGCAGCGAACGCTGATCAAAATTACCTCACCGGCAAACGGCCGAACTCAAGACAGCTCGGTGAGAGTCACGGGCACAGTCCAAAACCCTCGCGGCGGAACGATCAGCCTTACGGTTAACGGTTCGTCCAGGGACTTGACGATAACAAACGGCAGCTTCGCTTCGAGCGCGAAGCTGCAATTCGGCGACAATCATATTCAAGCTTCTCAAGGCGACGCCGTGTCGAATGTGGTGGTAGTCAGTCGGATCGAGCAGCTGCGAACCCTGATCAAAATTACCTCACCGGCAAAGGGCCGAACTCGGGACAGCTCGGTGAGGGTCACGGGCACGGTTCAAAACCCTCGCGGCGGAACGATTAAACTTACAGTTAATGGTTCGTCCAGTGAGGTGTCGCTAACAAACGGCGGCTTCGCTTCAAGC
>DATMCM010000709.1:0-9965 GCA_035558335.1 Blastocatellia bacterium | reverse complement strand
GCGTTGTTCGCCAACTGAATTGTTCCTACTCCGCCGTTTGCGATGCCGAGCGGCGAGGCCGCCGTGCCGTCGCCCGTGAGCGTGGTGTCGTGTACCACCGACGAGAGCCCGGCAGTGGTTTGAAGAGTTCCGTCGGTAAACTTTACTCCTCCTGCTGTTGTTTCAATTATTCCCGCAACGGTCAGCTTCGATGTAGGCGCGGTCGTGCCTATGCCGATGTTGCCCAGCTTGGTCTCGGTGATTATCGAATCGCCCTGAAACGAGTTCGTGCTTGTAAGTCCAGTCCACTTCGGTAACTGACCCACTGTTCCGCTTCCAAGCACCTGCAGGTTCAGTCCCGCAGTTGCCTGTGCAGCGACGTTTTTCTTAACGACTGCCCGTTGTTTATCGGTCGCGCCAGTCTGAGCAGATACCGCATAAGCAGCGATTAGCATCATCGCCCCCACCAGCGCAGTCACTGTGAATTTCAATTTGTCTTTTATCGTCGCTTCTCCTTCAAGTTTTTAAGGTAAGAAACATGACTATCCGCGCGAGAGGACTACACCTCCTCGCCTACAATATTCGCCCGCGCCTTGCGGGCGACCGCCCTGGTCATTACAGCCTTGGAATCAAATTGGCTGATTCGATTACTCCTTCTCTTCGGCGCGAACTTCTTTAAGCACGCAGTCGACGAACGATAAGAGTTCCTCGACGGAGTGAAAGCGCTTCGTCTTGTACGACGCGACGTGTTCGACTCTGCCTCCCACTCGTCCGCTATCGAAATCCGCATTTGGATTAAACCGAATCACGAAAGCCGTCTTGTAATGCAATCCGTTCATCGCAGACTCATTAGTACTCGCGCTCCACGCGCAGGTTGTTTGTCACGGAGAACACGCCTGAAACTTGATTCGCAGCCAAATAAGCGAGCCTGCTGTCCATCTTGTTCGCGACAACACCCTCGAGCGACACATGTCCGCGATTGACGATGATGTGGAGCGAAGGATCCGCGCCGAGCGCATAACGGTACAAGCCGGCCGATCGGAATATAGCCCGGTAAGTGCGCCGGCGAATTGAATCATCAAATCTCGAGAGTGGCAGAACTTCTACGTTGTTGATCACGCGCTCCACTCCCTCTATCTTCGCCACCCGTCGCTCGGCATCTCTCCGCGTACTCGAGCGGACCGTCTGGCCGTATAGCGTCACCGTCTCTCCATCGAGCTTGAAGCTCAAATTGTCAAAAACACCGTAGAAGGGCAGCGTTACGAGCTCCTTGCGAACGCGCTTCATCAAGCGCGCGTTCTCGATTTCTGATCCGATTGGCGAAGCGGCTAAAGCGGTTGACGCAGCGAGTGTTGCTACAGCTACCAGAACTGCTAATTTGGTTTTGGTGTTTTTCATAGTTTCTTTGCAACTCCTAATTTGTGCGGCAGATCGAAGCTCCCTACCTATCCTTGCCGTTCCTGCATCCGCCGTCGATATTTGATTCTGAATCAACCGCGACCGCGACGGCGACTCCATGTGTTGCATTCCCTTCATTGCGTGGCAGAGAATACTCTGAGACTGCCGACGGAGTCATAAGCGAAAGGTTCAACTTCGGTTCGATATTAGTTCGGAGATGTCGATGGGGAAGGAAGAACCGATCATCTTCCCGCCTTTTCAACTCGACGCAGCAAACCAACGTCTGCGGCGCGGCGATCAGTCAATCACGCTGAGGCCAAAGGCCTTTGCCTTATTGTTGTACCTGTTAAAGCACCCCGATCAGTTGGCGACGAAAGAAGAACTGCTTGAAGCCTGTTGGCCTGAAACCTCAGTGACCGATACCGTGCTGAAGGTCTGCATTCGCGAAATTCGAGAGGCGCTGGCCGACAACCCGAAGTCCCCAAAGTTCATAGAAACTGCTCATCGTCGTGGTTACCGCTTCATCGGGCACATAGAAAAGGCAGCCCTGGATTGCGATCCTAAAGCGCAGGCCTTCAGTGAGCCGGCGCTACTGCGTGGCTATGGTGAGAACGAGCAGATTCCAGAAGAGGCGGCCGAAAAGAGGGCACTGAAACGTGGAGATAGCGGACGCCTCGTCTTGCATTCAGTTCTGCCTCCCTCGCCTCCAACCCCAGTCGGTCTGGTCGGTCGTGAGTCGGCCCTTGCAAGACTACGTGCCCTTCTCGCGCGAGTCCGCGGAGGTGAACGGCAGGTAGCCTTCATAACCGGCGAAGCGGGGATCGGCAAGACCTCACTGGTCGAGGTTTTTCTGCAGGAGGCGATGTTCCTGCGCGCAACCGGCGTGACCGTTTACAATTGCGTGGCTCCGCACTCGACCCGGCCGACGATGGTAATCGATGGCAAGGCGGCGCGAGAGAGAAATGTCGATTTGAGTCCGCTTGAGATCGACCGACTGGTTATCTTCTGATCATCGGATCACAATCTTGCCGCTATCGGTACGCACTTCAACGCGCTTGCCGCCGCCATTCACCTTTTGATGAAGATGACGAGCCTCAGCGTCCGACTTCTCGATGTCATCACGATTGATCAAGACCTCGCCGAGGTTTGTCGTGGCATCGACTTCGAACCTGGCCGAGGGCGGAAGTTCGACCCGAATGTTTCCCGAGGCGGATGTCAACCGCCAATCGTCGTGGGGCATCGCCTTGACGTGCAGATCGCCCTCAATGGTCGAACCCGTAAAGCTCCCTCTCGCGCCAGTCAGATCAATTCTTCCGGTCCCCTTTTTCACGCGTGCCGTTGAGGGCCCAACAACCATAAGAACAATGTCGCCGTCTTCCGTCTCGGCGCTGGACCCTTGAACCGCACGAATGCACGATATGTTGCCGTTGCCAGTCCTGGCTTCGACGCGTTCACCGATAACCTCCAGATCCAGATTCCCCGAGCCAGCTTCGGCCAGCACACCCTTGGATACATAAGACACTTTAATATCGCCCTTACTGGTTCGGGCTTTCACAGGACCCATGATCCCAGTGATTGTTTGTTTTCCATTGTCCACGACAGAATGGACCTCGGTCAGATACGGCACGTCGATCCTCACCACAATCTTGATCTTTCCTTCTCCGGGTCCGACGCTGGATAAACGTCGTATCCGCAGGTGATTTCCCGCCTGCTCAACGGCCAGCGCGGTCGCAAGTAACTCCCTGTCGGCTTTCGCACCGATTGGGACCTCCGCGATTGCCGCAACAGACACTTGTTCATTGCGGCCATAGCCAATTTGCAGCTCTCCTTCCGTCAGCTGAACATCGAGCGTTACAGGATCGCTAGCCGTAACGGAAAGCGTGCGATGGAATTCACAGGCAGACTGCGCAGATCCAGGTTGAGCGCTTGTTGTTAGTCCAACGACGAGCACGGACCGCAAGGCCAGATGTAGGATGAATCGCGCAAGCAACGGCCATCGTTGTTTCATAGCAACCCCGCCTACAGCTCGGGCAGTCCCCCGGTCCGAGCACCGAGGGACTGCCACGAGCCGTATGGTTTACAGAGAACGAAGGAAGTCCAGAATCGCCTGCTTATCGCCAATCGACAGTTCGTTGAAGTTACGAATAACGCCGTTGGCCTCGGACGCGGGGAACGCCGGATTGTTGTGGCGCGCGTCAGGCGGCGACGCGTATGAGAAATGAGCCCTGATTGCCTCAAGGAGATCTGACGTTCTTCCATCGTGCAGGAAGAAGATTCGCTGACCCACTCCCCAGAGAGGAGTAGTCCGGAATTCGTCGGGTCCCGCCTGGCCCTGGATGATATTGTCCGCCAGGTTTGCTCCCATGTGATGCAGCATCAGGTCAGAAAACAATTTGACGGGGCGGTCTTGCAGAACCGGGCTCAGCATCACCGGAGCGGTCTGCATTTGAGGCGTGTGGCATATGGCGCATCCGATTTGCTCAAAGAGGACCCGGCCTCTCTGTGCGCTCGAGCTTGGATTTGGATCTGGTGCTGGCCCGTCAGTGAAGCGCATCAAGAGCTGGAACTGCTGCCAATCAGGCAAGATGTGGAGCGGATTGTCAAATGCCTGGTTTCCGGAATCATTTCGTGCGGTGCGAATGACGTCGTTCGGTTCCGGCTTTTGCGTGCCCTGGCAACCAGGATCCTCTTCGGTGGCGGTTGGAAACGCTTCGTTGGTAATGCCCATCTCAACGTTATAGGCCTCACCGGCAAAAATGGTGATTGATTTGTTCTGGGCCTTCCACCCGAAACGAGTGATGGTTCCGTCGTTACCACTACGATTCGGGTGACCCGCAATGCCGAGTCTGGCACGCTCGGCCTCAGTAGCGTTATGTTGCGCCAGAATCTCGCGATCCTGGATAGACTCTATCAGTCCCAGCCCCAGCATCTGCAAAGGAATTCGGAAAGCCAGATTACCTGCATTCAATTGCGCTGCGAAATCAGGTTGGGTGAGGGCGCAGTCTGGAATCGTTGGATCGTTCGTGCTCCCGCGCACCGTCCAGAGTTGATGGACACCGCCATCTCGAGTGCCATCGGCGTGAAACTTAAATCGCACTTCACGGATGGGCCCGAACTGCTCCTCAAAGGAAGGGACAACGTTTTGCCTTCCGAACCGATGGGGGACCAGCCGGAATTGCGGATTCTCAGCCTGCTGAGGTACAGGGTCGCCCGGGTTGGGAACGATAAACCCGCCCGATCCGCCCAGCACCGGATGAGCATGGCACAAAAAGCACTGGTCGGCATTATGCCGAGCTCCCAGTCCGTTGGAATTGGTGCGAAGCTGGGGAAACACGGGATCCAGCTCGCCTGGAACCGGAGAGCCATCTGTTACATCTGCACAGTCATCGCAGGTTGATTCCAGCTGGCCCGCACGCAAAATCCCTTCTTCAAAAGATGCTCGCTCGTTGTCGTTGACCGTGGCACCGGTAGTTGGGTTCGGGCTGAGGAGTGGCGGATGAGGAATTGGAATTCCGCGTTGTTGCAGCCCTCCTCCCGTGTTTGCAAGCCCCCCTCGCACACCATGATCTGTTTGAGCGAGCCCACAAATTGAACACAGGAACAGGAAACAGGCGAGAACTATGTTTTTCAGGCAGCTCGATTTCATCTTCTTACAACCTCCCTTCGGTAGCTTGTTCGATTGCTGATTGCACCCGACAACAGACTCCGAGAACGCCTCTCGTCGGTTGTCATTGTTAGAGCGTGTCTTATCCTTCTTGATGGTTCACACAACATCGGTTTGATAAGAACAATCGAAACGGTGTTAGGATCCTATTTCGGTGATCCTGGCTGTCTAATGCTTCCGTAACTCTGACTGTAAGGCGGCTCCCACATTCGCACGGCGCACTATTGAATCCAATTCGACGTCAAAAGTCACCGTGCACTCTCTCAGTGATTTTCCGGTCGAGACGAGTGGGAGTGGTCTAGACAAGCCGGCTACGCAGGGCTTTTGCCACGGCTTCGCTTTTGGAATGGACCTGTAGTTTCTCGTAGATCTTCTGCAGGTGAAAGTTGATCGTGCTTGGTGTGACTCGCAATTCGGCGGCGGCCGTCTTGTAGTTGTGTCCCTCAACGAGCAGCTTCAAGATGCGAACCTCGTGTGGCGAGAGATCGTAGTCCGCGCGTTCGGGTGGTCGAATCTCTCGAAAGAGTCGGATAACTCGGCTCGCGACTTCGGGAGACATCGGCGCGCCACCCGATACAGCCTCCTTCAGACTCTCAAGCAAGCGCGCCGGCTGCGTTTTCTTCAACAGATATCCCGAAGCCCCGGCGCACAGTGCATCGAAGATTCGCTCATCGTCGTCGTAGACAGTTTGCATCAGTAGCACAAGTTGCGGATGCATCCGCTTCAAGATGCGTATGCCTTCGACGCCGCTAATGCCGGGCAGCCCTATGTCGACGAGCACCACATCAGGCACCTCCAACTTGATCTTATCCAGCGCCTCTTCCATCGAGCGATAACTGCCTGTGCACCGGAAGCCCTCTGCGCCACCGATTAGAGCCGCCAGGTAATCGCGAAACTCTCGGTGGTCTTCGATGATCGCCACCCTAATCAAAGCCGGTGGGATCGGCGAGGACGCCGTGGTGGTCTCAGGTTCCCGAGGCATAGATTCCGTTACCGAATGAGCGAACGAGTTGTGCTAGCCTACGCTGCTGAATCGGTCGAGTCACTATGAATTCTCATAGTGCCAGAGTCACTTTAAAGGCGCCTTCATCGTCAGAGTAACTCCCCGGCCGGGGCTCGCGATCACAGACAGCTCACCGCCAAGCTTCTCCGCTCGCTTGCGCATACTAGCGAGGCCCTGTCCGCATTCTGTGCGGCCAACATCGAAGCCTCTGCCGTTATCGCCGATCTTCAGCAGGATAATTCCTCGATCAATTTGAAGCGCGACTACGGCCATTGTGCAGCACGAATGGCGCAGGATGTTGTTGATTCCTTCCTTGAAGATCAGAAAGACCTCGCGGCGAACCTCAGCGCCGACCTTGGTATCCTCAGTCGAGTTGGGGGCTTCAAACTGAATTCCTATCCCGCGCGTGGTGAAAGCGTCGCTTGCGAAACGACGCATTCGCTGCGTCAAATCGGCCAGATGATCCTTGTTGGGATTCACCGCCCACACTATGTCACTCATGGAGTCTACGGACTTGCGCGCTACTGACGCGATCAAGGATAGCTTATCAATCATCTGCGGCTCAGTCCGGCGCGCTTGCTGGCCAAGTACTTCGCTCAGCCCCGCGATCAGCGAAAGATTTGACGCCAGGTCATCGTGAAGGTCCGAGGCGATTCGGATGCGAACGCGTTCCAGCTCGAGCAACCTCGCAAGTCGGTAACGGTGCGCACAGTAGATCAGCAGACCCAGCAGCGCTACACCCAACGCCGCGAACCACCACCGCTGCCATAGCGGCGGCAGGATCGTGAAAGACGCGATCGCCGGTTGCGAACTAATCACGCCTTCAGCGGTAATCGCTCGGACCAGAAAACGATAACTGCCTGCCGCGAGGTGCGCGTAGTTGACCGTCCGTTGCTCGGTCGGCGCACTCCAGTCGCTATCGGCGCCTTCGAGCTTGTACTGATAGCGCAGGACCTCGCCAGGAGCGAATTCGAGACCGACGAAATCAATGCCAACCTGGTTCTGCCCGGCGGAAAGCTGAAGCGGCGCGATCTCACTTTCGCCCAGCTCCGAAATGGGCGATGCAACGCCGGCGATGTGCAGCCCCTGTATCAGAATAGGAGGCGGCGATTGGGGACGGTCGGGCTCGGGAATGAAGTGCGAGAGTTCGTTGTTGTTCCCGAACCAAAGTACCCCGCCGCGGCCACGAAGAGCGTATCGCACTCGCCCTCTGATCAGCCCGTCGGCCTCAGTGTAATGTTTGATATAACCGGTCGCGGGATCGAGCCTATCCAATCCACGACCGGTACCAAAATACAGTCGGCCCCACTGATCCTCGGTGATGCAATCAACCTGATTGCTCGAAAGCCCTTCGGCTGTTGTGTACGGGACAAAGCGTGGATTGGCCGCCTGGGGATCGTCGATACGGGTCACGCCGCCTTCTCCGCCTGATACCCAGAGGCGGCCAAGGCGATCGCAGTATATTGCTCGAATCCATCCGGGAGGCGCGCCATCGGCGGTGGTGTAGACGGTGAAACGGCCTGCGCTATAACGCCCAAGGCCGGCTAGACTGAACCCGACCCATACATTACCCGCGTGATCTTCTCCGAACGCTGTCGGGAGGACATTTCTGGTCGGCAAGCCATCTGCTTCGGAAAAAGTATGCAGTCGTTCCTCGGAGCGTTCCCAACGTGTCAGGCCGTTGAGACTGACTGAGATCGAGCCGATCCAGACATTACCGCCTGAGTCTTCAAAGAGCCGGAAGACATCATCAGTGGCCAGGCCACTGATGGTGGTATACACCATTGCTGGGCGCGACTGGGCGAGCTGCGAAAAGGAGGCGCCGGGAGGGAACCGATACAATCCTTCGCCCGTCGGCGACCACCATTCACCTCCGCGCCCCTGGAGCGCACACTGACCCCAGCCCCAGCCGATGTTGCCAATTCGCGAAAGCAGGTTGAGGCGAATGCGAGTGAACTGCTGCCTTTCGTAACCGGCGATGTACTCATGTCGCTGCCTGTCTCGGAGGAATACGCAGACTTCGCCCTTCTGATCTTCAAATATGGAAAAGAGTTCACCTTTACCCAGACCATCGGCCCGATCCCAGATGTGAAACCCGTTGCGCGCGATCTTCAGCGCCCCAGCGTTGTCGGTGCCTAGCCAGAGATTGCCATCCCTATCCTCAGCCATCGCCTGGATCGAGATATCGGTCAGTCCCTGGGTGGCCGCATAACGCCGAAACTGCGGATGGCTCGATTCAGTAGTCGCGATCCTTACGCTCAGACCCCTGCTGCCGACCAGAAGCCTTCCATCCCTGGACTGCAACAATGTGGTAATCCAGTTGTCAGTCAACCCATCGCGGACGCTGTAGACGCGAGCAACTATCGGACGTGGCGAATCTTGATCGAAAGCGAGCCGACAAAGACCGCAGGCGGTTCCCACCCACAACGATCCGGCCTTATCGTCGAGCAGCGCAGTTGTACGATTGCTTGGCAAACCCTGCGCGACGGTAAAGCGCTGAGTTGGACGACCACGCAAGTAGCGGCAAAGCCCACTTCCGCGCGTTCCCACCCACAATGCGCCGCTTTGATCTTCCATCAACGATTCTATTAGCCGCGAATCACAGTTCTCCCTGGGCAGCCCGAGGTCCACGAATTGAAAGCTATACTGCCCATCCGTGTATTCCAGGAGATAGAGGCCGTCACTCGTCCCGCACCAAATCGCACCGCTCCGGTCTTCGAGTAATTCATTGATCGCATTCGCCTCCGGTTCTGCGGGTCGCCAGACTGTAAACAGGGGAGTGCCGCGAGGATTGAACTGACACAGCCCATTCGGCGTAGCTACCAAATAGGTGCCGTCTCGGGTTTCCAGCAGATCGTTTACCACACTGTCAGGCAATCCGCTTGCCGTTGTGTAGCTGGTGAACTTGTAGCCATCAAAACGTGAGAGCCCATCAACCGTGCAAAACCATAGAAAACCGTGAGAGTCCTGGACGATTCGACTGATCTGATCGCGCGCCAGACCGTCGGCAGTCGTGTAGGTCTTTATGGGCAACCGCTCAGCCCAAGTCAGGCTCGACATGACTACGGGAACGCACAACAACCAAAGAATCCGAGTCGAGCTCGCATCTCTTAAGAAGATCCCGACGCGCATAATGCTTCCTGCACCGTGGGGAGATGAAGCGTGGCAACCAGGCATCTGGGTCAAAGCTTCGAGTTACAGAAGCTTTATATGCTGATGCCGTTCACTCTAGCCAGAGCGATTGTGCCTGTCAATCGAACGCGGGTACCTCTGAGTTTAGCGCGCCCAGAGAGTCCGGGGACGGCAGTTCCGGAGTCGGCCCAGGCGAATCTTGCATGAGGTTTGGGCTATTTAGAATGGATATCTGAAGAAGTGCGATCTGCCGACGAGATGAGGAGCATCGCCGAATTGTTTCGTTCCACCTGTTACGCTAGAATCAGCCGCGGTTTGCGCTTCTTTAGGTCGCGGCCTCACAGGACACCGAAAAGTCAGAACCTCGAGGGAGTTCACCATGCGGCATTTATTTACCGGACTACTCCTGCTTCTAGTCCTGATTGCGGTCGGCGCGTCAGTCGCAAATGCTCAGGTCACCGCGATTCGATTTGGCCGGCTGATCGACGGGCGCGGCGAAGTCGTCCAGGACGCGGTGGTCGTTGTAAGCGGGGACCGCATTGTCAACGTGGGCTCAGGTGATTCTGCCGTTCCTTCTAAAGCACGGCTCATCGACCTCAGGCGCTACACTGGGATTCCCGGCTTGATCGATGCGCACACCCACATCACGTTTTATTGGGATCGGACGCCGGGCTCGCGGCCCTGGGCTCAACTCGGAACGCTCGGCGCCGCGGTTACCGTGTTCCTCGCTCAAGAGAATGCCAGGAAGACTCTCGAAACCGGCGTGACGACGGTTCGAGATCTCGGCTC
>DATMCM010000708.1:0-22915 GCA_035558335.1 Blastocatellia bacterium | reverse complement strand
CGAGGCGGGCTTCACGCCGCTGGCGAATGGTGGCCGCGGCCTCGGTTACCGTCCTTGTCGTCAGCGATCGCTTCAGTTCGGCGTCCGAGATAAATGCTTGATTGGGACTTGGAGGCGCGCCCTGAACGGCACGAACGATCTTCTTGCGAGCGCGAAGCAGCGCCTCGCCGCCGATCTCGCGAGCCGTCATTCCTTCAAGCTTCTCACGCAACTTTGACAGGTTTCATTCCTTTATTTCCGGGGCTCCGCCGAAACTTCTCAACAACCAGGTCACCAGGCCACGAACGAAATCGAAGACGGTTAGGTGGGGTCCGTAACTTCGTGCGACTTTTGTGTCCGGGTGCCTTCGTCGCGGGTTCTCGCTTTGCAGGTCGCTGCTAATAGAAAAGTGAGTAGACGCGCAGCGCTTCAACGAGCGATCTGATCTGCGGCTTCAACTGTTCGGCTGTGACCTTCTTCATCCCCGACGGGACGTCGAATTGTCTGCTGTCGGGATTGAGTTGCAAATCGCGCGCATCCACGATCAAACGGCTCCCGCCAACCTCTCTCTCACGAATCGGGTTCAGCTCGGAACGAATCGCCAGACCAGTCTCCTGGTCGACGAGAAGAAACTCGCTCCTGTCGGCAGCCTCACTGGCATTTCGATAGCTGTACTTGATAGCCGTGCGCCCGTTGACCGGCTCGGCGCCCAGGTTGTCGGCAGGCCGCGATTTGAGCCGTGCCCACGCAAAGTTAGGAGTCATCAACTCGGAAGGTTGAAAGCCCGCTTCGCCCGGCATTATCTCGGCGTATTGGCCGAGAGCTGGCACGACGAGATACTTTAGCCCGGATTTCTCGATGTAAGAGATTGGTGCTTGCGTCAACTGAAAGGACCAGCGCCGGTCTGCGCCGAGCTTCGCGAAGCTGAAGGATAAAGGCTGCGGGGGTGCGCTCTTGCTTTCGAGGCTCGCTGTCATGTTTACAAAATACCGATCAGGCTCTAGCACGTTTGGGCTTGCAGAGCTCGAGCCTGGAGCCGCGCTCGAATTGCTGATCTTGGGATCACGGCCGGCGATCACGTTCGAGTTGCTGACACTGGAAGTGCCGCAGCCCAGCGACGCAACGGCAGCGGCAATCGCCGCACATCCAAACAGTATTACCACGCGGTTGTGATTCATTTACTAACCTCGATGGGGCAGCGTTATCCTACTTGGCTGCTTTGAGCGACGCAAGCGCTGACCCTTGCGCGGATCGATGCGATCTCGCAGCTGGCTGTGCTCTCAACACGCCAAGAAAAGTATTGCCTGCATTCGAGAAATCTATATCCTAGTTGCGTCGCAATAACACACCTGGATACAAGGCGATCCTAGCTGACAGCCCCTACTCTGTTGGCCTTTTTTCCCCGAACAACCCGACTGCGATTTACATCCGGAGGAATGATCCATGAAGCAAACTCGTCTCAATCTGAAGCTACTCTTCGCCATAACGTTAGTGATTGCGATCAGCATTCCCGCTCAACATAGCGTAGCCGCGGTGCACGCGGGCTCGACCGCGCGTGCGAGCAACTCTACTGCAAACTCGCATACTCTTGTGGGCGATCCAGGCTTTACCGCATGCACACTTTACAGATCCGATGACGGAGTCTCTTGCAGAACCGCGGAGGCCAACGAGACGGCGATGACTACTCAGCGAGACCCAAACCAACCCCTTGAGGTGATCAGTCCCGTTCAGTTGACCGCGCAGGGCGGTCTGACGATTGTGCTTCGCGCCACGCCTGAACTGGATGCATTTCCAAAAGCGAAGAACGCGTTCTTAAGAGCTGCCGCAACGTGGCAATCGCTCATACAAACGCCTATCAAGGTTGTGGTGGACGTTGATTTCGGATCAACCTGGTTCGGAAATCCATACCCAGACGGTGTGCTGGGACTCACGAGCCCGCAGATGCTCCAAGGGCCCGAAATCTATACCGCCTTAAAGCAGTCTCTGTACGAAGGAGCCTCGAGCGCACCCGAAAAGCAGACGTATCTGAAGCTACCCGACTTGACCTGCCCAACAGATCTCGGAGACACGACCCTGGTGTACGCACCTTCCTCGGTATTTCGAGCGATCGGGTTGATCGATCCCGATCCCGCCAACGATCCGGCCAACTTCGGCGCGGCTCCCGCGGTAGGATTCAACTCCGCTTTTCCATATGACTTTGATCCCAGCGACGGAATTGACGCTGGCAAAGTGGATTTCGACGCAGTAGTGACTCATGAGTTGGGTCACGTTCTGGGTTTCTCATCCGCGGCTGCGCAAAAGGAACTCGATCCGACACGAGCGCTGGGAGTCACAGTGTGGGACCTCTTCCGCTTCCGGCCGGGCGTCAGCATGTCCACGTTCGACTCAGCGCAGCGCGTGCTGTCGTCGGGCGGGTTTCAGGTTTACTACAAGGGGGACGACGACCTCCAACTCTCGACCGGGCGGCCGGACTTCTCGGGCGGCGATGGACGGCAGGCGAGCCACTGGAAAGACGATGCGCTTACGGGCCAGCGAATCGGAATAA
Source organism: Blastocatellia bacterium (assembly GCA_035558335.1). Lineage (GTDB taxonomy): Bacteria > Acidobacteriota > Blastocatellia > UBA7656 > UBA7656 > Onstottus_B. Next base: position 20,391 of record DATMCM010000708.1, on the reverse strand, counting down.
TGGATCCCACTCTGCCGTCAGGCAAGCGAGCTGCGATAACAATGAGAGACCTTGGAGCGATCGACTCCTTCGGCTACACGCTTGCGCCGTTCGGCAACAATGTGCCGTCCATCAATGAGCTCTCCGCTGACTTGAACGGTGATGTGCTGAGTCTTTCTGGAAAGCTGACCGATCTTGACGGCGACGTCGTGCAAGCTCAAATTCAACTTCTCGACGTAAAGGGACACGTAGTCGGGTCCAGTTCCCCGTTCGCCGTCGACGTCGGCGTAACGCAGATTTTCTTTTTCAACCTCCAGGTAACCGGGGCGAGCAGCTCACCAATAGCCATGCAGGCCGAGCTTGTATTCATTGACTCTCACGGTAACCGGAGCGCAGGTGTCGACGCTGATTTCAGTGGCGGGGATGACGGCGGGCCAAAGCTCAAGTCGGCGAGTTTCAATGACGACGTGCTAAAAGTGAAGGGCAAACGAATGAAAGGTCAACTCCAGGTTGAGATAAACGGTCAAGCGCTCCCAGCGTCAATCGCGCTCGATGTCAACAGCTCGGGCAAGAAGATGACGATCAGCGGCGCAAGCGGGGCGTTGAACCTTCGCACCGGACCCAATCGCCTGAGGGTGATCAGCGACGGCCTGCGCTCTAACCTCTTCGTAGTAAACGTTTCGTCTTAACTTGCAAGATACGAAGGCGCGGAAGTCGAGCTAGTTTCGATTCCGCGCCTCCACTCCTTCCCGCCAATTACAAACGAGTCAAGTTTACACCTGCCGCTGAGCACGAATTAGCGGGCGCAAATCCCTTACGGTCGCGAAACATTCTCTCGTCTTCAGGCGCAAAACTTGACAATAAAATCCGCCGGCCGATATAGTTTTGACGTTTGCTGGGAGGTCGTTCAACGGTAGGACAGCAGACTCTGACTCTGCTTATCGGGGTTCGAATCCCTGCCTCCCAGCCAATCTTCAATCCTATTCCCCGAATGGTTTACGTGGTCGATAAATTCTAAAGCTCGCTCTGTGCCCCCTGGCGCTGCTCGATGGTGGCGGGGCGCCTTCGAGGTGAAGCCCAGAGATTGTGAGATAAACGACCCGTATCGTAGATCTCTACATAACCATTTGTCTCTGTTCAACTAGTCGCACGCACCGTGCGTTGCGACCGAGTGTGGTTTCGCTTATCACCTTATAAGGATTATCTATTTGTCGGCAGCCCTGAAGCGTGGTATCCAATAAGGTCTTGGCACAAGAGTTAGCGTCGGAAGATCAAGCGATGTGTTCGACAATGGGATTTAGACCAAACATCCTCGAGTTGGCTGCCGCGGGACAGGGGCGCGCTGAGAAATCAATTGGCAGAGCAACCCTCCCGTTCGTCGGCGTCATAAGAGTCTCGTTCTCCCCTTTGCTCAGACACGCCGAATTACTCGTCATTGTAGTCGTACTCAGCATTATCCTGCTCCGGAGCGGGTGATGGTCGCGTATATCGTTTTGCGCAAGGGCCACCACCCGACGGAAGCGGGTGGTGGCTTTTTTGAGTTTTCGGGATGAGTCATTTCAAACGTCATAGGAGACACCGGTGGCAGCCTTAATGGAGAGAAGCTCGAATGGATTCGCTGAAGCGGAAGAACCAGGGGAACGTCCTCAATTGATGCGGGGCGCTCGGATCCTCTGTGAAGCATTAGTCGAGGAAGGTGTGGATACGATCTTCGGATACCCGGGCGGAGCCGTGCTTCACATATATGACGAACTCCACAGGATGCGCGGCCAGCTTCACCACGTACTGTGCCGCCACGAGCAGGGTGCAGTCCACATGGCTGAAGGCTACGCGAAGGCGACGGGCAAAGTCGGCGTAGCTCTGGTCACGTCCGGACCGGGGGCAACTAATGCGGTCACGGGCATCGCCAATGCATTCATGGACTCGACCCCGTTGGTTGTCATATCGGGGCAGGTGCCGAGAAAATTGATCGGCACCGATGCGTTCCAGGAAGCGGACACAGTCGGTATAACCCGGCCTTGTACTAAGTACAACTACCTGGTGAAGGACGTTCGCGATCTCGCCGAAGTGATAAGAGAAGCTTTCTTCATCGCGCGCTCCGGGCGGCCCGGTCCGGTGCTTGTCGATATTCCGAAGGATGTAACCGGCGAAACTGCGCCCTTCGTTTATCCTGAGAGCGTCTCCCTTCCCGGATATAGGCCCAGCCTTCGCGGCAATTTACAACAGGTGAAGCGCGCCGTGGACCGTATAAAAGAGGCTACACGGCCAGTGCTCTACGTAGGCGGCGGCGTCATCCACTCGAACGGTTCGAAGGAACTGTTAGAGCTGGCTGAGAAGCTTACGCTGCCGGTCACCCCCACGTTGATGGGGCTGGGCTGTTTTCCGTCGGGCCATCGGTTGAGTCTGGGAATGCTGGGAATGCACGGCACTTACTGGGCGAACATGGCCATCTCCGAATCTGATTTAATCATCGCGATCGGCGTTCGCTTCGATGATCGGGTGACCGGCGCGCTGGACAAGTTCGCGCCAGGCGCCGAGATCGTTCACGTGGACGTGGATCCAACGTCGCTGAGTAAGAACGTCCGCGCGCACCTTCCAGTCGTCGGCGATGCCAGAAGCGTGATGCAGCAGATGCTCGCCCTGCTGCCCGACGACGACCGTGTGACAGGCGCTCGGCTCTCCGATTGGTGGGAGCAGATCGAAGAATGGAAGCGTTTCGCGCCGTTAGCATATGAGAAATCAGATCAGGTGATCATGCCTCAGTATCTTGTAGAGGAGTTGCACCGGCTGACGCAGGGCGACGCGATCATCGCGACCGATGTGGGCCAGCACCAGATGTGGTTCGCTCAGTATTACCGGTTCAATGGCCCGCGCCAGTCGCTCACGTCGGGAGGGCTGGGCACGATGGGTTTCGGCTTTCCGGCAGCACTCGGCGCACAGGTCGCTTTTCCAGAACGGCAAGTGATCGCGTTCGTGGGCGACGGCGGATTTCAAATGACCGCCCAGGAACTCGCGACTGCCGTTCAGTACAAGTCGAACGTCAAGATCGTAGTGATGAACAACAACTACCTGGGCATGGTGCGCCAGTGGCAGGAGTTTTTCTATGACGGCGCTTACTCACACGTGAATATGCAGTGGCTGCCGGACTTCGTTAAGCTTGCTGAAGCTTACGGCGCGGTCGGCCTGAGGGCGACGCGCCCCGATCAACTCCGCGGGGTTCTTCAGCGCGGTCTTACGACTCCTGGTGTGGTGGTGATGGACATCCTGGTATCAGAAGAAGAGAGCGTCTTTCCGATGGTTCCTGCCGGCGCCGGGCTCAAGGAGATGGTGCTGGGGTGAGGCACACGCTTTCAATCCTGGTGGAGAACCGGTTCGGCGAATTATCGCGCATAGTCGGCCTGTTCAGCGCGCGTGGCTACAATGTCGAGAGTCTGACGGTTGCTGAGACGCTCGATCCGAAGATTGCTCGGGTGACTCTGGTGACAACGGGTAGTGACCAAACGATTGAGCAGATCACCGGGCAACTCAACAAACAGGTTCGAGTGCTGGAAGCCGTGGATATGACCGGCTTCAAGCACATTGAGCGCGAGATGGCCCTAATCAACGTGACCGCCGGGATGGGACCGGCTCGCCAGGAGGTTCTAAGCCTGGCTGGCATCTTTCGAGCGAAGGTCGTCGACGTGTCTAGGGACGGCATCATCATCGAGGCGACCGGCGATTGGGCTAAGGTGAGCGCGCTGATCGAGTTGCTGAAGCCGCTGGGCATCCGCGACATCGTGCGTACGGGCGCAGTCGCGATAGCCAGGCTATCGGAGCAAACCGAGGGGGAAACGGCCGACGGTGAGATCAATGAAGAAGAACTCGCAGTATAGCTCGAGATGCCAGGCTGCTGCGGAAAAAACAAGGGAGAGACTATGAAAGTCTATTATGACCAGGATGCCGATCTCGGCTATCTCAAAGGCAAGAAGATTGCTGTCATAGGCTACGGCGCGCAAGGTTACGCGCATGTCAACAACCTGAAAGACTCAGGCTGCGACGTTATCGTCGGGCTGAGAGCTGAGAGTCTGTCCCGCGAGAAGGCGGCGGCCGCCGGGCTGACAGTCCAGGATACCGCCGAAGCCGCTTTCAACGGTGACGTCGTCATGCTTCTGGTGCCCGACGAGCTTGCGCCTGAGATCTATAAGGAGGAGATCGCACCGAACCTGCTGCCCGGGAACTATCTCGCATTCGCGCACGGCTTCGCGATTCACTTCAAGAAGATTCTGCCCCCGGACGATGTAAACGTTTTCATGGTTGCGCCAAAAGCGCCGGGCCATGTCGAGCGCTACGAGTACACCCAGGGGCGCGGTGTGCCTTGCTTGCTGGCGGTTCATCAAGACCCCAGCAGCAACACTCGTGAAGTCGGTCTCGCTTACGCTTCGGCGATCGGCGGCGGTCGAGCGGGCATTATCGAAACTACATTCAAAGAAGAAACAGAGACTGATTTGTTTGGCGAGCAGGCCGTGTTGTGCGGCGGTCTGACCTCACTTATCCAGGCCGGATTCGAGACGCTGGTAGAAGCTGGGTACGCGCCGGAGATGGCTTACTTCGAATGTCTGCACGAGGTAAAACTGATCGTCGATCTGATCTACGAAGGTGGCATCTCCAACATGCGTTACTCGGTGTCGAACACTGCCGAGTACGGTGATCTCACTCGCGGCCCGCGAGTAATCAACGAGACGACTCGCGACGAAATGAAGCGCCTGCTTGCGGACATTCAATCGGGCGCGTTTGCCGACGAGTGGATGGCGGAGCACGAAGCGGGCAAGTCGAGATTCAGGGAGCTAGAGGCAAAGGCGCAGGCTCATCCGATCGAAGAAGTCGGCCGGCGTCTGCGCGGTATGATGCCGTGGCTATCAGAGCGACGGCTGGTTGATAAGGCAAGAAACTGATGAGTCAAAACGTGACGCGTGAAATGTGATTTGTGGCGCCGCGTTGGTCGCTCGCGCATCATCCGTCACACATCACTTTTCACCGTCACGTCCAGGAGGTAGACATGGGATTCTATGATTGGGACAAAATGGAGGACGAGAAAATCTCGGCGCTTTACAAGCGTAAGGTTGCGGTCGGAAAGAACCTGGCCGTCGCCAGAGTCGAAGTGATGCAGCGGGCCGTGACCCAGCCGCACACTCATGAAAGCGAGGAGGTAATCATCGTTCTGAAGGGCGCGTGGCGGTTTCATCTGCCCACTGGTGACGTCACACTTCGAGCGAACCAGATGCTCTCGATTCCGCCGGGGATCGAGCACTCCTCCGAAGCGCTTGAGGACACGATCGCACTGGACATCCGCACGCGAACTCGCCTCGACTGGATGACCGGCGAAGATCACCTTCGACATTACGATCCAGATGAATTCTTGTGGGCGGTGTAACGTGAGAGTGTGGACCTACGACACTACGCTGAGAGACGGCACACAGGGTGAAGGTGTGGCTTTCTCTGTCGAAGACAAGCTGATGATAGCGCGCAAGCTGGACGATCTGGGCGTGGACTACATCGAAGGCGGATGGCCTGGCTCGAATGTCAAGGATGCGGAGTTCTTCGCTCGCGCGCGGTCGCTCGGGCTGGAACACTCGCGGCTTGCCGCTTTCGGGAGCACCTGCCATCCTCACAACAGCGTGGAAGGGGATCCCAATATCAGGGCCTTGCTTGGCGCGGACACTCCAGTTGTCACGATCTTCGGCAAGACGTGGGATCTGCACGTGAGGAAGGCGCTTGGAGTTCCGCTCGAACGGAACCTCGAATTGATCGAGGATTCGGTGCGCTACCTGAAGTCAAACGGCCGCGAGGTGATCTACGACGCCGAGCACTTCTTCGATGGCTTCGACGCGGACGCGAGCTACGCAATCCGGACGTTGCTTGCGGCACAGCGAGGCGGAGCCGATTGGATCGTGCTCTGCGACACCAACGGCGGCACACTGACGAGTCGCCTCATCGAAATCTTCCTTGAGGTTAAGAAAACGGTGAGTGTCCGTCTTGGCCTTCATGCACACAACGATTCGGAACTTGCGGTCGCAAACTCAATCGCGGCCGTTGAGTGCGGAGCGGAGCAGGTTCAAGGAACGATAAACGGGTACGGCGAGCGTTGCGGCAATGCCAACCTGTGCTCCGTGATCCCGACGCTTGAGCTGAAGGTCGGCGTCGAGACCATCGGACGCGAGCGCCTGTCAATGCTCACGGGGGTCTCACGATACGTCGCTGAGCTCGCAAACCTGCCGCATCCAGGCAGCTTGCCGTTTGTCGGCGGAAGCGCCTTCGCGCACAAAGGCGGCATTCACGTGAGCGCTGTGATGCGCGATCCTTCAACCTATGAGCACGTCGATCCTGAGCTTACAGGGAACAAGCGGCGGGTGCTGGTCTCCGACCTTTCAGGCAAAGGCAACGTGCTGTACAAAGCGGCAGAGATGGGAATGGACGTTTCAAGTAGCAATGAAAAGCTACGGCGAGCGGTCGACCGGATCAAGCAGCTTGAACACGAAGGGTTTCAATTCGAGGCGGCCGACGGTTCGTTTCTGCTTCTGTTGGAGGGAGCCCTTGGGAACGGGCGCGAGTTCTTCAGGCTCGAGAGTTATCGGGTTGAGTCCGAGCGGGTCGGACCCGGGAAGGTGACGGCTGAAGCTATGGTGAGAGTCGCGGTGAACGGAGAGATTCGGGAAGCCACAGCTTCAGGCTGCGGACCGGTTCACGCGCTGGATCTCGCGCTCCGGCGGAGCTTGAGCGGCGCTTTTGAATGCCTCGACGAAGTGCAATTGACCGACTACAAAGTCCGGGTGCTGGATGCCGATAATGCTACCGCCGCCAAGGTGCGAGTGCTGATTCAAACCGGAGACGGGCGGGAGACCTGGAGCACAGTGGGCGTATCGGACAATGTCATCGAAGCAAGTTGGCAGGCGCTGGCGGATGCGATCAATTACAAGCTGCACAGGACATACGTGAGCGGCGAGGTAGCGCCGGCCGCATGTGCCGATTAAGGAACAGTGTTGTTTGATCAAACAGATTGGGTGTGGATGAACGGCGAAGTCGTTCCGTGGACCGGCGCGACGGTGCACGTTTCGGCTCATACGCTTCACTACGGGAGTGGTGTGTTTGAAGGAATACGCTGCTACGAGACCGAAAACGGCCCGGCAGTCTTCCGCCTCGATGAGCATCTTGACCGCCTCTACTCGTCAGCCGCCGTTTACGGGATGGAAGTTCCCTATTCTAAAGACGAGTTGGGAGCGGCCGTTTGCCAAACGATCGGCCTTAACGGGTTCAGCAGTTGTTATGTGCGCCCGATCTGCTATCACGGCAGCGCAAGCCTCGCCGTGCACCCACGCAATTGTCCTGTCGAAGTTGTGATTCTTGTCTGGCCCTGGTCCGCTTATCTGGGCGAAGCGGGTCTTGAAAAAGGCGTTCGGGTAACGGTTGCCTCGTGGGCTAAGTTTCATTCGCGGATGCTTCCGACGACTGCGAAAGGTTGCGGCGGTTACTTGAACTCGATGCTTGCCGCGCGACAAGCGGCGAATTTGGGGTATGACGAGGCTCTGCTGCTTGATGAGCACGGCAACATCGCCGAAGGATCAGGCGAAAACCTGTTCCTGGTTCGCGAAGGGCGGCTGATGACCAATGATGAGCGGTCTTCGATTCTGCTGGGGATCACTCGCGACTCAGTTATCGAGATCGCGCGTGACCTGGGATACGAGGTCGATGTCGGAACGTTGACGCTGGAAGATTTACTTTCTGCTGACGAGGCGTTCTTTACCGGAACGGCGGTTGAAGTCACGCCAGTTCGCGAAGTGGATGGTAACCTGATAGGAAGGGGCACGCGCGGGCCTGTGACTTCGATAATACAGCGAGAGTTTTTCGCTGCCACGTCTGGCCTAAATGATGCTTACCGGAATTGGCTTCGTCTCGTTGCTCCGCAGCCTGCGGGAGCCGGGGTATGAGGAGGAAGCTGTGGAGTTGATGCAACTTGAAATGTTCGTTGCGATGGTTGAAGAAGGGAGCTTTCGCAAGGCTGCGGATCGCGTGTTTCGAACGCAGCCTGCGTTGACCATGGCCATACGCAAGCTGGAGCAGGAGTTGGGCGCCCCGCTATTCGACAGGGCCAACCGCAACGATTATGTACTGACAGATTCCGGCCAGGTGTTCTACGAACACGCCAAGCGCTTGCTCAACCTGCGTGATGAAGGACTAGCCGCACTCGAACAGCTCCACACTTTTCGAAGCGGGTGCGTTCGCATCGGAGCGAATGAGAGCACCAGTCTTTACCTGCTGCCTCAGCTCATCCTGGACTTTCGACAGCAGTACGCCGAGATCAAGATCGAAGTCTCTCGCCATCTTTCGGCCCGGCTCCCGCACGAACTGCGCCAGCGCAATGTCGATTTCGCCATCCTCTCTTTCCTGCCCGATGAAACCGATCTCGAGGCGATACCCATCATGCGAGATGAACTGGTTTTCATCGTCAACCCCAGTCACCGGCTTGCGGGTGCGGAACGAGTGCACGTCCGCGACCTCGGCGCTGAGTCTTTTATCGGGCACAACGTTCGCTCGCCGGCTCGAGACAAAGTGATCGAGACTTTTCGGAGGTTTCAAACTCCTCTGAACATAACAATCGAAATAACCACCATCGAGACCATCAAAAAATTCGTGGCGATGAGTCTCGGTGTGGCTTTTGTTCCGCTGATGTGCGTGCGCGAGGAATGCGAGCGCGGCGAGCTACTCGTCGTTCCGGTAGAAGGCTTCCGTCACGAGCGAACCCTCTGGGCGGTCCGCCGCCGGACGGATGCTCACTCGCACGCGGTTCAGGCTTTCATGAGCGTGGTAGAGTCGATAAGCAACAAGCTGCTCGTCAGCCAGCAATCGCCTCGCATTTCCGGCAAGAAGGGCCAGCAAGCCGACGTCGTCAACTGAGTGCGAGCACTACGTGTCATACAATCGAAGAAGCAAAATCATCACCCGGGGAGTCGAGCGAAGTCCCAATCGCGCGATGCTGCGCGCAGTTGGGTTCGGCGATGACGACTTCGATAAGCCTATCATCGGTGTCGCGAACGGCTACAGCAGCCTGACCCCTTGCAATATTGGTCTTGATCGACTCGCTGAGCGAGCTACCGCGGCTCTCAGAAAAGCGGGCGCGATGCCTCAAGAATTCGGAACGATCACCGTCAGCGATGGAATCTCGATGGGCACCGAAGGCATGAAGTACTCGCTGGTCTCGCGTGAGGTGATCGCCGACTCTATCGAGACCGTTTGCAACGCCCAGAGCATGGACGGCGTGGTGTGCATCGGCGGCTGCGACAAGAATATGCCCGGAGCGATGATCGCCATCGCCCGTTTGAACATTCCGGCCATTTTCGTTTATGGCGGCACAATCAAAGCCGGACGCTACAACGACCAGGACCTCACCATCGTCAGCGCTTTCGAAGCTGTCGGCAGCTATTGCGCGAATCGAATTAGCGAACGCGAATTGTTGGAAGTCGAGCGGCACGCGTGCCCCGGCGCCGGGTCTTGCGGAGGAATGTACACGGCGAACACAATGTCGTCGGCGATTGAAGCAATGGGCTTAAGCTTGCCTCACTCCTCGACGATGTCGGCCGAAGACCTCGAGAAAGCCGACAGCGCAGCTGAGTCTGCCGAGGCGCTTGTAGCAGCGGTTCGTAATCAAATTCTGCCGAGCGACATCCTTACGCGAAAAGCGTTGGAGAACGCGATAGCAGTCGTGATGGCGGTGGGAGGCTCAACCAACGCCGTGCTGCACCTGCTTGCAATCGCGCACGCGGCTCACGTCCCGTTATCTCTCGACGATTTCGAGGAGATTAGATCTCGTGTGCCCGTGCTGTGCGATCTAAAACCGTCAGGCAAGTACGTAGCGACTGACCTTCATCAAGCCGGCGGCGTTCCCCAGGTGATGAAGATGCTGCTGGTGAACGGCTGCCTGCACGGGGACCCGCTCACGATTACCGGGCAGACGATCGCTGAGACGCTCAGCGATGTTGCCCGCACGCCTCGAAGCGATCAAGATGTCATACGGCCGTGGGACGAGCCTCTGTATCCACAGGGACACCTCGCGATCCTGCGGGGCAACCTCGCGACCGAAGGCGCCGTTGCAAAGATAACCGGCATCAAGCGCAAACGAATCACCGGCCCGGCGCGAGTGTTCGAGTCGGAAGAAACGTGCCTGGAATCGATTCTTTCGGGTCACATCAAACCCGGCGACGTGATTGTGATCCGTTACGAAGGGCCAAAGGGGGGACCCGGCATGCGCGAGATGCTGGCGCCGACGTCGGCGATCATCGGCGCAGGCCTTGGGGAGTCGGTTGGACTCGTGACAGACGGGCGCTTCTCCGGTGGAACTTACGGAATGGTGGTTGGACATGTAGCGCCCGAGGCCTTCGCTGGCGGAACAATCGCGCTTGTGGAAGAGAACGATTCGATTACCGTCGACGCCGAAGCGCGTCTTTTACAAGTGAATGTCTCGAACGATGAGTTAGCTCGCCGCCGGGGGCGTTGGCGCCCGCCCTCACCACGCTACACTCGCGGAGTCCTGGCCAAGTACGCCAGGGTGGTTTCCAGCAGCAGCAATGGCGCGGTGACAGATTGCGATTAGGTTAGTTCAAGGACCGACCACTTTCCTTCGACCGGACTCTTGTCGCTAAGGGGAATAAGACAAGTCCATCCTCATCCTACAGAATCGTAGAATCTCCAGTCATCGCTTTACCACATGAACAATGAGCGTGCCGATCAGATGAAGTGCGACGAAGCTACGACTCGAACCGGATGCAACCCGCGGTTCCCTTATTCGATATCCTCGACTCGAATGTATCTGTTAGAGTCGCCGACCACCAGTACGAAATCAGCGTCTCCTACCCGCACGCGCGTTACACCTTCCGGCTTCATTTCGGGGTCAAGCATTGCCACCCTAGTAACCTTATCGCGTCCATCCCAGCGCCAAAGAGAAAACTCGCCTTTTCCCTGCATCTCAGTCGCACCCCCAATGATCAGGTAAGTTTTCGATTTCCAATCATACTGAATGCTCCGAATGCCCAATCCATCCAGGGGCAGCTTTATCGTCGGGGAGTCATTGAAGGAAAGGTTCTCGACGGTGAAGGGGGCAGCAAGATCGCGCACACCTATCGGTACGATCAGGGCCAGATTCGTCGACAGCGGAGAGCGCAGCCCCAGAAGCAACCGATGGCCGGCCGGATCCCAGGCGATGCCTTCGATATTGAGTCCATCATCCTTAGCCTTATTAGTGCCCGCTTCCTTGAGGTCTTGAACGCGCTCGAGTAGTAGTGTTCGTAAATTTGGTATCGGGCTCGCAGTTACCTGGTTGGTTGACGAATCAAAGGCAAAGCGAACAAGGCCGAATCGTTGTTCTGCTTCCCGGGTGTTGGATCCAACGAGATAGAAGTATTTCCCATCAGTAGTGATGTCTTCCGGGTCATCGACCTCGATTCCCAGCGCAACTGATTTGATTGCGCCCGTCTGCCGTCCTGAGCCATCCAGTTGCATCCAGTAAATCTCGCGTTCGCGGCCGTCATCCACAAACAAAACGGCATCGGTGTCGGGCACGGAGACAACTCCCGATGACTCGAAAGGCCCGCCGTCGAACTCAAAACCGCTCGGCGGCTTCTTCTTGTCCTTCGACCGTATCGCTTGTGCTTTGCTCTCAGCACGGTCGTCGTTCTTACCGATGAGCAGGTTTCGCTGGAAAGCTACTAGAAGACCGATGACGACCACGACCGCAACCGCCACGGAAACCCAGGCCATCCGAATTTTCAGTCTCGGCGGTGTAAGTTCCATAGGCTAATAGTAGCTTCTGATGGACCGAGGGGCCAACCTGTAGAGTCATCGTTGTTATGGATTGTTCTTCAAAAATCAATTTTTTGAAAAACATTAACGCGCATTAGCCGGTATGGTATGGCTGGCGTAAAAAACATGTGTGACTGATTGTGTGACAACTGAATTGGTACCGAAGAATACCACGGTGGCTGAAGCCGGTCGCGCAGACTAACTTTCTGAGAAGTAACAACGGTGCTCGGCGGAAATGGGTGGAATCTGGACGCGGAATTAGACTCTGACTCTGCTTATCGGGGTCCGAATCCCTGCCTCCCAGCCATTGCTTCCAGGCGTAGAGGTCGCCATCGAGCGGCCTTTTCAGTCTTGTGCGCGGATCGTGCACCGACTCTTGACGACTCACTCAAACTCATTCGCACGCGCTTGCGCCTCACACGCTTACACTAAGCCGACCTCGCTTTCCGATCGGCGTGACCCTGCTCGATCCTGGCACTGCCAAATCGAATGGGCAGTATCATCGGCACGCGCTTTTGATACCGCTTGTACTCCTCGCCATGAAGGTCCACCAAGTCCTTCTCTTCGAACTGAATCGCCATCAGAATGTAGAGGGTCGTGGCAACAGCGAAGAACAGATGCGCCACGGTCATCGTGGGGGTAGCCCAGAATGCGAAGAGCCATCCCAGATAGAGGGGGTGGCGGACTTGGCGGTACGGTCCCGGCGTCCCGAATTTGAGCTGCGCATACTTCCTGCCGATCAGGAAAAGATAGACCTGTCGTAACCCGAATAGATCAAAGTGGTTTATAAGGAATGTGCTGACCAAGACTAGCAGCCACCCGAAGGCGCACAGCGCGTAAAGCACGACTCGTCCCGCCTGTTCTTCGACCTGCCAAACGACTACGCCGACCGGGCGCCACTGCCAGAACAGTACCAGCAAGGCGAGGCTTGAGAACAGCACGTAGGTGCTGCGCTCCGCGGGCTCTGGTATGAAGCGAGTCCACGCGCGCTTGAACCAGGGGCGCGCCATCAAGCTGTGCTGGAAGGCGAACAGAGCAAGGAGTCCGGCGTTAATCAACAAAGCTCCCGGAACCCCGGACTCGCGCCCCGAATCAATCGATTTCGGGACGACGAGATTGCCAATGAACCCGGCCGCGTACAGGAAGGTCCCGAAAAAAATCAAGTAACACGCTACACCATAGACGAAAGTTCCTATTCGAGTAATCATTCGAATCTCCTTAGAAGTGGTTACTAAGACGACTACTGAGCGTCCGGAATATCCTCCAGGTAACCTGAAAAAGTTAGTTGCGCTTTGACGACTGCGGGCCCAGGCGTGTACGTTCCGTTGAGGCGAGCCTGGAAGGTAACGCCGAAGTGTCCGGTTCCGATTTGTTCGTCAGCAAACACCAAAAAATTGTTTGGTTGATTCGGTGAGCCGCGCCGTTTAAGAGCAGCTCACCGATATGCTTCTTCTGGATCTTTGTCATCAGGCGTAAATAGTCATCCCGGTAGTCCAGGTTCGTGTGGGCACGGAATGTTTGCGAAATGAATTAATCCTCCGCGCGGTAGAAGTAGTATTCTGCGGTGTAGGGCACTTCGACCGCTTCGCCTTCAAGTAAGCCGGGAGTAGTTGGCTTTAAACCGCCCGTTGTGTTAACTCGCTGCACCCAGGTCACCGAGCTGAAGATCCCGGGGCCGCTGGTAAAAACGGCTTGAAGCCTCAACCACGGAATCGCGCTAGCATCCGCAGTGCAGGGCAACGGATTACTGGCCTTCACAATACTCCCGCCGTTGTCTTCCCATGTGGGTCCGCGGTAGTGAATTCCTACTTGACCGTGATAGTTGGCGTCGGCAAACAACGTCGCGACTGGCGCAACGAATACCCAGGCAGAGCCGTCCCATCTGTATATCTGGACGCCCCTCGCGTACACGTGGGCGATCACCCTATTTCCGGCTGCTACCTGCAAATCACTGCACACAGCAGACAGATCCGGCGCACGGTTGTCGTCTGCGTGTGCCGCTGGAGTGGACGCGAGCGCGCTTAAAAACAGTGTGAACATGACAACAAACCCGATTCGTTTCGCTTTTGTGGATCTCATCTCGTTCTCCTCATATTTGAATTCAATCCTGCTCTCTCTCTCTAATCGACACCAAAACCGAATGCCGAGAGGGTGAAAGTTGTTGAACTTTCTGTCCTCACTCTGATATGCGTCATCTACAGAAAAACTCCATCACCAAAAAAAACCCCTTGATTCCAGGGTCGGAGGGATCCAGGGAGGGCTCGGTCGCTTGTCCGACCAAAAGAAGCGAGAGTATGATCTAAAACATCTTTTGGAATGCCGCTAAGGCCAGCAGTAAGGTGAGAGCCGTGGGTGGGGGTTGTGAGCTCTCGCGGAGATTGAAGGCGGCATCTGAGGATTACCGGCTCCGTGTGATTCAAATACCGGCAGCGTGAGCTCAGAGTGTCGTGGTGGATCACTATGACGACGCTTGCATCGCAAAACGTGACCCAACTGCTGCTCGCGTGGGGGCAAGGCGATGAAGCGGCGCGCGACGAATTGATTCCTCTCGTCTATGACACTTTACGCCGGATCGCCCGTCATCACCTCCGCGGCGAACGCCCCAGCCACACTCTTCAAACGACCGCCCTTATCAATGAAGCCTACCTGAAATTAATCGAGCAATCGGTTTCGTGGCAGAACCGCGCCCACTTCTTCGGCATCGCGGCGCGGTTAATGCGGCAGATCATGGTCGATTACGCGCGCGCCCGGTTGCGGCTCAAACGCGGCGGCGACCGTGAGCGAATCTCACTCGGGGACGCCGAGGAGGGACACGAGCAGAGCGCCGACCTGCTGGCGCTCGACGAGGCGCTCGAAACCCTGGACCAGGTCGACCCGGAAAGGGGCCGGATTGTCGAGCTCCGCTTCTTTGGCGGATTGACGATTGAAGAAACGGCCCAGGTGATGGGCGTCTCGACCCCCACTGTCGAGCGCGGATGGCGCGCTGCTCGCGCCTGGTTGCAAACCGAGCTGGCTGACTCTAATTACAAAAGATGAATCCCGAGCAATGGCGAAAGATTCGAGAGATTTTTGAGGCCGCCTCGGACCGCCCGACCGGCGAGCGGGCTGAGTTCATCGAGCGCGCTTGCGCGGGGGATGAGGAGACTCGGCAGCGCGTCCAAGGCATGCTCGCCGCTGATGCGCAGGATAACCTGCTCATGGACCGCCCGGCCTGGGAGGCCGGGGGCTCGTTCATGGCGTCATTGGCCGGCGCTGAGGATCCGCAAAGTTTTAGTGGCGAAGAGATCGGCGACTATCGACTCATGGAGGAGCTGGGCCGTGGCGGGATGGGTACGGTCTGCCTCGCATACGACAGACGGCTGAAACGGAAGGCGGCATTGAAGATCCTGCCTTCGCAGCTGATAAACAACCCGGAGCGCGTTCGTCGGTTTCAACGCGAGGCCCGCGCCGCCAGCGCGCTGAACCATCCCAACATCATCACCATCTACGACTTCGGCCAGGAGAACGGTCGCAACTACATCGCCTCGGAATTTGTCGAGGGCCGCACGCTACGCGCTTACGTCGGCGACCCGACCTTGACCCTTAACGAGCTCATCGATGTGGCGGTGCAGGTGGCGCGCGCTCTCCAGGCCGCACACTCCGCTGGCATAGTCCACCGCGACATCAAGCCGGAGAACATCGTGCTCCGGCCCGACGGCTATGTCAAAGTGCTCGACTTCGGACTGGCAAAACTGACCGAGCGGGAATCGGGTGATGATAAAGACGCCGAGGATATTTCGTGGAGGGGCCAGGATTTCGAGACGCAGGCCGGGATCGTGCTCGGGACGGTAAATTACATGTCGCCGGAGCAGGCGCGCGGGCAAACGGTTGACGGGCGCAGCGATCTGTTCAGCCTTGGCGTCGTCCTTTACGAGCTGATCGCCGGGCGGCGGCCGTTCATTGGGAAGACCTGGAATCACACGCTGTTGGCGATTATGGATACGGAGCCTGCGCCGATCCAACGTTTCGCGAAGGGGGCGCCGGCCTCGTTGCAGCAGGTCCTGAGCCGGGCGCTGGCCAACGACCGTGAGCGCCGTTATCAAACCGCGCGCGAGCTGCTCGACGACCTCGAAACGCTGCAAGGCGAACTGGCGGCCAACACCCGCGTCGAGCGAGTCAGAGCCCGACGCACGCAGAAGGGTAAGCAGCTGACGGTGGCGGAAGGCGGAGTGGCAATCGCAACCGACGGAGGAGTGAGATACGCAGCGACCGACGCGGTCTCGCCGATCACACGTGTGAAACGTCGCAAGCTCACCGCCGCACTGGCCGTCGTCACGCTCGCCGCCGTCGCTGCTTACTGGTACTTCGGCGGCTCAGCCACTCCAGCCGGGCCGGCGCTGACCGATAAAGACACGATCCTGCTCGCGGATTTCGTCAACACAACGGGCGACGTGGTCTTTGACGGCACACTTAAACAGGGCTTGGTAGTGCAGCTGGAGCAGTCACCCTACCTCAATATCTTCCCCGAAGAGCGCGCCCGCGAGACGCTCAGGCTGATGGAGCGGTCGCCTGATGATAGGATCACGCGTGAGGTAGGGCGCGAGATCTGCCAGCGTCGCGGAATCAAGGCGCTGCTCGTCGGTACGATAGTCAGCCTCGGACGCAACTACGTGATCACCCTGGAGGCGGTCAACAGCCAGACCGGGGAGGCGATCGCACACCAGCAGACCGAAGCCGAAGATAAAGAGCATGTACTCAAAGCGCTCGGCCGCGCCGCGACCGCTGTGCGCGAGCACCTGGGCGAATCACTCGCCTCGATCCGCAAGTTCGACGCGCCGATCGAACAAGCGACGACTGCTTCGCTCGAGGCTTTCAAGGACTACACTATCGGGATCGAGTTTAGGAAGAAGGGGCAATACGCACAGGCGGCCCCGCCGCTCAAGCGGGCCATCGAGCGGGACAGCGAATTCGCTCTGGCCTACGAACAGATCGGTACTACGTACCGCGACCTTCGCAACCTTGCGCTCGGCAACCAGTATTTGGCGCGCGCTTACGAACTGCGTGATCGCGTGAGCGAGCGAGAGCGAATCACAATCTCCGCGACCTTTTTCAGACACATCACCGGCGAAATCGACAAGCGAGTCGAAACGACCTTGCTGCTCACGCAGACCTATCCGCAAGACCCATACGGACACCACCTCCATGGGAACTCGCTCATGATTGCCGGGAACTACGAGCAGGCGGCGGAGGCTTACCGCGCGGCACTGCGGCTGGACCCCGACTACTCCCTGTCGCGCGCGAACCTCGCACTCGCCTTGATCGGACTGAACCGTTTCGACGAGGCGCAAGAGGTTATCGAGGAGGGGCTGGCGCGCCAGCTGGACTCCGCAGGCTTCCGCAACAGGCTCTACCTGATCGCGTTTCTCAAGGGCGACGCGGAGTCGATGGCGGGTCAAGCGGAGTGGTTCACCGGGAGGCCGGATGAGTATCAGATCCGAGAGTTGCAGGCGCGGTCCTTCGCCTTCGCCGGGAGGCGCCAACAAGCCAGCGCCCTCTTCGCGCAGGCCGCGGCGCTGGCCGAGGCGCGCGGCCTCCATGCGGAGAAGGCCAGGATCCTGGCCATTGAAGCCAATATGAATGCGGGTTTCGGGATGATCCTGTTGGCTGAGAGACAGTCCGCGCTGGTGCTGTCGCGCCTTGAAAAGGAAGGTATCGCTTCCGAAGAATTGCAGCCATCTCTTATCCAGCAGTTGGACTCACCGCCTTTGGCCTGGACCCTGGCGTTATGCGGTGCCACGAGACGTGCGCAATCGCTGGCGGAAGACGACGCCCGGAACATCCCGTTGAACACTATGCACAACGCGGTCTGGCTGCCTCTAGTCCGCGCGACTGCCGAACTAAAACGCAACCCTGTCGCCGGCGCGGAGAGAGCCGTCCAACTGCTTCAAGCTGCGCGACAGTATGAACCCGCCCTCTCCTTCAGGCCGGCATGGGTTCGCGGGCAGGCGTATCTACAGGCAAAGAACGGCGCGCTCGCGGCAGCGGAGTTCCAAAGAATCATCGATCATCGGGGCTGGGATGTGCTCTCGCTACTTTGGCCGCTGGCGCACCTCGGACTGGCGCGAGCGGAAGTCTTGCAGGGAGACGTGGCTAAGGGGCAGACAGCGTATGAGAGCTTCTTCCGGCTCTGGAAGGATGCGGATGTTGAGCTGCCGATTTTGATCGAGGCAAAAAAAGAGTACGAGAGATTGGAAGTCGGGAGGCCAAGCCGTTTAAAGTAACGAAGTCATAACTCTTATCGGGGTTCGAATCCCTGCGTCCCAGCCATTAATCCAAGGGGTTGACTTTCCCCTCCCCAAAAGACTCGTTCGCCACATCGAAAATCTGCTAGGGTTTGCAATCAGTGCATTGTGCGCTACAGGTCGTACTCGTCTCCTCGCGGTGTCTGTCGAACTCGATATATAATCCAACTTTGACTCAGGAGACAAATACACACGTGAAATCATCGGGTGCTGACTCCGACGTGACGTCCGTTGAAGCGTCGGGCCGGTCTAATTTTATTCGCGACATTATCAGTCAGGACGTCAAGGCGGGCAAACATGGCGGCCGGGTGCAAACTCGCTTTCCTCCCGAGCCTAACGGATACCTTCACATCGGTCACGCAAAGGCAATATGTCTCGATTTCGGATTGGCCGCGGAGTTTGGCGGTAAGTGCAATCTCCGCTTCGACGACACGAACCCGTCCAAAGAGGAGACCGAATACGTCGATTCGATCATGGAAGACGTGCGGTGGCTGGGATACGAATGGGACGGACTGTTTTACGCTTCCGACTACTTCGGGCAGCTTTATGAGTGGGCCATTCAGTTGATCAAAGCCGGAAAAGCCTATGTGTGCGACCTTACCGCTGCCGAGATTCGCCAGTACCGGGGCACGCTGACCGAGCCCGGAAAGAACAGCCCATATCGAGAGCGTTCCATCGAAGAGAACCTGGACCTGTTTGAACGAATGAAGAAAGGCGAATTCCCGGATGGCTCCCGAACGCTGCGAGCGAAGATCGATATGGCGTCGTCCAACCTGAACCTACGCGATCCGGTGATGTATCGGATTGTTCACACCGAACACCATCGGACTGGCAATGAATGGTGCATCTACCCGATGTATGATTACGCACACGGGCAGTCGGATTCGATCGAGAAGGTGACCCACTCGATCTGTACTCTCGAATTCGAAAACAATCGTCCTTTATACAACTGGTTTATCGAACAGCTCGGCATCTTTCCATCTCGGCAGTTTGAGTTTGACCGACTCAACATCACCTACACACTGCTGAGCAAACGCAAGCTTCTATCTCTGGTACAAGAGGGCCGCGTAAAGGGATGGGATGATCCGCGAATGCCCACCCTGTCAGGGATGCGACGGCGTGGTTATACGCCGGAGGCGATCCGCGCATTTAGCGAGAGCCTGAGCGCATCCAAAACCAACAACACCGTGCAACTGTCGGCTCTCGAGCATCACGTTCGCGAAGACCTGAACAAGCGCGCGCCGCGCGTTATGGCGGTGCTGCGCCCGTTGCGCGTCGTCATCGACAATTACCCCGAGGATCTTGTCGAGGAGATGGACGCCGTCAACAACCCGGAAGACGAGAGCATGGGGAGCCGCCGGGTTCCGTTTTCAAAGGTCCTCTACATCGAACAGGACGATTTTCGTGAGGACCCTCCCAAGCAGTTCTTCCGCCTTGCGCCCGGCCGCGAGGTCCGTCTGCGCTACGGCTACCTGATCACCTGCACCAGCGTTGTAAAAGATGCCACCGGAAATGTCGTGGAGCTTCATTGCACTTACGACCCGGCGACTCGCGGTGGCACAACGCCCGACGGTCGCAAGGTGAAATCTACTATCCACTGGCTCTCGGCGAAGCACGCCGTTGATTCGGAGGTTCGGCTATACGACGCGCTCTTCATGAAAGAGAATCCAAATGAAGTTGAAGAAGGACAGGACTACACCGCCAATCTGAATCCAAACTCGCTCGAGGTGCTGACCGGCTCCAAGGTCGAGCCAAGCTTGCGAGACGCGACTGCCGGCGCTCGATATCAGTTCGAGCGACTCGGCTACTTTTGCGTGGATCCTGATTCGACGTCAGAGAAGCTGGTGTTCAACAGGACAATCGGACTCCGGGACTCGTGGTCCAGGATCGAGCGTCGCGACAAGAAATGACGCGGCGCTGTCCGAGGCGTCAGTGGGACCGGGATCGTCATCTCTTCACACAAAGTAAACTCGTTAACAAGACTAAGGAGAATCTTCCTTATAAGTGACGTGTGCGCGGCATCACAAATCACCGTCCCGAGCGACAGGACGCGGAGCGTGAAACCAGGCAATTAGGGCCCGTAACTACGTAAATCTTACCTTGAGCGGATACACTCCCGTCGGATCAGGGGCGATCCGAGTGTACGTTCTTCGCGGCAATGGCTGTTCGTGACCCGGCAGGGTAGGAAGTCCGCATGGCTCGCAGATTGCGATTCCATAGCGTGTATGCAAGCCGCAACATTAGGTGGTGGGGTAATAATGTGTTGCCGAGGAATCGCCACAAAGGCACAAAGACTCCAAGGTTC
>DATMCM010000707.1:0-15460 GCA_035558335.1 Blastocatellia bacterium | reverse complement strand
CCGGCACGCCATCCCAGATGAAGTGCTCGAGGAGTGCCGAAACGCTGGAGTTAAGGTGGAGTTCATCGATGTCCAGCAAGAGAGCGGCCTCACATAACCGCCTCTCCTCAGCGAGGGCGCCATGCGCAAAACTCTTCTCAGTTTTGTTGATGACCTCGGCAGGCGCGGTGCGGAGCCGGCGTTCGCGCACAAAGTGGGGCTGCGAATAGTTTGCTGGTCGCGAGAACGGATTCGTGCGACTGCTTTTCAATTCGCTCGCGAGCTGGAAGCCCGAGGTATCGCGAAAGGAGATCGCGTCCTCTTCTGGGCAACGAATAGTCCGGAATGGGTTGCAGCGTTCTTCGGTTGCCTGATTCGCGGCGTCATAGTAGTGCCGCTCGACTCGCAGAGCGCGCCCAATTTTGCCGCAAGAGTGGTACAGCAGACCGAACCGAAGCTATCGCTCTACAGCGGTGACCGTGGCGAGCTTGATTCGCGGCTTCCTTGCATAAGACTTGAAGAGCTGAGTGACGCGGTCGCAAACCAATCCCCTGATTCGTATCCCTTCAAAGACATAGGCCAGAACGACCTGGTCGAGATCATCTACACATCGGGCACAACCGGCGATCCCAAAGGCGTCTGCATCAACCACGGAAACCTGCTCGCCAACATAACCCCGCTCGAGGAGTATGTGGACAAGTACATCAAATGGGAGCGGCTCGTTCACCCGATACGCTTGCTTGAGCTGCTGCCGCTCAGCCATGTTTTCGGCCAGATGATGGGGCTGTTCGTGTCCGAGCTCATCAGGGGCCAAGTCTTCTTTCAAGACTCACTAAATCCTTCGGAGATCATCGAAACCGCCAGTCGCCAGCGCATATCTGTGATCGTGACGGTACCCCGCTTGCTCGACACGCTACGCGACAAAATCGAACGCCAATGGGAAGCGAAAGGCGAGATGAAGAAGTTCGAGAAGGCGCTTTCAAAGGCTGACGATCAGCACTTTCTCAAACGGTGGTTGGTGTTTCGCAGTGTCCATCGCCAGTTTGGCTGGAAGTTCTGGGCTTTTGTGTCGGGCGGCGCGACGCTTAGCGAGGATTCTGAAACCTTTTGGCGGCGGCTCGGGTACCTCGTTGTCCAGGGGTACGGGATGACCGAGACGGCTTCCGTCATAAGCTACAACGATCCATTCGAAACGGTTGCTGGCTCTATCGGAAAGACTCTCCCCGGCCAGGAAGTGAAACTCGATGAAAGCGGCGAGATACTCGTACGCGGCAGCAGTGTGTCGCCCGGTTATTGGAGCAAAGGCGTGAAGCCAATGACGGCTGATGAGGGTTGGCTGCCGACGGGTGACATCGGCGAGATGGACGAGGAAGGCAACCTCTACTTCAAGGGGCGGAAGAAAGACATCATTGCGACTGCTGCAGGATTGAAGATTTATCCCGAGGACATCGAAGCAACGTTGAACCGCGACCCGGAAGTGCGTGACAGCGCGGTCATCGGCATCGAAGGACCGCTCGGTCCTGAGCCGCTCGCAGTGCTGTTACTGCGCGACGAGCACTCAGAAGCCGAAGCAATCATCAAGCGGGCAAATAAAGGGTTGAGCGAGTACCAACAGCTTCGTCGCTGGTTTGTTTGGCCGGAGAACGATTTTCCGCGAACTACCACGACGCGCAAAGTTCGCAAGCGCGACGTCATCGAAGCGGTGAAAATCCAGGCCGCAGGGCCGCTTGGACGACAACCGCGTCCGGCTGGTTCGCTGGTGGAAACAATCGCTCGCGTTAGCTGCGAGATGCCAGGACACTTGGATTCTTCTGCGAATCTGACAACAGACTTAAAGCTGGATTCGCTTGGTCGCGTTGAGCTGATGAGCGCGCTTGAGGATCGCTACCAGGTTGAACTCGATGAAGCCGCCTTCACCTCCGCAACGACTCTGGGCGACATTGAGAAGATGATCCACGAGAAGGCGACGGAACATGCGCGCCCGTATCCGTTCCCCGAGTGGCCGCTCAGCTTCCCTGCGACGTGGATTCGTCTCGTGATCCTCTACTCATTGTTACTGCCGATCACACGCCTGATGAGCTGGGTGCGCGTGCGTGGCCAAGAGCATCTTCGCGAACTGCGTGGTCCAGTGATGCTCATCTGCAATCACATCACGATGGTCGATGCTGCGCTGGTCATGTCAGCTTTGCCAAGTCGCTTCAAGAGAAAACTTGCAATTGCGATGATAGGCGAGATGCTGCGCGACTGGCGTTATCCTCAGGAAGGAACTGACTGGATCACGCGAGCGACGAGGCGCGTCGCCTATTGGCTGGTCTTATGTCTCTTCAACGCCTTTTCCCTCCCGCAAGAAAGCGGTTTCAGAAGAAGCTTTTCCTTGGCCGGCCGACTAGCAGATCGCGGATACAATTTGCTTGTGTTTCCTGAAGGCCAGCGTACTCACGATGGTCGGATGAATCCTTTTATGGGCGGCACCGGGTTGATGGTCGCGGGCTTGAATATGACGATTGTACCAGTGAAGATAGCCGGGCTCTTTGAACTCAAGCAGCGACGGCGGTACTTCGCGCTGCCTGGCGAGATAACAGTGACGTTTGGAGAGTCGGTTAGTTACGAACGTGGAGAGGACCCAGGCTGCATTACGAAGGATCTCGAGACCCGCATCGCAAGCCTCTAGCATTGTCAGACAACGCTCGGGCAACGGACTGATGCAGCGGCGCGCTCGTGCCAGCCGTCACGATGCCGTGTGATGGCTGTCATAGCTCGCAGATCTTGGATGGTGCTACATTGAACACGCTCGGTTGGCAACAATCGAGTACGGCTCCGAGAGGTTTTGGTTGACGTCTGCCGGTCCGTGCTGGAAGCGATGCCCCGCAAGGGGTGTCGGAAAAGTGCGGAACCTTAGCGCGAAGTTGGGACTCGCAAGAGTTTCAATGATCAACGCTAAGGGCCGGAAGGCCAATGCTGGGATCACTTGGGGCCGTTTCCCTTCTAGGAACTCATATGAACTTCAAAGCTAAATCACCTGCCCAGAGCGATATCAAAGTCAAAGTTGTTTTGTCTCTGATATATATCCTCGTGGGTACTTGCTCTTTCACAATGGCGCAAACTGACCGCGAGTTTATCGATAAAGCGAACGGCTTCAAGATCACACTCGTCGGGAATTGGCGAGCCGAGCCTTACACGGATGCAGTCGGCCGTCAAAAAACTGAATTCGTCTTCGAGAATCGGGATAAGGGATTGCTGAAGATCACGAGAGAGAATCTGAGGGGAAGCGCGCTTCAGGATATGGTTCGGCGGGAAATGGCCGATTTTACACTTTGTTTTTCCTGTATATCTACGGGTCAGGAAGCATTCGCAGGAGGCTCTTGGAGCGGCATCCGAGTCGCGCTTTTTTACGTTGAGGGCGACCGCAGAATAGTCGGCACATTCTACTTCGTGCAAGACAAAGAAGCGGTATGGATCTTGCGCTTCAACGGGCGAGCCGGTTCGCCCGGCATGGCACGTGAGATCACTGACAGTATGGCCCGCAGTTTTTGCTCTGTATGCGCTCTCTTTTAGAGCGCGACGGCGTGAGGCCTGGCGCGACCCAGCCACGGCCCCTCAGGATATTCTTAGTCAGGTATGAATCTGTTGCCGCGGGGGCTGCGACGCCTTGTTAGGAGCAAGATGGAAGACCGGAAATGCCGCCGCGATCTTTTCGAACTCCGCAAGCGGCGCATCCTTGTTCACGGGCACGTGGGGTCGCGCTCCCGGTGCTTGCTGCAGGTAAGCCCTCAAGATGTGTGCGCGCTGGTCGGTGGGAACCTCTTCGAGTTGGATCTCCTCACGACCGCCGCTCCGGAGAACCGCTCTTCCATCGGCTGCCCGTACGTTGTTGACCCATTGCACGTTATCTCCGAGCATTGACACTAGGTACCGCTGTCCATCGACGACGACCATGACCAACGGCATCGAGACGATCCGCCCCGATTTTCGTCCGATCACTTCCAATGTCACGAGGTAGTTGGAGGCGATACCTGACGAAGCCACAGCAGCCCACGCTCTATTCAGAATCCTCGCAATCCAGTTGGGTCGCTTTCCATGGTACAACCATCGCTTGAAGTCTGTCACAGTTACCAAAGCGCCAGTACCCTTCTATGAGTTCATATCTGACTTCCAACTAACTGTAGGGCTACGAGGAATCTCAGTGCCAATTAGTCATCTCGCTTCTTGACCTATTTTAGTAGTACGCGGTCTAGCAGTCTGCCCAACCAGCTTGGGGACTTAGCTTGTCGAGCTGGCTGAACGCCAACTAGATCAGGCGACGCCCGGCGTCCCGTCATTCGATCCACGTGGATACGGTAAAAGATAGGTGTGAACGATTTTGGGTAATCGCGATGCTCAACGGCCACACAAGCAGGTTCCCACCACATCGCGCGTCTTTGCAGCAACTCGTGAGCATGCGCGCGCGCCGCCGTGTATTCTTCTGTATCGGGTAGTTCCTCATAAGTGCCAGAGACGACAACGGTCATCCAATGATTTTGACTCTTGATGTCGTCAACCTCCACGCAAACAAGGGAATTAGCGCGCATACAGTCGATCTTGTAGCCCATCGTGGCAAAACCGAAAAGGGAGCTGCCATCATAAGCTAGATAGACGGGAACAACATACGGTTGACCGTCCATGTCGCAGGCCAATCTTGCGAGGGTCGCTTGTGCGAGGACCTCGCGGCATTCCTCAAGCGTCATCTCGTGGATCACCATCGCGACCTCCTTTTGCTCTTGCCGAGCATGACTCCTGGTTAGACCCGGATAAGAACACCGCCTCTCAATCCTCAGCGAAGCGCTTCCAGCACTAGAATTGCCGCCAAAACGCTGCCCAGGATGACATACTTGCCATTTGACTGGCGGCCATATTGATAGCGGCTGTTGTAGCCATCTTCGTAGCCGCGACGGAAGCCCTCGCGGAAGTAGTAGTTGTAGTCGTCCCGCTCTACGTAGTAGCCACCATAGCCGTAGTTGGCATCGCGATAGGCGTAAGAGTCTTCATAGTTGTAGCCCCAGTGATCTTGCCTGTCTGCTTGTCCGGCGCGGAAGCCCTCCTCATAACCGTAGTTCACAGCCTGTCGTAGCAAACTAGCGCCGTACTGATTGGTCTCGTAATAGCTGCCGCCACGAGAGTATCGATAGCTCGGAGGTGTGTAAAAGTACGGATCGCGACCATAGTTGTAGTTACGTGCGTTTCGCAGCCGCAATTGCTGCTGACGTAGGCGTTGGAGATACTGTTGCTGAAAACGGTACTGCGCCATACGCTTATGCTGCTGTAGCTGTGTTGAATGCTGCTCTGCGAGACGTTGCTGCTGATCTAGATGTTCACGGTACTGCCCCAGCCGTTGCTGCTGCTGACTGATTCTCTGTTGCTGCTCCTGCTGTGAAAGGCGCTGTTTGTTCTGAGCCTTTTGCTGCTGTTGGACCTCCTGCTGTTTCTGCTGTTTCTGCTGTTCTTGCTGCTGCTGCTGAGCCTTTTGCTGCTGTTTGTCCTGCTGTTGTTGTTGCTGTTCTTGCTTCTTCTGGGCCTTGTTCTCGTTCTTCTGCTTTTTCTTGTCTTGGTTTTCCTGCCGGTTTTGTTCTGGTGGCGGTTGTTGCTGCGCGAGAGTCGGCAGGCTTCCCCCTAACGACACTGCGCTAACTACGAGCGTCACCACCATTCGATTAAAGATATTGCTTTTCATTGCTCGCCTCCTTGAGCGAACCGATCAGGCCGGCATGAGCGGTGTGACTCTAACTCGACTCCAGTTGTGACTGGACCGCAAGGATTCTGGTGATCGGTAGTAACATTGCGGATACCTCCCTCGGCAATGGGTGCAAACTGCCTACTGCGTCGCTCGCGCACCCTGGCGCCGCCGGACGGTCTCTAAACGCCCGTTCTCAAATAAGCTCTAGGATACGGGCTGCGTTCTCACCTTGCTCGATGCAAGTCGCTACAGACATCTACGCAACAAAGATGCCAGTTCGTGACCGCGCTTTTTGGAGTAAATGGCTTCGCGTATCCCTTGCGCTTCAAAATGTCGCGCGGGATTCCGCAGACTCGTGAGGAAAAGCGCGCACGGAGTGGGAGCCTAATTGAGCACGCCGATGACCGCAAGCTGATCAATTCTTCTGTTCAAGCGACGCTCTCTCAAGCGTGTGACAGTCGTCATATTAAACCGAGTTTGGCCGGCCTGAATGGATAGTCAACGCCTGGACCAGGTGAACGACTTCTCGGGCTGCAACCAATAAAGAATGCCGCCCCATGACTGTTCCCGGCATGATGTGTTTGCGAAACGTCACCGCTCGGACGACAGCGATGGGGATGAAGATCATGATTCTGGCCCAAGAGGCGTGCCTCTGGCTCAGACAACGGACCGACGCCCGCTGAATAGATTGAAAATCAACACTATTACCGCGATGACGATCAACAAGTGAATCAAGTTGCCGCCTATGCCTCCGATTAAACCTAACAACCACAGAATGAGCAGAATAATGACGATTGTCCAAAGCATGGTACTCCTCCAAGTCTGAGTCTCCGCGCTGCAAGCTTGTGCCGGTTTCGCAATTCGTTCTTGCGTTGCTCGACCCGAGCTACTCATCCCACGCAACACAAATGCCAATTGGCGTTTGCGCGTCGCGCGCAAATAACGTGGCGTCACGAATGCGTTTTCCATGAATCTCGCGCAGGATTCCCCATTATTCGTGAGCAAAAGCGCCCACCCGCAAATACGCGGGGATGGGCTGCGCCGCCGTTGAATCATTAAACCAACGATGTGATCGGCGGCGCCGCTTAAGTATCACGCGCTGACGCTCAGGTTCGATCATTGGATTAATCCCCTTCGCTCAGGCTCATAGCTATTTCGCTCTCCGCTTAGAGTAGCTCCCAAGCGTAGCGGGAAAGGCTCGCACGGCGGCGGGTGCGTTAACACTTCCGCCCTGAAGCACTGACCACGCCTTAGCTCCTTCGCCATAGACCGCGATCATATCGTCATCGTCCAAAGTGATGACGACACCTTTCAGCTCTAAAACCGGCGAATAAGCCTTTGCTCCGCGAGTTAAGAAAGAATCTCTGCATCCATTCGGACGTTCGTTGAAGCTCCAGCCTGGCGTCCAACTG
Source organism: Blastocatellia bacterium (assembly GCA_035558335.1). Classification (GTDB taxonomy): domain Bacteria; phylum Acidobacteriota; class Blastocatellia; order UBA7656; family UBA7656; genus Onstottus_B. The sequence goes on along the minus strand of DATMCM010000707.1, from coordinate 8,359 downwards.
GGCCGGCGGCGACCGATGCGTCTCCGCCAACCTCGAATTTGTCGCCCATCAGTCTGTTCAGGCCGTTCCTGTTCATGAACAGAAGAATGAAATCAGTCGACTGCGCGCCGATCTGCAAACCAACGCTGCCGCCCTTGAGGTTGAAGAACGCGGGCGCACTCGAGCCACTCTTCGTCCGGCAACTGGCGACGCCTCGCCCGCCTCGCGCACCAACGACGAAACCCGCCTTGAGAACCTGAGGAAAAACCGCAACGCACTCGGCGCCATCCAGGATGTCTCGAGGAACTGACTTGTCGGGCGCGCGCATGATTTCTCGGAACACGCGTGCCGCCTTTTCAGATTGAGACACCGCGTCGCGATAATCTGTGCTCTGCTTCTGTCCTGCGAAACACAACGTACCCGCTACGAGACACGCGAGCACGCTGCATCCTGCTGTAGAGATCGTCTTTGCGATCATACTAACCTCCGTCTCGTCCGGGCTCACCGGACTGCTTGTGAAAGACTGCATTTACAGCTAACGCGTGGGACATCGATTCTGTCATTCGCCGGCCCCGAGGTCCTCACCTACTCGCCTGAATCGGTGCGCCCCACGTGAATGAGATCATCTTAGGGGTGCTTCGCTTTAACGTTGCGCGCCGCGCATACGGACGCTCGGAAGATCCCCTTTTCCATTCTCGACCTTAGCCCCGTCGGCGATTTGATTTGTCGAATCCACAATAACCCCGGCGCCCCTGCTCATCAGCTTGAACAACTCAAACCACATTAGGCTGACCACTCCGGCGGCGATGCATATTCCCAGGTCGATCCAGTGCAACTCGGCGAATCGGAAAAGCCCACGCAGAACTGGGACGTACAAAACCAACCCTAGAAACACTACCGCGCCTCCGGTCACCCACCAAAGCGCTGCGTTAGGTGAACGAATCGTCGCCAGCACCGTGCGAGACCACGAGCGGTTGATCAGTATCAACCCAAGGTTCGCTATGATTAACGTTGTGAATGCGAGGGCGCGCGCTTCTGATTCCGCCTGGCCGCGATAGAGCGCGAAACCGTACAGCGCGGCGAGGATCACCAATACACCGAGCCCTTGAAGCAGGCTCAACGACCACGTGCGCTTTCCGAACAGAGAGTCCTTAGGATTGCGAGGCGGGCGCTGCATTACGTCCGCTTCTTCGGGTTCCGCTTCGAAGACTATCGAGCAAGCCGGGTCGATGATCAAATGAAGAAACGCGATGTGCACCGGAAGGAGCACTAGCGGCCATTTCAGCAGCACCGGTATCAAAGTCATCCCGGCAATCGGAACATGAATAGCAAGAATGTAAGCCATGCCTTTTTTGAGATTGTCAAAGATCCTGCGGCCTTGCTTGACGGCTTGCACGATTGAAGAGAAGTCATCATCCAGCAGCACCAGCGATGAAGCCTCACGAGCTACATCGGTGCCGCGCTGGCCCATCGCGATGCCGATGTGCGCGGCTTTGAGGGCAGGCGCGTCGTTCACCCCGTCACCAGTCATCGCAACGATCTCGCCGTTTGCCCTCAGAGCGGTGACCAGGCGCAGCTTCTGCTCAGGCACTACGCGCGCAAAAATATTCGCCGTGTCGACACGATGCTGAAGCTCGAAATCGCTCATTTTGTCGAGTTCCGGGCCAGTAATTATTTCGTTCACCGGTCCGAGGTTGATTTGACGCGCGATGCTCTGAGCGGTAACTGGATAGTCGCCCGTTATCATCACAACTCGTATTCCTGCGCTGTGGCACTCTTTAATCGCAGCTGAAACAGTGGGGCGTACGGGATCTGCCAATCCCACCAGGCCGAGAAACTCGAAGTTGAAGTCGTGCTGCTCGCTGGGCAAATGCGTTTGCTTGAAGCGAGATCTCGCCACGCCCAGCACTCGAAGCCCTTCACTGGCAAGCGTGGTGACCTGGGTGGAAAGTTGATTGAGCTGCCCTTCGCCGAAGTGACACAGGTCGAAAATGGCTTCCGGAGCCCCTTTTGCCGCGATCACGTAGTCTTCTCCGTCGCGCGATTTCCATACCAGCGACAAGGCCAACAGCTCGTTCGACAGGGGATACTCCCGCACAAGCGCCCAATCGTCGTGAAGATGCTCGGTGCCGCTCAAGTAATAGTCGCCGAGTTCTCTAAGCGCTTTTTCCATCGGATCGAATGGATCGCGATGGCTGGCGAGTATCGCGAATTCAGCAAGCTGGTGAAGATCCTCCGGTAACTCTTCGCCGGCTTGAGCCCGAACGTCGCAGTACTTGCCGTTTGCAAACAACATCGCGACCGACATGTGATTCATCGTGAGCGTGCCGGTCTTGTCGACGCATAGAACCGTAGCTGACCCAAGAGTCTCGACTGCGGGCATGCGCCGAGTCAGTACGTTCTTTTGTGAAATGCGCCACGCGCCTAGCGCTAGAAAGATGGTCAGCACCACCGGGAACTCATTAGGCAATATCGCCATTGCCAGCGTGATGCCAGCAAGAAAGCCGTCAAACCAATTCGCACGGGTTAGTCCGTATACAACGACAACGAGCGCGCAAAGCGCCACGCCAAGCACCGCGAGCTTGCGCACAAGATCACCTATCTCTTTTTGCAACGGCGTCTGCTCGCTCTCCAGCTTTTGGAGCGCTTTCCCGATCTTGCCGATCTCCGTCCGCTGTCCGGTCGCAACGGCCCTAGCCACGCCCTGACCTTGAACGACTAACGTGCTCGAGTAAACGAAAGGCATGTTGTCACCGCCAGGGCGTTCCATCTCACTTAATCCGTCGGCGGCGATCTTGCGCACAGGAACCGACTCGCCTGTCAATACTGATTCGTCCGCAAGAAGGTGACTGCACGACAAGATCACCGCATCGGCGGGAACGCGGTCGCCCTCGGCAAGCAGCAGTACATCACCACGAACTACATCGCGTCCGGCGATGCGCCTTTGCTGGCCGTCCCGAATCACAAGCGCGCGTGGACTCGAGAGGTCCCTCAGCGCTTCAAGAGTCCGCTCCGTCTTTCGCTCCTGATAGAGGCTTATTCCCATAATGAAGAAGACGAATCCGAGCAGCATGAACGCTTCTTGTGCATCGCCAAGTATCAGGTAGATGGTCCCGCAGGCAACGAGCAGAAGGAACATGGGTTCACGTACGACTTCCAGCGCGATTTCGAGAACAGTGTGTCGTTTTGTGGATGGGAGTTCGTTGTAGCCTTCGGCCTCGAGCCTCTCAGCAGCTTCACGTCCTGACAGTCCGCTGAGTGTGTTCAAATCGCGTTCATTGACCATTCCGTATGCTCCAAGGGGTGAGCGTGTCACGATAATCGCACCTCGACTCGCGCGCCGTCGCTGATCTGGTTTGTGGGATGCACAACCACCTGCGCACTCTCTTCGATACCGCTCAGCACCTCTGTCTCAAACTGGCTCCTGTGGCCTATTTTAACCTCGCGCCGGATCGCCTTGCCGTTCTCCACCACAAACACACTCCATCCGTCGCCGTGACGGAATAGCGCACTCGATGGGACCTTCAATACACTTTCAGCTTCCCAGATGACTATTCTCGCTTCGACCCGGTAACCGTCCCCGAGGGGTCCCGGCGGATCCACGAAGTCAGCCACCACGTTAGCGCGCTGCTCTTCGATGCCAAGCGCGGAAACTTTGGTGAAAGCCGATGGCTCAACTATTCGAACTCGTGCCATTATCGGAGCTTCACCACCCCAGTTCTCCAGGAGCATGGCGGCGCCCGGTTTCACTTTCACCGCATCCGTCGAAAGCAAATCAACAACTACTTCGAGCTTGCGCGGATCGCCTGCTGTAATGATTGGCGTTCCCGAGGTCACTACTCGCTCGCTTTTCTCAATCACCCGAAGCACGCGACCTCGAACAGGCGAGCGCAAGGTAACGAGTCTGCCTGCGCCGCCTTGCCCTGATTCAACTGCAATAAGGCCTGCCTTCGCGACATCGACCTCAGAAGCTGAAGCCTGCGCTTTGAATCTCGCCGCCTCAAGCTCATTCTTGCTTATTGTCCCCGCGTTCCTTGCTTGCTCGAGCGACTGGCGCGAGATGACACCGCCTTCAACCAGGTCCTCCGCGCGGCGAAGGTCCCGCTTTGCCTGTTCGTGATCCGCGCGCGCGTGCTCGACCGCTTCGTCAGCGCTGCGTTTCAACGCTTCCGCTGCTTGCACGCGCGCAGTGATCTCAGCGCGCTCGCGTTGGTCGATCGGCAGAGGGTTAATTACCGCAACCACCTGATTGAGTGAAACCGGGTCGCCATCGTGAAGCTCTACGCGTGTGAGCCGTCCGGCTATCGGCGCTGCGACAACGAAGCGATCGTGGGCGCGCGCCTCTCCTTCTTCGTCGACCGTGACGCGAAGCGTTCCTCTCGTGACGCGGGCGGTTTCAACTTTGATTGGCGACGGCAGAAAGGCAACGACAATGAGAGCCACCACACTCAGAGCCAGAAGATAAAAGACAATGCGGGTCAATTTCTTCTTCATACTTCACTCCCGCGTTTTGAGCACTGCAACAAGATCGAGATTGTAGAGCCGCCTGAGAATCAGCAATCCCGAAAGACCAACTGCGGCCACGATGATCAAAAATGCGAAGGCATAAGACTGTCCGCTCACGACGAGCGGCATCCGATAAAGCTCAGTGTTCATCAAACGGGCCAGCAACGCACAGATCCCCAGTCCGATGGCAAACCCGATTGGGATTGCTGCAAGCGTCAACAGCGCCTGCTCGCCCAGCAGCATCACCGACACTTCCCGCTGTGTGAAACCGAGCACGCGCAGTGAAGCCAGTTCGTGGCCCCGCTCAGAGAGCGCCACGCGCGCGCTGTTGTAGACCATCGCAAATGCAATGACGCACGCAAACACGATCAGCACAGTCGTCGATATGGTCAGGCTCGCCGCCACGGTTTCCAGGAAAGAAGCGAGCATCTTTTCGCGGAAGGCGACGCCCCCAACGACGGGCGTTCGCTTGATTAACGAGTAAAGCTGCGTAGCGAATTTCGGATCGATAGCGAGGTAGGCGCCTGAAACTGTTTCACCTTCGCGCATCAAGCGATTGAGCGCGTGAGTGTCCATGTAAGCCGACAGCCCGATCCATTCATCAACCAGTCGAACGACAGGAAGGTGACGCAAGGGCCGCTCCCCTTCCAGGACTTCAACAGTTATTGTGTCGCCCGGACGCGCGCCCAACACGTCAGCGAGTTTAGCCGAAAGCAAGAGTCCTTCGGATGGTAGATCAACTTTCCTCAGACTGCGATCAAGTAAAGTGCGCAGCTCACCGTCAGGCTTAATTCCGAGTATCGCCACTCGCTTTGAGCGGTGCTCGAATTGCAAGCGTACAGGCACGGTACGGAACGTTTCGGCGCGCAGCACTCCAGGCAGGTGTGTCACGTCAAAACGCGCGCGGGACGTGCGCGGATTGTTGAACATTATGGTCGCATCTTCACGTTGGGCGGTTCGAAAGTGAACCTCGATAATGTAATCGAGTGCGTCGAACGAATAACGACCAACAATAAGTACGGCGACCGCGAGCGCAATCCCCAGAATTGATAACGCGGCTTTCCACTTTCTACGCTCAATGTTGCGGACGATCATTCGCGCCGCAGGCGAAACGACCTTCTGAAGCCCAATTCGTTCTAACAGCCCCGTACTGAAGTTTGCTGGAGGCTCCGGCCGCATCGCCTCGGCAGGGGGCAGTGCGACGACGCGGCGCACCGCCAAGATCGCGCCTAGAAACGCCGCGCCGGCGCTGATCGCAATCGCTAATCCGGCTGTTTCCAGTCCTACCTCAAACTGCAGCACTGGAAAGCGAAAGAACTGCTTGTAAACTTCCGCCAATTCCGCTCCGAACCAAATACCCAGCGCCGTACCGACCACAGTCCCGGCGAGCACTGCTACTAGAGCAAACTTCAAATAGTGAGTTCCGACTGCTAGGTTGCCATAGCCGAAAGCCTTGAGCACCGCGATTTGATCGCGTTGTGTTGAGACCAATCGCGAAAGGACCATGTGAATCAGAAAAGCGGCGACCCCGAGAAAGATCGACGGAATGACGATGCCGGTAATGCGATCCTGCTCGATTTCGTCCGCAAGGAAGCGGTGCGACTCCTGCTCGTCGCGCCCGTAAGCGCCAAGCCCGCCGTATCGCTTAAGCAGCTCATCAAGACGATTAATTACTTCAGCCTCGCTAGCTCCAGGTGCGAGCGAGACGGTCACGTTGTTAAACGCGCCTTCCATATCGAAGGCCGGGCCGAGCGCGTCTCTGCTCATCCACAAGATTCCAAATCGACGGCGATCAGGAAAAACATCGGCTGCGCGAATCTCGTGGACGTATTCGGGGGAGAGCGCTATACCGACGATCCGCATCTCTTCCCAGCGGCCGTTGATGACGGCACCGAGCGATTGGCCGACTTGAAGCTGGTTAGCTTCGGCGAACGCCTCGCTCACCAAAACTTCGTCGCGTCTTCCCGGTTCAACATAGCGCCCCTGTCGAATGTAGAGATCGTTGAGAATTGACGTTCGCCGCTCGGGTATTGAAACCAGTCGCGCTGTAGCCGGTTCATCTAGCCCAGGAACGTCAAGCGTCACTTCAAGCACGACTCGAGTCTGGGTCACTGCTATGCCCGGAATGTTCTGGATTTCTGCGGACAGTGATTCGGGCGCGCGTTTCAGTTGCGCGAAAACGTCCGCAAAACGATATGTTTCGTAATATGTGGCACGGGAAGCAACGAGTGAGTTATAAGAGCTTCGCATAGTCACATAGGTCGCGATCCCGCACGCAACAACCAGCGCAACAGCGATCACTTGCCCGCGCAGGTGAAACAGGTCACGCACAAGTTTTCGGTTCAATGGAGTCACGCTTCACCAACTCAAATCAGCCGGTCGGGCTTTCGTTTCGTTGTGACGTACTTCCAGAATCTGACCGCTGCCAATTCGGATCACGCGATCGGCCATCGCTGCGATTGCGGCGTTGTGGGTTATAACAGCCGTCGTAGTTCCTAATTCGCGGTTCACTCGCTCAAGCACCTCGAGGACGATTTTTCCAGTTGAATAGTCGAGGGCGCCGGTCGGCTCGTCACACAACAAGACATCGGGACGCTTGGCCACGGCGCGGGCAATAGCCACGCGTTGTTGTTCACCACCAGATAACTGGGCCGGGAAATGGTTCAACCTGTCGCCCAGCCCAACGAGCTCGAGCGCCTCTCTCGGGCTCATCGGCAGTTCTGCAATTTCTGTGACAAGTGCGACGTTTTCGAGAGCAGTCAGGCTGGGAATCAGATTGTAGAACTGAAAAACAAAGCCAACGTGCTCGCGGCGGAAGCGGGTCAGCTCTGTATCGCTCGCAGAAGTAAGAATGTGATCGAGGTAGTAGACCTCGCCGCTCGTCGGCACGTCGAGCCCGCCAAGTATGTTCAGAAGCGTTGACTTTCCGCTACCTGACGGACCAAGCAAAACGACAAACTCGGCACGATACAGATCGAGATCAACTCCTCGCAACGCATGAACATCGACTTCACCGACGTGATAGACCTTGCTTACGCCGTGAACGTGAAACACGGCCTTTCCATTTGTGGCCTCGGTCGAGTGATCCATGACAGCTTCAATCCCATCATCACAGCACAATAAGGCTATTTCGCTAACACCCGCCCGAGATCTAACAGACCCAGGTCAAGCGACTTCCGGGCGGCCACAACTTCACTCAATGGCGTGGCCTTGATTCTTCCTCTTATCAAGCCCAGCAACTGACCGTTTCCACCTGATGCGAACAGTTCAGTCGCTGCAGCTCCAAGCTGAGTCGCCAGCAGCCGGTCGAAGACACCCGGCGCGCCACCCCTTTGCACGTGTCCGAGTTTAGTGGCTTGGAGATCAAAACCGAGCCGCTCGCGATGTTCGCGGAAGTAGTTCACTAGACCTTCGGCGTTGTACTTCGCGCCTTCAGCGATCACTACAATGGCGTGTGGTTTCCCCCGATCGTAAGCGAGCCGCAATTCTTCTGCGATGACCTCAGGGTGTGTTTCGACTTCAGGGATGACAATCGCTTCGGCTCCCCCGGCTATGCCCGCCATCAACGCGAGGTATCCAGAGTCGCGACCCATAACCTCGACCAGAAAAGCCCGCTGATGAGATGAGGCGGTGACTTTCAACCGGTCTGTTGCCTCAAGCGCTATGTTCAGCGCAGTATCAACTCCAATGCTGATCTCGGATCCATTCAGGTCGTTATCAATCGTCGACGCAATACCGACGACCGGAAAGCCAAGGCCTGACATCTCGTACGCTCCGGTCTGAGAACCATCGCCCCCGATGATTATCACGCCACCGACCTCGCGTCGTTGAAGCTGCTCCAGGGCTTTTCGTCTGCCACCGTCAGTTTTGAATT
>DATMCM010000706.1:0-3227 GCA_035558335.1 Blastocatellia bacterium | reverse complement strand
CAGTACTCCCAAGCCTACGGCGTGCAAGCCGCCGCCGAAAACGCAATGCACGCCCAAGCGTGACGAATCTCGAACATCGGGAATTTTCCATCCGGCTCCAGTCATTCAACAGGTGTCACGAACTTCAGGGCCGCTCAGCGCGGCGAATTGACCGATAACCGATTCAACCGAAGGCTTGCTTTTCAGAACGGAGGGAGAGCTGTGTCAAACGCAAACCATTATGACGTGATCATCATCGGCACCGGCGCCGGCGGCGGAACTCTGGCCTACAAGCTCGCACCAACGGGTAAGCGCATCCTGGTTCTCGAGCGCGGCGATTACGTGCCTCGCGAGAAGGACAATTGGGATCCTAAAGCCGTCAACCTCGAAGGCAAATACCAGACAAAAGAAAAGTGGCGCGATACGAACGGCGAGGAGCTTCACCCGCACACGAACTACTTCGTCGGGGGCAACACCAAGTTTTACGGCGCGGCGTTGTTTCGCTTACGCAAGGAAGACTTTGGGGAGCTTCGCCATCACGGCGGGATTTCACCCGCGTGGCCGATCTCTTACGATGATATCGAGCCTTACTACACGCAGGCAGAGCAGCTCTATCACGTCCACGGCGAGCGCGGCGAAGATCCGACTGACCCGGGCGCCGGCGCTCCTTATCCGCATCCCGCGGTCAGCCACGAGCCTCGCATTCAGCACTTGAGCGATGACTTCGCGCGGCTCGGGTTGAAGCCGTTTCACACCCCGCTTGGCGTGCAGCTCAACGAGCAGGACCCGCGCAAGAGCCTGTGCATTCGCTGCAATACGTGCGACGGGTTCCCGTGTCTCGTGTACGCGAAGTCCGATGCGCAGGTGTTGTGCGTCGATCAAGCCGTCGAGTATCCCAACGTTACGTTGTTGACCAACGCTTACGCCGAGCGGCTCGAGACCGATGCGTCCGGTCGCCGCGTCACAAAAGTCATCGTGAAGCGTAACGGCTCGCGTGAAGAGTACAGCGGCGAGATCGTCGTCTCGTCTTGCGGAGCGATAAACTCGGCGGCGCTTCTTCTGCGATCGGCGAACGATAAGCATCCCAGAGGCCTTGCCAACAGCTCCGACGTGGTGGGCCGGCACTACATGGGGCACATCAATTCGATCTTGATGGCGATTTCGAAGTGCCCGAATCCGACCGTCTTTCAGAAGACCCTTTCGGTGAACGACTTTTATTTTGGCTCGAGAGATTGGGACTTCCCGATGGGTCACATCTCGTTCGTCGGCAAGCTCGATGCGCAAACTCTTCGAGCGGGCGCGCCGGCGATCGCTCCCGGCTTCACGCTGGAGTTGATGGCCAGCCACTCGCTGGACTTCTGGCTCACCTCGGAAGATTTGCCTGACCCCGAGAACCGCGTGACCTTGAACAACAAAGGCGAGATCGTCCTCTCTTACAAACTGAACAACGAAGAGGGTCACAAACGGTTAATCGCAAAGCTCGAAAGCCTGATGAAACAGCAGACGAAATGCGAGATGCACGGCCACGAGTGCCACGTAGGATTGTTCTCACGAAACATCTTCGTTGGTCGGCAAATCCCACTCGCCGGCGTGGCACACCAGAACGGGACGATACGCTTCGGCAACGACCCGAAGAGTTCGGCTCTTGATGCGAACTGCCGAGCTCACGAGGTCGAGAATCTTTACGTGGTCGACGCGAGCTTCTTCCCATCAAGCGGCGCAGTGAACCCAGGCCTGACAATCATGGCGAACGCTCTACGCGTCGGCGATCACTTGATTGAGCAGCTTGGCTGATGGAGTTGAAAATGAGACTCAAGTTTCGAAACGATTTTATCGCGAAGACGCCGCTCGCGTTTGGCCGGGCAAGAAATGCTGAGTGCAACCGGCCGGCTCGTGAAAGCGAACTCGGTGTAGCTAGGCTGCGTCTTCGCGTCCAGTTCGCGTTGTTGCTTCTCTTTCTTACGACGATTTCCCCAGTTACCGCTCGCAACCCACTCCCTGCAGCGAGGGGCACGGCTGTCATCGTCGCCCCTCGCTCCTTCCCTGCGAATGGTTCTGTTGTCGCAGTTGAAGCAGTTGGGATGACGGTATCGGATATTGATCGTTCGGTGGAGTTCTTCACGAAGGTATTGTCGTTTGAAAAGGTCTCAGATGTAGAAGTAGCCGGGAGCGAATACGAACACCTGCAGGGGCTCTTCGGCTTGCGTATGCGTGTGGTGCGCCTGAAACTCGGCGATGAATTTCTAGAACTCACCGAATACCTGACGCCAAGAGGCCGTCCAATCCCCGTCGATTCGCGCAGCAACGATCGCTGGTTCCAACACGTCGCCATCATAACGAGCGACATGGATCGCGCTTACGGGTGGCTTCGCAAGAACAAAGTGCAGCACGCCTCGACCGGCCCGCAGAAACTCCCCGAGACGATAAAGCCGGCCGCAGGCATTCGGGCTTTCTATTTCAAAGACCCCGACGGGCACGCCCTGGAAGTGTTGCAGTTCCCGGCTGACAAGGGCGCGTCAAAATGGCATCAGCCCTCGAACAAACTATTCCTCGGCATCGATCACACCGCGATTGTCGTGAGCGACACGGATGCGAGCCTCAGGTTCTATCGCGTCGCGTTGGGCTTGAGCGTCGCTGGCGAGAGCGAGAACTTCGGGTCGGAACAGGAACACCTGAACAACGTCTTCGGCGCGCGGCTTCGCATTACTGCATTGCGAGCCGCTTCAGGACCGGGCATCGAGTTCCTCGAGTATCTTACTCCGCGAGACGGGCGACCAGCGCCCGCGGATGAAAAAGCCAGCGATTTGATTCATTGGCAAACGAAATTAGTCACAACCGACGCGAGCGCGATGGCCGCACGGCTGCGCGCGGACAAGTTTGCCTTCGTATCGTCAGGCCTGGTTCAGATGCCCGACCCGATCCTTGGCTTCATGAAGGGTGTGCTTGTTCGCGACCCGGACGGACACGTAATGGAGTTGATAGAGAAGTAGCTGTACGGGCGGCCCTCCGTGGCGCCCCTCTCCACAATCTAAGCGCGAAGAGCCCTGAACGAGGGGCGGCCACGGAGGGCCGCCCGTACAAGGTGAAACCGATGACAAAGGAAGAAATCAGACTGCAACAATCACGCGAGCGGCGAGCTCACTGGAAGCGATGGGGCCCTTACCTGAGCGAACGCGCATGGGGAACGGTTCGTGAGGACTACAGCCCACACGGCACGGCATGGGATTTCCTACCCCACGATCAGGCTC
>DATMCM010000705.1:0-3176 GCA_035558335.1 Blastocatellia bacterium | reverse complement strand
AAGCGGTAACGTCAGCCGGCATTCGGTAAACGTCCGGCTTTAACGACAATCCGTCGACGTAAATCAAGGCCTTCGGTCCCTCGGGAGTTCTAACTCCTAGTGCCAGACTTGTGAATTTCCCCGGCTGCTTGAAGTCATTTGCCTGCAAGGCGGTCAATTGACCCGAGAGATCAAACTTCTCTGGCGCTCGGAGTGTTCCTCGGCCATCGCCGGCGAGAAGGTAAACAGACGCGCCGCCGCGAGCGGCTGTAAGCACATCTACATAGCCGTCACTGTTGAAATCTCCTACTCGCAAAAAGTCCGGCGCTTCCGGCAATGCATAAAGTTGGGCTTCATGAAGAAAGGGCTCAGGATAGCGGCCCACCGTTATGCCCTCGAACACTTCACTGTCCGTGGGGGCGATTGCCTGCACGTTTCCCAGACGCAAACTCAACACCCCAGCGCCACTGTTTGCATAGCCGATAACCAAGTCACCCATCCCGTCGCCATTGAAATCATCCGAGCCCATCGTACGCGGCTGCAGCTGTGCCGATTGGACCGCACGTCGAAGAGTGGCGGATCCCAAATATCGGCTCTCTGTCTCGCGGCCAAGCTGAAAACTGAACGTACGACTTCCGAAGCCTACGTTGAACATTCGTATGGCTTCCGCGGTTCGGCTGGGTTCAAAGGTACTGATTGCTTCAGAACTGACGACGCCGACGAGAACCAGCGCTCCTACGAGGCTCAGCACCAGGAAAACCGGCACACTAACAAAGCGATTGGATATGATTGATTTCATTACTGGGTTCCTCCGCGTGTTCGAAGAAATGCACACTAGTCAGCCCTGAAGTTAAAGCGGACGCGACTTGCCGGTTACAGGGAGTAACAGAAATCGAGCTATTTCCGTGAGAAATATCTCTTTCGATCGAATTCCCACTGTGATTCTTTTACCAATTGGGGGCGTGGGATAGAGTTGTTGCTTTAAGCTCCAATGCCGACGAGCGGTCGAATCGATTTTTGCTTACCAACGGAGCGCAGTTTACGTCGGAACGAGCAACGTGTCAAAACGAACAAGGGTGAAATCGACTCTAAAAGGTAAGACCTTCTCGAAGCCGCTGAACGCGTTTGACTGCGCTGGCGCAGACGCGACCTCACCAAGCCTTCGACAGCTGATTCTTTGGGCGTGGCTCCAACGAGTGAGCGCAGCATGTTCATCTGCGGCGACGACGATCAGCCAAAAAAGATTCTCGCCGGAATCCTCGATCAGTTTGGTCGGGAAACAGCCGAGGGATCATGATGAAATCCACTGTTGCCGAGATCGAAGCGGCAGCCGTAGGTCTCTGCGCACTTAATGCCGGTGAGTAGGATCGGGTCAACAGACTACCTTCGATATGCCGTCTCCTGAATTGTATACAGCTCGGAGTACGGACCGGCCCGCGCAATCAACTCGTCATGAGTGCCGACTTCCGCCAACCTCGCGCCATCGAGCACAACGATCAGGTCGGCCATTCGAACCGTGCTGAAGCGGTGCGACACAAGAATCGTGATCTTCCCCGACCTCTCGTTATTGCGTGCGGCCGCGGCGTAGCGTTCGAACAGCTCATGCTCGGTCTCGGCATCGAGTGCAGCGGTGGGTTCATCAAGGATCACAAGAAGCGGTTCATCCCGCATGAATGCGCGCGCCAGCGCAAGCTTCTGCCATTGACCAAACGAAACTTCGACGCCTCCGGGCCATGTAGCCCCGAGCTGAGTATTGAAGCCCGACGGGAAGCGTGTCACTACGTCGCCGGCTCCTGCGCGATCGACTGCAAGGCTAACCGCCGTCTCCTCGTCCATCCGAGTCACGTCCCCCACGCCTATGCTATGCAGAGCTCGGAGCTCGAACCGAAAGAAATCCTGAAACGCTCCGGCCAACCTCGCGCGCCATTCCTCGGCGGAAATCCGAGCCAGGGGCTGCCCATCGATGTATATGGCCCCCGACGTGGGTTCGTAGAACTTGCTCAGCAGCTTCACCAGCGTCGTTTTCCCCGCGCCGTTTTCACCGACGATTGCCACAACCGCGCCAGGCGGAATGTTGAATGAGACATCTTCGAGCACCAGGCGCTCGGTGCCCGGATAGGCGAAAGAAACGTTATCGAATCGCACTCCGTGCCTCAGCTCCGAAGGCACCGGCAAGTCAGCCGCCGCATCCAACGACGCAACGTAGTCCTCGAGCCAGGCGAGCCGCTTCGCTCCATCGATCCAGATCGAGCGCAGAAAGCCGATTTCGCCGACCGTCGCTCCCACATATCCTGACAATCGCGCTCCCGCCGCCACCGCTAACAGGACGCTCCCTGCCGAGGCGCGCAAACCAACCGATACAAACACGACGGCGCCTACGTAGGCGCTGCCGAAGAGCGCCCAGGCAAGTGCGTGCCATAGCGCTGATTCGAACCTCGCCTTTGCCACTCCTCTGTACCACCATTCCCATGCCCCGCGGCGCTCGGCCACCAGGCGCGGACCGATCCCTGTTACTCGTACCTCCTTGCCCGGAGGCGCAGTGGTAGCGAGCGTGAACAGGTGACGAGCAAGGCGATGCGATGAGGCTCGGCTCTCCCAGGCATTGCGCTCAACTTCGGGCCGCCACATTGACGTCCATACGGTCGGAAGCGCAAACACTGCAAGCAAGAGCAGCGCAGGATGAATTGAGACCAGCAGGGCAATGGTTATCCCGAGCCGCAGGATCCATCCGCAGGTCGAGAACAGCGACATGTACATGTGATCGAGTACGAACACCTGGTTGCGGAGCATCGCGAGTCGATCGAGGTAGTCCGGCCGCTCGTGATGCTCGATCGTGGCGGCCGATGCCTGGAGCCTTGCGACGTGTGATTCCAGCGCTATAGTGACTTTGTCGCGGAAACGGCGCTGCACCCGGGTGCTGACCGTTCGCAACAACCAGGTCGCGGTCGCCGAGACGGCCAAACCTATCGCAGCCATTAGTATGCGGCCCCGATTGCCGTGCAATACTCCGTCGCCCAACAAGGCGATCCAGACCGCTACAAGCGCATCGGGGACTGCTGCCAAAAGTGCGAGCAAGAACGCGGTCAGCAAAAGACCTGACTCATGCCGATAACCCAACTTGCATAAACGCCACATCGACGAAAGAGCGGGAGGCAGATCATCACGTGTCAGCGCCATCTAATTAACTCCCGGTTGAT
>DATMCM010000704.1:0-2246 GCA_035558335.1 Blastocatellia bacterium | reverse complement strand
GAACGCGCAGGTCTGACGGTGAGGTATCAACTGTATCCAGGGGATCCTTGCTGCAGGCGGATCAGGAGGGTCGCTTTGTATGTAGGACAACTCCTGGGCGGACAATCTCGGATGCTCTTCCGGTTTGCGATACTTCGGAATCCAGAACAAGAGCCACAGGAATCCTATCGCTCCGGTGAGCACGAAGGCCCATTGCCATCCGAAATGAATTGCTATCCAGGGAACCGTCAACGGAGCCACAATAGCGCCTACGTTTGTTCCCGAATTGAATATGCCCGTGGCAAGCGCGCGCTCTTTCTTTGGGAACCATTCCGCGACCGTCTTTATGGCAGCCGGGAAGTTCGATGCTTCACCCAGCCCCAGCGCCGCTCTGGCAACACCAAAGCTGAAGGCGGAGCGAGCAAGCGAAGTCGCCATGCCCGCCAGGCTCCAAATGATAATAGCGACAGTATAGCCGATCCTGGTGCCGAACCGGTCTATGAGGCGGCCCGAGACGAGCAAGCCGAGCGCGTATGCCGCGTTGAATGCCGCTACGACATTGCCGTAATCTATCTCGCTCCAACCGATGATATTCTGCAAATCCTTCGCGAGGATTCCTATCACTTGCCTGTCGACGTAGTTGATCGTCGTCGCGAAGAACAGCAGCGCGCAGATCACCCAGCGATAGCGGCCCACCCGCGCCACGGATTCAACTGGCGGTTCAGCTACGGCCGCTTCCACCGCATTCACTGAAGGAGTTGAAGCCATCGGTTGTCTACCGTCTGTAGTATGGAGCACCGAGTTTCAAGGAGCTCCGCGAGGCTCCGCTTCTCATCGTGCCGGCTCGAGGAAGTCCTCTCGCACCGGCGTGAAAATATCCACGAGCACGACCTCCTCGTCGAGCATGGTCGCGCCATGCCAGCAGCCGGACGGAAAATGAAACACGTCGCCAGCGTGCGCGATTCGCTCCTGATCGCCGACTACGAAGCGAACGCGGCCGCGCTCGACTATCATGATCTGTTCGTGAGGATGCTCGTGAGCCGGCGTGTCCACGTGTGGCTTCAAGCGCAGGCGGCATATCATGAGCTGATCTCCGACGATCATTTGGCGCTCGATGCCTTCGCCGATGCGCTCCACGCGCGCTCTCCCGTTTGCAGTGCTGCCCCCCGGTCAACGGTGAAACGTGCACCATCCCATCTACCTCGCTGCCCTTGAAGCTTCGAGTCCTGAACCGCCCGAAGCGTACTCAGGCTGGACGTTGACAACTCCGAATTGGCGATCCTCACCTTCACGGTTGGCTGCCATCATCCAGAGGAAATTGATCGCGCCTCCGGGCGCGGCGACGTTTGGGTGATACCCCTTCGGCATTAGAACACAATCGCCTTCGCGTACAACCGCGACAAGCTCGGGCTCGTCTGGATCCGTATAGACCAATTGAATGCCCCAGCCGGGCGCGGGCATATCGACATACAGGTATGCTTCTTCGAGCATCTCGGCGTGTTCGTGCGGCGGCCACGAGGTCCAGTTGCCAGGTTTGCTGAACGTGACACCAGCCAACAGCCGGCCCGCCTCGACGTTCTTGCCGATGAGAATATTTACTTCGCGTTCCGCTGTTGATCCGCCGGCTTTGAAATGCAGAGTAGGATCCTGCTGTACGTCGGCGAAGCGAACCAATTGAAGCGGGTACCGATTGGCGACCGGCGAGGAGAGTTCCGCGAAGTCGCAGCCTTCGCTGCCGGCGGCCACCTCGAGTTCGGAGTCGCGCGGAATATACAGAGAGTCGTAGCGACCGAGCTCGAAGGCGTTTCCCTCGGCGCGCACCGTTGCATTGCCTCTCAAGCAGATCAAGCTTGTCTCTTGCTCCGCGGTCGAAAAACGAACCGGCACATCCTCCGCGTCGAGAATGATGCGGCCATAGTGAAGATGGCGCGCGGCGGTAGCCCCCGGCGCTATTGAACGCGTGCGCCCTTTGCTTGAGTTTGTGTTGCGCACTAGGCAGGTCTCAGATGTGATCGGATTATTCGTTATTTTCATAGTCAATCGATCTCCCATTTCATTTGCGATTGCCGGGCTGTGGGTCGGCGGACGTCCGCAGCCCAATGCGCCAGCGAAGCGGACGCCCGGGTTCCAACTGAATATCGGGTGATTCGTATATCAGATGCAGCGGTATGCCGAAGCGCGGACCGCGTCCAAGAGGGCTATCGCCCGTGGCAACGACCGCTTCTTTGATGGACCAATCGGCAGCCGGCGTCTGCACCTCGAGAACT
>DATMCM010000703.1:0-5788 GCA_035558335.1 Blastocatellia bacterium | reverse complement strand
AAGCGGTAAGTTCGACGAGAGGCTTGCTCCGATGACAGTGGGCAGCGCTCCGGCTCGCTCAATCAGTTGCTCGTAGAATCGTCGCCCGCGAGCTTCGTCGTAGCCTTGAGCTTCCGGATCCATCGATGCCATCGAGAGGTTCTCGGTTCTAAAACCCACGTCCATCTTCTCGGCGTTTCTCGCGCTTTGTATAAAGAGTCCAGCGCAGATCAGAACGAGCAAGGAAACAGCTACCTGACCGACGACGAGCAGGCTGCGAATCCGATGCCGGCCCGAGGCTGCCGAGCTTCTGCCGCCTTCTTTAAGCGACAGGTTGAGGTCAGGGCGGGAGGTTTGAAACGCGGGAAACACTCCCGAGATCAATCCGGTCAACACGGCTATCCCGAGCGAGAAGACTTGAACTCGCCAATCCGGCTCGATGCCGAACCGGATCGGCGCGTCGGTCGAGACCCGGATGTTCGAAAGCCAATCAATAGCCCAAAATGAAAACAGCCATCCGATCATTCCGCCGGCTATTGCCAGCACGATGCTCTCGGTGAGAAACAAGCGAATAATGCGAGCGCGGCTCGCGCCCAACGCAAGGCGAATGGCTATCTCCTTCTGACGCGCCATCGCCCGCGCGAGCATCAGGTTAGCCACGTTAGCGCAAGCGATCAGCAATACCAACGCAACCAGCGCCATGAAAACGCCTGCGATTCGGGGGACATTTTCGGCGATCGAGAT
The DNA here is from genome assembly GCA_035558335.1 of Blastocatellia bacterium. Classification (GTDB taxonomy): domain Bacteria; phylum Acidobacteriota; class Blastocatellia; order UBA7656; family UBA7656; genus Onstottus_B. The sequence continues at coordinate 5,065 of DATMCM010000703.1, read as the reverse complement.
AACCGGCCGTGAGTGAGTCTCCAACTCGAGCGCGAACCGTGTTGCCTTGTTTGTTTCCGGGTATTCCTGTTCAAGCTGACGCGCCAAGACGTCAACCGCGGTGCGCGCTTGATCGACCGAAACGCCCGGTTTCAATCGCGCAAGCACGCGCAATTCCGTATGACTTCGCTTTGCAAACCAGCCGGCGGACTTCGGATAGAACCTGTCCTGGAGCCCCAGCGGCACGTAGATGTCGAGCTTCAGTACCGACTCGGTGCCGGTAAAGCTTTGGGGCGCGACTCCGATGATGGTGAACGGAATGCCGTTGAGCTTCAGAGTTCGACCGATCGCCGATTCCTGGCCGCCGAAGCGCTGCTGCCAGTAACCATAACTCAGCACAAGAACCGGTTGGGCGCCGGGAACGCCGCCTTCTTCGCTTGTAAAGGTTCGGCCAGCAACTGGATCTACCCCCAGCATTGAAAAGTAATTGCCGGTGACGAGCTGGGCCCAGGCCCGCTCGGATTGGCCGTCGGCCGACGAATTGAAGACGCCGTTCGAGAACGCAATTGCGTCCGAAAAAACGTCCGTCCGATCTATGAGATCCTGGTAGTTGGGATAAGACATCTCGTAGGGGACCTCGAAGCTGCTATCTCTTGTCGCAATGGCGACCAGCTGAGCGGGGTCCTTGACCGGCAACGGCCGAAACAGGAAGGCATTGACGATGCTGAAGACCGTGCTGTTGACTCCAATACCCAGAGCCAGGGTGATAACCGCCACCACGGTGAACCCGGGGTTCTTAAGCAGAGCCCGCACGCCGAATTTCAAGTCTTGCCATAGAGTTTCCATTGATTACCTCTTTCCCTTTTTCGAGGACTGAAGACTGAGGATTGAGGATTGAGGATTGAGGATTGAGGATTGAGAATTGAGAATTGAAAAGTGCAAATTGAAGTGGGACTTGCCACGTCTAACATCACCATCCGCACAGTTGATCCTGCGATCTCCAGTCTCCATTTCCAATCTCCAATTTCAAATTCTCAATTCCAAATTTTCGATTTCATGTTTTCAATTTTCAATTCTCCATCCTCTATCCTCTATCCTCCATCCTCTACCCTCTACCTCAGTCCTCAGTCCTCAGCCCTTCATTCCCATCTCAAGGCTTCGATCGGATTTACTTTCGTAGCCCGGCGCGCCGGAACGTAACAAGCCACCAGCGCCACCAGCGCTACTAACACGCCGACGCCGGCATAGGTCAGCGGATCGGTAGCGCTTACCCCGAATAGCTGGCTCTTCATCAAACGCGTCAACCAGTATGCGCCCACCGCGCCGAGCGACGTGCCAAGCATCGCGAGCGTGAATCCCTGGCCGAGAACCAGCCGGATGATGTCGCGGGTCTGTGCGCCAAGCGCAATGCGTATGCCGATTTCATTGGTCCGCTGGCTGACCGTGTAAGAGATCACTCCGTAGATCCCAACTGCCGCAAGCGCGAGCCCCAGCGCCGCAAACAGACCTACCAGAAACATGTTGAATCGTTGAGGAGCGATCGAGCGCGCCGATATCTCCTCCATTGACGAGATCCCCGAAAGCGGCAGCGTCGGATCCAGCTCGCTGATCTCGCGTTTCAAAGCGGCGCCCAGGCTTAGCGGTGCGACGGTTGTGCGCCCGGTGAAGTTGGCGGACGTAAAGGAGCGCACAATCGCCATCAGTTTATCGGGCACTTGCGGAATCGGCACAAAGACCATCGGCGGCGAGGGACGGTCGAGGCCCGACTGCTTTATGTCGCCCACCACCGCGATCACCTGCCGCACCGGATCGTTCGCGCCGCGCCCAATTGAAAGTTGCTGCGCCATTGGCTGCTGGCCATCGAAGAAACGCCGGGCAAATGCTTCGTTGACGATGGCGACCGGCGCCGCTGAGGAGTTGTCGGCGTCGGTAAACGCTCGCCCCTGCTGGACGGCGATCCTCATCACACGGAAGTAGTCGGGCGAAATCATTCGGAACTGCACGGTCTCCGATTTGTCGGGATCGTTCGGAAAGACCACGGGCATGTTGAACTGCCAGTCGAGCGGAAGCTTGTTGGTGATCGCTGCCGCTTCTACGCCGGGCAGGCTGCTGATCCGTTCGAGCGCGTCGCGGTAAAACGCCGCCGCTTCATTGGTCGTATCGTAACGTTCACCGTTCAAAGTAAGCTGGCAGGTCAACACATTGTGCGGATCAAAGCCGGGCGCAACGCCGAGCAGATTTGCAAACGTTCGAATCAACAGCCCTGCGCCCACGAGGAGCACGAGTGACAGCGCGACTTCGGTCACGACCAGCGCGCCCCGCAATCGTCCTCGCGCAGTCCCGCCTTTACCGGCGTTTTCTTTCAGCGCAGTGTTGACATCGACTTTGCGAGCCTGCCAAGCCGGCGCCAGCCCGAACAGCAAGCCCGTTGCGATCGCGCAATTGAAGGCAAAGGCCAGCACACGCCAGTCCACGGTTATTGGCGTCACAGCTGGGAGCAATCCTTCAGGCATCAGTGCTTTTAACAACTCGCCAGACCAGACGGCCAGCAACAAACCTGCGCCTCCGCCAACCAGTGACAGCAGCAGCCCCTCGGTGAGCAATTGCCGGACGATCCTAAGGGTGCTCGCGCCGAGGGCCATGCGAACCGCGATCTCACGTTGCCGCGTCGCCGCCCGCGCCAGTTGTAGATTGGCGACGTTGGCACAGGCGATAATCAACAGGAAACCGACTGCGCCAAGCAGAATCCAGAGCAACTGAGCCACGCCGCCCGTGAACGACTCCTGATAACGCTGTGCGCCGATGCTCTCGCCTTCCTGCATCTGGCGCGGAAAAGCGGCGCGGTATTGGTCGGCGATCACCTTCAACTCTGCTTGCGCCTGTTCAATCGTCACGCCCGGATTCAAGCGACCGATCACCGTGGCATTGGGGTCGTAATTGGCCTCCGAGTGAGCTTGCATCGCCACGAACAGATCAGCTGCGAAGCCGAGCTCAAAATGCGGCGGCATGATACCGACTATCGCCACCGGCTGATCGTTGAGCGACACTGTTTGCCCGAGCACCATCGGATCGGCGCCGAATCGCCTGTGCCACAACTCGTCGCTTATGATCGCGACGCGTGCGCCGCCCCTTGAGTCTTCCTCCGAGGTGAACGCTCGTCCGGTCGCGGGATAGACGCCGAGCACCCGGAAAAAGTCCTGCGAGATACGGAGGCCCCGCACGAATTCCGGTTCGGTTCCTCCGGACAGGTTGCCACCCGCGCCGCCGAAGCTCGAGTAGGCAGCCAACGCTTCGAACGACTTGCTCTGCTCGCGCCAGAAGAGAAACTTCGGTTCGCCAGATCCCGCCAGGCCAATGCGATATTGCTGCCCGACATACAGCAACCTGTCCGCATCGGGATATGGCAACGGGCGCAGAAGCACCGCGTTGACAATGCTGAAGATCGCGGTCGTCGCACCGATGCCCAGCGCAAGCGTGACGACAGCGATCAAGGTGAACCCGGGCCTTGTCATCAGCATTCTTGCGCCGTAGCGAAGGTCCTGTATCAAAGTGTTCATAAGTCAGTAGTCAGTAGTCCGTAGTCCGTAGTCAGTAGTCCGTAGTCAGTAGTTCGTAGTCAGTAGTCAGTAGTCAGTGGTCAGTAGTCAGTAGTTAGTCTGTGTCGGTGGCTTGTCTCTAGTATCGACCAGAAACCACTAACCAGGTCTTACGATCTACGGATTACGGACTACTGACTACTGACTACTGACTACTGACTACGGACTACTGACTCTTCATTCATATCGAAGCGCCACCATCGGATCCACCTTCGTTGCCCTTCGCGCCGGCACGAAACAGGCTCCCAGAGCCACTCCCGCAAGAAGCAGGGAAGTGAGGCTGAAGGTCGTGAAGTCTGTCGCGGTCACGCCAAACAGCAAGCTCTCCATCACGCGGGTCAGCGCGAACGCAGCAACGAGCCCAACCCCTACGCCTCCGAGAACAAGCGCCATGCCTTGCCTGACGACAAGCTTCAATACGTCGCGCATCTGCGCCCCTAAGGCCATACGCACGCCGATCTCGTGCGAACGCTGCGCCACCGAATAAGACACGACTCCGTACACGCCGATGGCGGACAGCGCCATCGCGACTGCCGCGAAAGCGCCGAGTAACATGAGAGTGAATCTCGGTTCCGCAAGCGATATCCCGACCAGCTCTTCCATAGGCATTACGTTCGACGCCGCGAGGTCGCGATCCAGTTCCGAGACTTGGCCGCGAATTGCTGCCGCCAACGTCATCGGTTCGCCTTGCGTTCTGACGACCAGGCTCATTCCTCTCGCCGGAGACTGCGCGTGTGGAAAGTACATCGACGGGCGCGCGTCCAGGTTTAGACCGAAGAACTTGACGTCCGACATAACCCCGACGATTTCGCGCAGGTCCTTCTCGCCAAACACCAGCCGCTTGCCCAACGGGTCTTCGTCCGGAAAGAAACGGCGCGCCATGGTCTCGCTGATCAGAGCGACTTTCGAGACATCGGTGCTGTCGGCCCCGGTGAAGTCGCGGCCGCGAACCAAGCGGATACCCATCGCACGGAAGTAGTCCGGAGTCACCGAACTGTACCAGGCCACTTGAGGGTGACCGGGTTCGGCCGGCGGTCGGCCTTCGATCTGGAAGTTGCTGTCGGTGCCCCCGCCGCTGAGCGGCAAGCTCGAGACTGCCCCGGCGGATTGAACATCGGGCAACCCGGCCACCCGGTCGAGAAGCTGTTTGTAAAAGGCTGCTGACTGAAGGCGATCGGGATAACGAGTGCGAGGCAGCCCGACGTCAACACGAAGAACCTTTTTCGGATTGAATCCGGGATCGACACTTTGAAGGTTAGCGAAGCTCTTGATCAGCAACCCCGCTCCGACCAACAGCATCAACGCCAGCGCCACTTCGGAGACCACCAGCGCGCTGCGCAAGCGTGCGCCGCGAGAAGTGCCGCTCGAATCCCGGCCGCCTTCCTTGAGCGCACTGTTGAAGTTCGTTTTCGAAGACAGCAGCGCCGGCGCGAGGCCGAATATGAGTCCGGTCAACATCGCGACCGCGAAAGTGAAAGCGAGAACTCGGG
>DATMCM010000702.1:0-2400 GCA_035558335.1 Blastocatellia bacterium | reverse complement strand
ATCCGACTGTGAATACAATCACCGCCATACCAATAAGCTCAGCACCAAACAGCGGCGCTGCCGACCACGGGGGTCCGGGCCGAATGACGGCGCACAAAACTGGGGGACGTCCGACAACGGCACCCCAGGCTGCCCGGGCCGCAAGCACGCCAATTACCGACCCGAGCAGCTGAGCTGCGATGTATGGGACGACTCCAGCGGCGGGAAACACACCGAAGCGCCACATCGCCAGCGATATCGCAGGATTCATGTGGCCGCCACTGATTTTGCCCGGACTGCTGATGATCAGACCAGCAAGCAGCACCGCGACCAATGCTCCGACAATGAATAGCTCAACATGGATCTCAGGAAGCGCGCGAGAAAGTGGTGAAGGACCCACGACAAATCTCACGATCGTTGTTACTCCGAAAAGCAACACAGACGTGAGAATCAGCTCAAGCATGCAGTTGCGGATCAACAGACCAAACTGTAGTCGCGGTCTGGTAGTCATATGTCTATTATCAGAATGCGAAACAATCGCACCCTAACTCCCAGATACCCGCTTCACCGAAAATCCAGCGATGCGCCTTATGTAGAGCGCTGGGCTCGACTGCCGACCTTGCAGCGCTGTCCGCTGCATCGATTGTGGCGCTCTGCGGTTGTTGATAGCCGCCGTAATACTTGACAGGTGACCAGTCAGGGCTGATCGGGAGCGGCGGCGGCGCGAGCTTCGAGAATTGTCCCGCCGCATAAACCACTTTGCCGCCAACTATCGTTAACACGGATTCGAGCCTTTTGATTTCTTCGTCGGGAACAGAAAAGTAGTCAGCCGAGAGCACGGCCAGGTCGGCTAGCTGGCCTGGAGCAATCGAACCCTTTTTCCCTTCCTCCGTTGAGAACCAGGAACTCCCGACTGTGTAGAGCCGGAGCGCTTCCGTGCGGTCGAGTCGATTCTTTTCGGGGTAAAGATTCAACCCACCAACGGTATTGCCGGTAACGACCCAGTAAAGAGAGACGAACGGGTTATAGCTCGAAACGCGCGTTGCATCTGTGCCTGCCCCAACGGGCACGCCCATTTCCAGCATTCGTCTGATCGGCGGCGTACGCTCCGCCTGCTGTTTGCCGTAGCGATCAACGAAGTATTCGCCCTGAAAGGCCATCCGGTCTTGCACAGCGATGCCGCCACCGAGCGCCTTAACGCGCTCGATGTTCCGGTCGGAGATGGTCTCACAGTGGTCAAAGAACCAATGAAGCCCGTTAAAAGGTACTTCGCGGTTGACTTCCTCGTAGACGTTCAAGGCGCGAGTAATCGTCTGGTCATATGTTGCGTGCAGGCGAAACGGCCAACGGTTCTCGGCCAGATGCCGGACGACCGACTTCAATTCCTTCTCCATCACTGGCAGCATCTCGGGACGCGGTTCAAGGAAGTCCTCGAAGTCAGCTGCCGAAAATGCCAGCATCTCTCCCGCGCCGTTCACCCGGTAGAAGTCGTCGCCTACGCCCGGTCCGGTCATCTTCGTCCACCGCTGAAAGTCTTTGAGTTCCTCCTTCGGCTTTTGCGTGAACAGGTTGTAAGCGAGGCGGACGGAGAGTTCGCCGCTGCGATGCAATTCGTCGATGACTTCGTAGTCGTCCGGGTAGTTCTGGAAGCCGCCGCCGGCGTCAATCACGCTCGTGATTCCGAAGCGGTTGAGTTCGCGCATGAAGAGCCGCGTCGAGTTCAACTGATCTTCGCGCGCGAGCTTCGGTCCTTTGGCGAGTGTGGAATAGAGGATCGAAGCGTTGGGCTTGGCGATCAGCAGTCCCGTCGGGTTGCCCTGGCGATCGCGCTGGATCTCGCCGCCTGGCGGGTCGGGCGTGTCGCGAGTGTAGCCGACGGCCCTGAGCGCCGCGCGGTTCAGAAGCGCGCGACCGTAGAGGTGCAGCACGAAGACTGGTGTGTCGGGGGCTGCGGCGTTGATCTCGTCGAGCGTGGGCATCCGGCGCTCGGCGAACTGGAACTCGCTCCAGCCGCCTACGACTCTCACCCACTGCGGAGGCGGGGTGCGTTCGGCCTGCTCGTGCAACAGGCGCAGCGCGTCGGCGAGGCTGGGCACGCCGTCCCACCTGAGTTCCATGTTGTAACTGAGGCCGGTGCGAATCGGATGCATGTGTGAATCGTTAAGGCCAGGAATCACCGTTCGGCCATTCGCGTCAATGACTCTGGTCTCAGGGCCACGCAGTTCGAGTATCTCGCGGTCAGTCCCGATCGCAATGATCTTTCCATTGGTAACGGCGAGAGCCTCGACGAATGATGGAACTCCATTCGTGGCAATCCTGGCGTTGTGCAATATCGTGTCAGCCGGCATAAGAATCTCCTTGGTCCAACCGCACTTGTTCGAACTCTTTGGGACCGGAGGGCTGGGAATTCCAGCCCTGGGG
>DATMCM010000701.1:0-6575 GCA_035558335.1 Blastocatellia bacterium | reverse complement strand
ATCATCGACCCGCTGACCGGGCTGCAATTCCCGGGCAACAGGATTCTGACCGAGCGGATTGACCCCAACTCGAAAGCACTCTTGAATCTGTTCCCTCAGCCGACGATTGCGGCGGCGACGCCAGGGGTTGATCCGAACAGGATTGAGACTACAGCTCCCGGAATACAAAACACACGGCAAGAAACCGTGCGCATCGATCACAATTTCAACAGCGTTCACCGGCTAATGGTTCGCTACACGAACGACCTCAGTCAGACTCGCGAGCAAGGCGGTTTATTCAGTCCTCTTGGCACTCCGCCGGTTCTTCCCGATATCGCCACCACCGATACGAACGTGCCAGGAAAGGTCTTCTCTGCTAATCTCACCAGCACGTTCGGCTCCAACTTGCTGAATGAGGTGTCTTTTAATACTTCGAGCAACAACATTGGATCGACGCTCATCGGCCAGTACACGAGGGCCAATGTCAGCATTCCAAACACCGAGTTGTTTCCGGAAAACAACTCGGATCTTCCGCCGTTTGTATCCATAACCGGACTGCCGACTCTCGGCTCCAACCAAATCATCAACATCGAATACTGGAATCTTAATCCCAGGGATAATCTGACATTGATCAAGGGCCCGCACACGCTCAAGTTCGGTGTAGATCTGAGCTGGGAGGCCAAGAACGAAAACGCAGCCAACATCACGCAGGGGAACTTTGGGTTCACCGGGCTCCAGACACGAAGCGCGGGAGTACAGAGCGGGATCCCATTCGCTGACTTCCTGCTGGGACGGGCAAGCGCCTACAGCGAGGCGCAGTTCGACGTCACCAATAATCTGCGATTCGGACGCACCGAGGTTTACGCGCAGGACACCTGGAAAGCGCGTCCTAATCTCACTCTTGATTACGGATTGCGATATCAGTATTTCCGGCAACCGATAGACAAGAACAATGTCTTTGACGTGTTTCTGCCGGAATTGTTTGATCCCGCCACGGCGTTAAAATGCGCGAACGCGACGTGCACGTCTTTTCTTCCAGGAGTCGGCGATCCACAGAATGGGATTGCAGTTGCGGGTGTCAACTCGCCGTTCGGCCGGCGCATACAGCGAAGCGACAAGAACAACTTTGCGCCTCGGTTTGGCTTTGCTTGGAGCCCTGCGCCCGAGGGACGCTTGCTCGAGAAGCTGACCGGCGGACGCGACAAGACTGTGGTACGCGGAGGCTACGGGATATATTTCGATCAGGTGCTGGTCGGCGCAGTGGAGGAGAATACGTTCACTAACCCGCCGTTCAACAATACGGCATCCCTGACGGCGACCGCGGCGGTGCCTATTACGTTTGCAAATCCGTCAGCGGGCACGCCGCCGGGCACCCTGGCTGCTCGCGCGTTGCGAACGACGACCGATCCGTTTATTACGCCGATCACTCAGCAGTGGAATGTTACGATCCAGCGGCAATTCGGTACTTCGACGGCCTTCGAGATTGGATATCTCGGTTCCGCGGGCAATCATTTGACGCGCCCGGTGGACATCAATGCGCCGACGCCCCAGGAGATTCTCGCGGCGTCACAAGGAATCGCGGGTTGCGACCCTGCGCTCAACGCATCGAACAACCCGAATAATTGCATAAATCTGGCGCGGCCGTTTCGAGGCTACACAACGATCACCGATCGCCAGACCACCGCGACCTTTCGCTATCATGCGCTGATAAGCTCCCTGCGAGTTCAGCGGGTGCACGGCATCTCGGCTCAGTTGTCTTACACGTGGTCCAAGAATCTAACTGACTCGACCAACGACCGAGACGGGATAGACCTTCCGCAGGTTCGCACGAACTTTGCCATCGAGCGGGCCGTTGCGCGTTTTGATCGCACACAGGTTTTCAAGGCGAGCTACGTCTACGAGCTGCCCTCTCCGAAGCAAGGAGCTATGGCGGCGCCATTCCTGCGACAGATCCTGACCGGATGGGAAGTGGCAGGGATTACTACTGCGATGACCGGATTGCCGTTGAATCGAGTGGTGCAGCAGACGGGACCGGGCCCGCGCGGGACTCGCCCGAATCAAGTCAGCGATCCTTTTCAGAACGTGCCAGCTGGAGTAAGCCGCAACCCTTACTATATCAATCCGCTCGCTTTCATCCCGACGGCGATTGGGGAAATCGGGCAGTCCGGACGTGCTCCATTTCGGTTCGAGCCCGTTTTCGAGACGGACTTGAATGTGGCCAAGAACTGGCGATGGGGCGAGAGCTACGCAGTGCAGTTCCGCGCGGAGTTCTTCAACATCTTCAACAAGACGACTGTCAACGATATCAGCCAGACCGTTCCGAACCTATTGCCCAACAATGTGGCATTCACAAATCTGACCGAGTTTCTGAAGACGAACTCAGCCTTCGGGCAAGTTTTTGCGACCCGTCGCGCGCGCGAGGTCCAACTCGGGTTGAAGTTCAGTTTTTAGGTGAGTCGCTCTGTCTTCAAAGAGAGCAGCAACGATCAGTTGGTGGCTGCTCTTTTGGCGAGAGCAACAGCCGAAATCCGGGTAGGGGTTCACTTTGAAAGTGTGTCAGCCTGTACGGGCGTCCCTCCGCGGGCGCCCCTCACAAAAAAGGCGGCGTCCAACCGGCGTAGTGAGGGGCGCCCGCGGAGGGACGCCCGTACAGGTCAAACTGCAGGGATTCGTTTTGAATCTTCGCGAGATTTGGGAAGCCGGTTTTTAGTGGATAGCACCTGCCTCAGCGGCGAGAATAGAGCTCGATCACTCGCTCGATAGCACGGCGGCACACCGCGCAAAACGCCGGGCTGCGCGTGAACATGATGCAATCAACCTCGGGACGGTAGTAGCCCTTCGCTTCGTAGTTCGCTCCTTCAAAAGCGCCAACCTTCCCGGCGTACTTCTCGCTTGCGAACAGTTTCAACTCAAACTCGCGGTTCTCACGAAAGAGGGCTTCCATTTCCGATTCTGGACGATTCTCCGCGCGAATCTGCGCACGCCGCTTGCCGTACTCGCGCGAATGATTCTCATACTCTTCCTTCTGCCACGGTGTAGGGATCGGAGTGCCTGGCCCGACCAGATCTTTCCATTTCAGATTTGCCGGATCGAGTAAAGCGGTCACGTTCGGCTCCCACGGTTCGGTCTTAACCGGCGGCGGCGTGTAAGCGACCGGGGATGTGTAGTACTCATCAGCAAGCCCGGCGAAGTGATGGCCGAACTCGTGAACAAACACATAAGGCGCTTGCTCGCTGTCGGCAGCCACCGTGCTGTACAAGCCGAAGATCCCGCCGCCGCCATAGGTTCGCGAGTTAGTGAGGATTTCGATGAACTCGTAGGGCGCGAACTGCGCGACGTTGCGAAGCGCGCGATTCTCGAACGTCAGCACGTATCGCTCGGAACCAAACGCGTCATAGCTTGCGCCGAGCGGCGACGCCCGATGTACTCCGGTTGACGGACGCGAGATTCCGGACTCTTCAGCCGCCGGGCACAGCGCCCACACGTTAAACTCCCTGCGATGCTCCTTGTAAGGGGACGTTGCAAACAGAAGCTCGATCAGCCGACGCGCGTCCTTCTCAAACTTGCTCCGTTCGGCTGCTGTGTAGCCATCGCCCAGGATCAGGAAGTCCACTTTCACAGCCGGGTCGCCGCTCTTTTGAATCTCGATCAACGGTCCGGGTGAAACAGGCTTTGAGCTATCGATAAACATATCTTTCGGGTCGACGATCGCGGACCACACCTCGCGAAAGGCGTTGTTTGAGTCGCGCTTCTTCAATACGACCTGCACGGGCGCCTGCGGCGCCGGAAAGCGAAGCGACTCATGAAAAGTCCGGTTCATGTTCTTTGCTTCGTCGGTCGTCTCCCACTCGCCGTAAACCGAAGCGAACCCTCGCGAGTACACGACTCGATTCGTGTTTCGATCACGAACTTCAAAGAAGTACTTTCCAAGGTTCGTGTCGTCGATCGTCTTTTGCAAATTGCCTTGCCATGAGAGCGGTTCGACCACGATGCGATCCAGACTAAACATTTCCTGCGCAGCGTTACCGGTGTGATAGTAGTCAACACGCATCGTGCGCGGCGCGGATCCCTGCGCGGACGCCGCCGAGGCGAATAGACATAGCACGATGAGAAGCTTTAGAAGCCGGAGCGTTTTGGTGATCATAGTTGAGGATTCTACCAGCCAAAACCTCAAAAGGCCGCTCTCGTGAGCGGCCTTTTGCGGTCTGACTGATGTTGTGGGCTAGCGGCTACTTGACCCTCATCGTGGGATCGCCCATCAGAACCCACGTTCGTCGAACATCTGAATCTTGCGCCGCCGACTTCGCCCGCATTACCGCTTCGCCCAGGGTCAGCTTCTGAGCCTGACCGAAGAGCAACCGGTAAAGTTCGTGATTCGCTGCTTCCTGACTTGTCGGCGAAGTCATGCCTGACGACGCCCAAACCGCTACCGCGCCGCCCCGCTGCGCCTTCAACAACGATTCCCCGAGACTGTCTAACGCCGCGTCGTGAAAGTAGCCGTTCAGACAAGTCATCATCACGAACAGCGGCAGCCGGCCTCCGTTGGTCAGGGCCAGCGCGTCATCATTCGTAAGGAGGTCTCCCTTCCACTGATTCACGCTGCCGTGACCGATGTAGTTGACGAGCTTCTGACCCCGGTTGATCGCGTCGAAGAGTTGGGCCTTGGCGGTATCCGGGTCCACGCGGCCCCGGTTGATCTGGCTCGCCTTCAGACCGGTAGGCATCAGCGCTCGAAGCTGAGAGCTTGCTGCTTCGAAGTCGAAGCCGTCGTTGCTGTCCGCGACAAACAGGGCTTCGCTTGAAGCGCTCGAGCTTTCGTAGGAGACGATCTTGGAGACCATCGTTGCCGCTTCGTCCACCGAGCGGAAGGGCAACCGTCCCACCGCAAGCTCAGCCAGCCCATCCCCGTTGAAATCCGCAAACCAATCATCCGAAGCTGCCTCCATCAACTCAGTGTCGATCAGCTTCGTCGGCACCAAATCGCTGTCACCAAATCCGAGATGATTGTTCGGATCGAGACTGGCGTGTCCGGCGAACAAAACGAAGCGCGGCCCTTTCTTCCAGGTGGTCGTGGCAAATGACAGGAAGTCCTTTACCGCTTGGGGCGTCCGCTCTCCGTTGCTGAACTCATCGTAAATGTCCTCGATGTCGACCAGAGCAACACGGAATCCCTGATTCTCTCGCAACGCCCTCAACGGTTCGAGGGTTGGGAAGAATTCCCGCCGCGCGATGATCACGAAAGTGGCCTTGTTCTTCTTGTTCTTCAGATTGGACGGAATATTTGCCGTGATGGAAGCCGGTCGCTTGATGCGTTCATCGGTAAGCGCCAGCAGCGTTCTTGTTCCTTCCGGCAAGGCTACACCGACGGCGTACTTGTCGCCCGACGATCCAGGGTTGACGGCTAATTCGCTTACCGAGGCCGGATCGGTGATGTCAAAGATCCGGATCGCAGCATTGCTGAAGCCGTCAATCGTTTGCGCGCCCGACGCGGTAAGTCTGAGCACGTCTTGATCGGTGGTATAGGTGTGCTGGTAGGTTACGCGTATGTAATCAACCAGGCTGACGTCGCGGTTGCTCGCCTCTCCGATAAGAGTGAACACGTTGTCGCCGTTCTTCAAGATGCCCGGGCTTACGGCGAACTTCTGGACTTTGTGCGCCAGACCATCAAAGGTTATGCGTCCCAGGTCTGAGCCGTTGAGCAGGATTCTGACTTGATGGTCAACCTGGCCCTCAACATCGATCGCGCCCTGAAGCGCTATCTCGACCTGAGTGGCGCCGCCGGACGCCGAGTCAAGATGCGACACGGCTACCGTTTGATCCACGGAGCTCGAAGTGACCACCTGGCCAAAGAAGTTCTCGGTTTCGCCGTTCCTAAGGCTCGAGAAGTAAACAGACCGGTCCCTGCGCTCGACCGTGTATGGAAAACTGGTTGCGCCGCCGCCGTTGCCCTGACCGCTTGTTAATCCGACTCTCTTGCCTGGGCGATCGCCGTTGACGAGCCAGTAGACGTGTGCGTCGGTTGAAACCGTGTCTTGTCCGGTCCCGAAGAACTCAATAGTGTCGCCGGTAACCAGAATCGGCTGCTCTACTCCATCAAGATAAAGCTGAAGGCGGCCGGGATCGGCTTTCGGATCAAGACCTGCTGCCGCCAGATCTTGCTGTGTAACTCGATACCAGCCTTCTTCTCTGATCGTTATCCTGGCCGCCGGCATCGACGCGAGCTTCAGAGTCGAAAGAGTTGAACTCGCTGTTGCCTGCGCTGAGAACTCCGCGCTGCGCGCATCCTGACGGTCAGGCTGATAGCTCAGCGCCAACTGATGTGTCGCAGGTTCTCCTCGTCCGAGTTGGCTGAGCAACGCGGCCTGGCTCGTGCGGGGAGGGTTGGCTCCGGTGCGATAGACATCGAAGGGTCCGTGCATTGTGCGAATGCCGTTGATGTCAATCTCTTCGAGGAAGTAGCGTGCGTCCTGATCGCCGGGTGACTTGTCCCACCAGCCGTAAGATTGACCAGCTTCAAGTCTGGTAGCGCCGCCGGTCATCAATGCGGAGCCCGCAACAATGTCTCGATTGACAAGCGTGCGTTTGCCTGCGACTTC
>DATMCM010000700.1:0-3226 GCA_035558335.1 Blastocatellia bacterium | reverse complement strand
AGTTCAGACATGGACTGAACGCGCTGAGAGAAGAAACCTCGGCTGGCGCGGAGAAGTTCGCAAGCGGATCAGGTAGGCACGGGGCCTTTGGAAAAAGTTCGTAGTCCCGCATTCATGCGGAAGTTCGTACGTAGCCAGTATGATCCTGAGACATGACAAACTTCCGCATGAATGCGGGACTACGAACTCTTTTCACAAGGCTTCATTCAATGAACCCGTCCGATAGCCTTCCAAATCAAGCGCAACGTACTTGAACCCTAGCGCTTTCAAAGCCGCTGACATTTGGCGAGCCATTTCAGAATCAAGCGCCCGAGGCAGCTCTTTGTCCGCGACTTCAATGCGCGCCACATCGCCGTGATGACGCACGCGTACCTGCTTGAAGCCCAGCTCCCTGATCGCGATCTCTGCCTTATCAACCATAGATAGCTTCTCAATCGTTACGACATGACCGTATGGCACCCGCGATGACAAACAAGCCGACGCGGGCTCGTCCCAGGTCGGCAATCCAGCGCGCCGCGATAACTCGCGGATCTCGGCCTTGGTCAACCGGCACTCCTCGAGCGGCGAGCACACTCCGATCTCGCGCGCTGCCTGACGACCGGGCCTGTAGTCGCCAACATCGTCGGCGTTCGAACCGTCGCAGATCACTGCAAAGCCTCGCTCGCGCCTCAGTTCGTTCAGCTTCGTATAGAGTTCGGTCTTGCAGTAGTAACAACGATTCGGCGGGTTGCTGGTGTAGTTCGTGTCTTCGAACTCATCCGTGAAGATGATCTCGTGGTGAATCCCAAACTGCTTGGTGAGCTTGTCGGCCAGTTCGCGTTGAAAGGTCGGATACGAAGCGCTATCTCCGGTGACCGCAAGCGCGAGTTCGCGGAGTTCGCTGTTTGCGACATAAGCGACGTACGCGCTGTCGGCGCCACCCGAGAAAGCTACGATGAGCGAGTCGTAACTACGAAGCAATGCGCGAAGGCGTCGTTCCTTTTCTTCGAGCCCAACCCCGCCGTTTCTTTCTGTTTCGTTTAGCATCAATCCGCCTGACTGATCTGCGAAGCCTGAATCCGTGATGCTCTAGTTCGAAGTCGACTGCTTCGGTTTGTGAGCCGCTATGTACAAGTGCGCGAAGCTCTTGAGTTCGGGACTTCTCAATCCAACCTTGATCGCCTCGTCGAGGGCCAGCTGTTCGTTCCAGCCCTGCTCCACAACGCGGTAAATCATCCAGAACGCGCCGACCCGATTCGCGCTGCCGCAGTGAATCAGCATCGGCTGATTTGCGGGTTTCTTTGCGGCTTCGATGAACTCGTCCGCCTGTTCGGGTTTTGGTGCGCTCCCGACGACCGGTATGCTGATATAGCGCATACCGGCTTTTTCGACGAGCTGCTTCTCACGGTCGAGGTCTACACCTTCCTGTGCGGTTCGAAGATTCAGAACCGCGCGGTACCCGAGTGCCGCCAGCTTCGCGTAAGCCCCTTCAGTTGGTTGTCCGCCGGTTGCGACGCGATCATCCAGGCACAGGATCCTGGGAACATCGTCTTTGAGCGATTCCTGCATCCGCTCGAGCTTCGCGCGATCTTGCGCGAAGGATACGACGGTGAGAAGAACGATTGCCCCGATTATCAAAACGCACTTCATATTGTTTACCTCAGTTCCATCCGGACGATACCTTCCGAACTAAGTTATTGTCTCCGTTTCAGGTGCAGCGCGCAAATGACCTGGCCTTACGCGGTCACCCACTACTAACCTGTGCCAGTCGGAGCGACGTAAGGTCGTTCCGGAGCCCCGACTGCTCGGGCGAGAGTATCTGGCTTTTGGAACGCCGAGTAGTTGCTCGCGAGAAGCGGCTGCTATAATCGCCGCGAAGAGGCATAGATGGCACTCCATTCAACTGAAGCATTTGTGCTGCGGACTTACTCACTGGCCGAGGCCGACAAGATATGTGTATTCCTAACGCGATCGATGGGAAAGGTGAGAGGTGTGGCGCATGGCGCGCGAAAACTTCGAAGCCGGTTCGGCTCTTCGCTCGAACCGTTCACCGAAGTCAATCTTACTTATTATCAGAAGGAAGGCCGAGAGTTGGTTAGCATATCAAACTGCGACATCGTCCATTCTCATTTCGATCGCGCCGCTCGTGATGTTGAGACTGCCGGCGCCTTCTCTTACATGGCCGAGCTGCTGGTCGAGTTTCTGCCCGAGCACGAAGCGAACGAGCGGTTGTATAGATTGGTGAAGGCGGTTCTCGAAGCGATCGAAGACCAGAACGATACCAGTCGTGCGTTGCGCTATTTTGAATGCTGGTTGCTGAGGCTGGTAGGGTTCTTTCCGGACCTTTCGATGTGCTCGTCGTGCGGCGAAAGGATTGGGGAGATGGATTCAACCTTGCTCACGGCAGAAGGCGCGCCCCGCTGTGTGGCTTGCAGCGGCGGGCGAGGCGCCCAGGTCACCCGCGAGCTGCGCGACGCGATCGGACGAATGCTCAAGCTCCATCCGAAGGACCTCCACCGAACTCCCTTCAATTCCGACCATATTGCGAACATCGGCGAGATCAACTACCAAATCATCCGGCACGCGCTCGAGCGCGACCTCCGTTCGCGAAAAGCACTCAGCCACCTGGCCAGGTGAATCGAATTGCTTAACCTGCTCGCGCCTCCGCAACCGTCCAAGGTTGCATTCGAGAATTTAACCAATCGACACCTGTTGAACCGACAGCCCAGACGAGCGACGCATATTTACTGACGCTGGCGCCGAGGTTTAGTCGACTGCGGACCGCCCGCCAAGTGTTCACGCTGACTGGCGTCCCTGCCATCCAATCCAGCTGCTGGTTATGGGCAGACGGTCAACCCCGAAGCCGATCCAATCGGCGAGCAATCGGGTTTTCCCCGCTGGTTTGCAGAACGGAATCCGAGCTCCGTTTCTCACCGGGAATTTATCAGGGCGCGCTGCTTAGAACCCGCGTGAGATCGAAAAGTACGCCCGCGTACCATCTTGACTCCCCGCCACATCAACTCGGACCACTAGATTCTTTGTATGACGATATTGGACGCCTCCTCCAATGCCTGCCTTCCAGTTTCGCGACGAGAAGGTATCGTTGGCCAGCACCGTCGGGTTCGTGGTCGAACGGATGTCGCCCCACACCTGCCCTCCGTCGCCAAAACCAATCAAGTCTATGCCGCGATTCTCCTTGTGGAATGAGTAAACTGTTTGGCGCAGCTCGACATTGCCAACAACGGCA
>DATMCM010000699.1:0-6748 GCA_035558335.1 Blastocatellia bacterium | reverse complement strand
TTTCTGCGCCTCCGAACCCAGATCGTTACGCTCTTGCCGACGCCGTAGTAAACCTCCGAGGCGTGGGTCCTGGCGACGTGATTCACAACTTTGCGGGCTTCGAAGGCTTGTCGCCGGATTGCAACCGGCAAGTTGACTTCGCGGGCGATGCTTGTCGGATCGGTCTCGCGCACCGCCTCGGCAAACAGGGGAGTATCATTGCCGAGCACGCTGAAGGTGAAGCAATCAGGCCCAACGTCTTCCGCACAGTGCGCTCGGGTACGCGTTACCGGATATGACTTCAAGCGGCAAACAAACACACCGACTCCGGTAATGTTGTAGCGGCCTGCCGATCGCTGCGAATTAATCCGGCGAACGTCAACCGTGTGCGGCAGTTCATCAAACGGACCGTCAATCAGCTCCAGCCTGGCTCCCCGGCGCACGTCCAACGTCCCTCCTCTCCGCGAGTGCGGAAGGTTGATGTTTTGCGTCCAGCCGAGCAGCTTGAAGAACTCCACCGCGCGGGCCTGCCAACCGGAAACGTCGTAGGCGAGCAATTCGAGCAACGCCAGACTGCCTTTTCTTCTCCGCGACCGAATAGTATTTGCGAGCTCGCGGCGAGGAATCAGGATCCGGTTGCGGTCCAGGCCTCGCCGGCTGGCGGCATCACCGGGTTCGCCTGCCTCGTGCACCTGCTCCCATCCGATAAGATCGCCGATGTAGGGCACGACCCAGTCGTCGCAGGTTTCGATGAACCAGTTCTCGTAGAGCTGCCCGATGTCCTTCTCGACGATGTCGACTTGCTCCTGGATGACGCGCAGCAGCGCTTGCAGCGGGTAGCCTTGATCGGCGTCCCGAAGGCGATAGATTGGAGGCAGCAGGTTGTATAGATGATCAGTTTCCATTGTTTTCAATCAAGTTCAGTATCAGAGTGTCCGGGACCTCTGGAGCCAGATAGGCCAACTGCGCCGGCCGAATTGCGCCGTCGCCTGACTTAGGCAGTTCGGGGAGGTTCACTATCACGCGCTGATCGGGCTTGCCTTGTTGGACGATCAGCTGCGCTTCTTCGATCAACTCGTTTGGCGTGCGCACGGTGCCGTCCTCATTCTTTTCAGCCAGGCCGCCCAGCGCGTCAACATCGACGAAGGACACGCCCGGCACTGATTGCATCGCGCTGATGACTTCGCTCAGAAACACGTCCTGGCCCAGCTCGCGATTCTCGAAGCTGAACCTGTCGAGCAGCGTCGCGCGAATCTTCGGCGCAACTTTTTCCCAAACATAGTCAGCGAGCAGGCGGACGCGGGCGGTGATCACCAGCAGTCGCAGCTCACGCACGGCCAGACGGATCGGCACTGCCGGGTCGCCGAACTGACTGAGCGCCAGCAGGAGATTGCGAAACAGGTCGGAACTCTCGTCGATCGGGGCATCGCCGGCGCCAGCGATGGTGACGTGGACCAACTCGCGACGCCCGTCCGAGAGCCGCTCGGCGAAGGCTTTGCCCACGCCTCCGAAGGTGCGCGCGAAGTCGCTGTAGTCCTCGGTGGAAACCAGCCGGTCCAGCGCGCGCACCGCGAGCGGCGCGTTCTTTCGCGCCTGATCGCGGGTCTCGGGATCGGCGCCGCCGCTGGCCCGAAGCGGGTTGTTCACCTCTTTGACTCCTAGCGGGCGCAAAGTCAGCAGCGTGATTTGCCCGGCCGCCACGTTGCCCGACTTACCGATACCCTGCCGGTATTCAGCGCGAATGTTTTCGGTGCCGGTCGGCAACGTTGCGCCTTGTTTTCCGTTTCCGAAGATCGCCGTGGTCACCTCTTGATCGTTTCTGGTGGTGACGAAGCTGCGGTCGGTCGATCGCAGTCCGAAGATCGATTCCGCCTCGTGCCATTCGACATCGTTCACAAACACTTTGAGCGTGCTTTCGACGCCCGCCGGAGTCGGCGCGGACACAAAAGTGAGCGGCGGCTGGCGCAGCGTGAATTGCTGAAGCGTTGCGGTCCCGTCGCCGCTACCCAGCACTTCGGTACGGGACTCGCCGTGCGTCGCTTTGAGAACGTTGGCGTTGATTGTTATTTTGTCGCGCGCGTAGCAGAACTCGAGATTCTGAGCCAGCCTTATTCGCGTATGCACCGAGTCGCCGGGGAGCTCGGTGTCAAAGTCGTGAACGACCTCTGCGAGCATCGCCAGTTCACTGCTCTGGATCCCGGGGACCGTGTTCCCGGCTCCATCGATTATGTCCGCGCGTTCGCCTGAAACGATGACCCACCGGCCGGATGTGAGCTCACTGTAAACTCCGTCCAGCACGATCCAGCCGTGGTTCGTTTCATCGGTGCAGATCGCGTCTTCGATAGGCTCTTCGGCCAATGCAAGCGCTTCGGCCTGGGCGTAAACCACTGTGCGCCTGATTACCTGGAAGTCGTCAACGCGCGGTGCTGCGGCCAGGATTGGCGTGTTTCCTATTATCCTTATCCACGCCGCGTCCTGTGGCTCCTTCGTTGGTATGCCCAGCACAATGCGGGTAGATTGTCCGCTGAAACCGTAGGCTGTCCTGGCGATGTTGGCCTGAACTTCTTGCGCCTGCGCAATCAGCAAAGGCGGGTGAGCGGCTTTGACGTCTGAAAGATTTTTCTTGTCGACCGCGGATGTGTCCACTACAACAAAGGAGTCCGGTATGATCTTGTCGTGGCTGCTATCCAGGTAGATCACGTTTGCGAATCTGTCGTTGCCCTCGGGGGGGACAAAATCCTCCAGATCCTCCGCAAGCTCGACGTCCACCTTCGTCCACTCGCTAAAAACAACAGTCGTTTTTTTGGGGTCGCCGGACTCACTGATCTCGGAGCGGGGCTGGGCGGACTGCCCGAACGGCGAAGCTTTCACTCGAAACGCGTAGACCTCCAGCGTACTCTTCTCGGTGACTGTCGCGTTAGCGAGGGCCACCGGCAGCGATTCACGGAGCTCCGGTTGAAACACGCCAAGCGCCTGTATGCCAAGATCAGAACGCAGAGCGAAAGTTGAGGCGGAGTCGCGCTTCAAGCGCAGCAAGTTGGCGGGGGGCACTGAGGCAGCCTTGGTCAGCCCTCCGCTCTTGCCCGCCTCGGTATCAGGGCCGCGCATCACCGCGGCTAACTCATCGTCCGATGCCGCGGCGCCTTTGGATTGTAGATTTGCGGAAGATATGACAGTTCCCTTGGATGCGATCGCACGGATAGCCGTCGCCGCTTCCCCGAGGTTTTGCGCCAGAGCGCTGACCCGGCTCCTAACTGCGGCGCTGATGTTTTTCCGGGCGGCCACTCGGCCAAGCGACGGCAACGTTTCAGACTCAATCAAATCAGCCAATTCAACGTCGCTCTTACCGCTCCTTACTTCGGCAGCCAGAGCAGTCAAAGCTGCGCGCCCCGGGCCGGCGTCTTCGAATCCGCCAATTATCCTAGTGAGTTGTTTTTGCGTTGTCGTGATTGCAACCCACGGCTTGAGCACAACTCGGGTCGTATCCTTGGCGGAGTCTTCCTTCAGTTCGACAATCCGGAACAGGTTCGGAACTCCGGCGATTACGATCAGCAGCGGATCGTTCTGGTTCAATCCGGTCGATGCACCCTTTAGATGAAGCGCCGCACCGTCCGGCGTACCTGCATTCGTATCGATGGTCTTCGCATTCTGGGGCTGGCTTAGTCGAGGCCCGAGCTTGTTCCACACACTCCGCGCATCGAGTTTCTCGATGTTCTCGAAGGTTTGAGGAAGCTCACCCGGCCCGGGCACGCTCTGAGCGCGCACCCCGAACGGATCTATGACAACCGTCTGCGGGTCTTCGAGAGTAAGCGCCAGAAATACACTGGCTGCCGCCCCGGGCCTGAGACGATAGCCGATCAGCCGCGCCAGTTCGAGAATCGAACGACGTTCGGTTGCCGTGCGCAGATAGCCTTCGTTCGCCAGACGCTCCTGGTAGAAAGTCAGCACGTCGGCTACGACCGCCCAGGCATCGAGGAATGCTATGGAAGGGTCCTCCGCCTCACGCGTGGTCAGCGCGCGCAACGGCCGGAACGTTTCGCCGTCGTGTTCCACCTCGAGCGTAGACAGCCGCGCCAGCATGCTTTCAAGAAAACTCGCGTGCGTCCCGGTGCGATACGCGAGAGCACTCAGCCCCGGACGATTCTCCACTGACAGCGGAGTCACGGCTTCGATGCCCGCGCAGCAGCCGCAAGGCGCTTCTTTGTTTCCACACCCACATTGCGAATGTTGGCTCATCTGCCGCCTCCCATCTTCAATGTGAACACGCCGTTTTCAGGCAAGCTCGGATCGTTGTCTACCTGTGCAATCTCCAGCGGCCCGAGCGGCAGTACGCCATCTTCGATCTCGTGATTAGGACCGTCGCCCAGCCGCTCCAGGCGTGTGACTTCCACGCTTTCAACGCCTTCCACCGCTTGTGCTGTCGCTACCAGCCGGCTGAGGTAAATCCGTTCGCCGAAACTCAGGTTGTCGGGATGGAAGAACCCCTTTCTTCCATCGGCAAGCACTCCGCTTCCGAACACTTCCAGCAGCGCCGCCTCAACGTGCCCGCGCAGAAAATGTGCGAGCACGCAAACGCGCATCTCGATCACGAGAGGCACGAGTTGCGCGGACTTCGTTCTGACGTCGTGGCCGATTCGGCGATAGCGGTGAAGCCCCTTGTAGATAGCATTCAGCAGGGCGGCGTCCGCCTGCTCCCTACCGAACTGATCGACTGCGACCAGGGCCTCGTACCAACTGCCATTCCAACGAAGCTCGGCTGCAGCGCGTTGGGTCTGCTTGCCGAATCGGGCCTCGACCAGCGCGCTATAGTCATCGGCAATGATGGCGCGCTGCAGCTCTTGTCGAAATGCATGAGGCGCAAACAACTTGGCCTCGGCCAGCGGCTCAGGTTCAGTCCCGCCCGAGGCCGGCAGCAGGTTGCGAACGGTCGCGATGGCTCCGCTGCGCTTGACGTCACGAAAAACAACGAAAGCTATCGCTTCGGCGCCGACGTTGCCGGCTGTGCCGTTTCCGACGCGGTATTCCGCCTGAAACCTCATGCCCGCATCCGGGCTACGGCCCAGCTCGCCGTCACCAAACCGCAAGTGCGCGCGGCCATCGTTGTCTATTTCCGCGACGAAGTGACGGTCAGTCGAAGTGCTTTCCAGCAGATCTTGTTGCGGAATCCAGAGAGGATAACTCTCCGGTTGTCCCTCAGTACCCGGGTCGCGCAGGAGATCTCGCAGCGGAGTCCACCGAGGATCGCCTTCCGGTCCGGGCTCGCTCAGCATTCGCACCTGCGCCGAAGCCTTGCGCACATCCTGAGTGAGCGAGGTTGCGGCCGGAGCGTTTGGCGCTAGTGATTCGCTGGACGTAATCGGGGCTTCCTTTAGCTTCGGGCGATAGCGGCCCGGAACTACGGAGACGTCTGTGGGAATGCCTTCGCAGTCGCAACGCTCAGTGGTTTCTTCGACTGGCACGCAGTCTGCGGGTTCGTCAATTGTCCTGCCGTGATCGACCAAAATCACGTTGCCGCGAGCGACGCTGACGTTGCAAAGAATCTCGCACTGGGGCGGCGGTCCGAGAACCGAGATGCAAAGCGGAAACGGAAGCGCGTCTTGCGCGGCCCAGCCAATCTCGACAACCGACTGTCCGTTGAGCGGGTCGACGCCGGCTGCGACATGAGTTAGCCGGACGGCGTGACGATGAGCGGAGTCGGCATCGGAAGGATTTCCAGTCTTCGGTCCCGTGATTTCTTCGAAGATCAAGACATCGCCGGTTTTCAAGTGCAGCTTTGGCACTTCGTTCTCGTCCACATCACAGGGTGACTTTTTGTAATACGTCTGCGGATCCTTACCTTTGTACTCATTGTCGTACTCGTGGTCGTGCTTTTGATCATAGTGAGGATCGCGCTTTCGATCGTATCTGTCGTCATACTTCGGATCGTATTTCGTGTCGTACTCCTGGTCGTATCTCCGGTCGTGCTGCTGATTGCCGTACGGCTCAGTCGATTCGTCGCCCGCCTTTACCAGTTCACCGATCAGGGTTGCAGTTGTGGTCCCGCGATCGAGACAGCACTCCACATTTCCCCACGTATAAAAGTGGATCTCGTAATGCGATTCATAGAGCTGAATCGTTTGATCTGTCATCGGCTCGAAAACCTCGAGCTCCGTTAGGCTGATATTCGCCAGCTCTTCCTCGGTGAGAACGGGTTCTGCTACGGCGGGCGCATCCGAAGGACTGGTGATGAAATAAAGACCACGCGGATCCAAGTCGAGAAGATCTGTGTTGGTCTTGATTGCAACCCAGGCGCGAGCGTTGCAACCTTCGCTGATCCGGTAATCGACCAGCCGCGCGTGACGCCGCACCGAAATCCGCTGTCTAGCCGTTTCGAGATAAGCTTCGGTTCCCACCGCGTCCTGGTAATAGCTGAGATAGTCGCCGACAAACGCCAGCAGTTCGACGAGCGCGATTCCAATATCGGGCACGTGCCGTTCTTTCCAGTCGGGCATTACAACGGCAAGCCGATCCAGGATCAGTTTCCGAAAGCTTGCGTAATCCTTTGCCAGGTAGCTGATCTCGGGTTCTTTGCGTTCTATTGGAGGGCATTGCTTAGGAGACAGACAATCCAGATCGCTTGGGCAATCGACTTTGAAATTGAAGTCGACGCGATCGAAGCGAGGATCGAACGACGGATGCGGCTGAGGGTGGCCTTTCGCGTCGCGGACAACGACGCGCAGAGTGTAGGTCGAGAAATCGCCGAGGCGATCGACCAGCACTTCCAGGGTGT
>DATMCM010000698.1:0-9661 GCA_035558335.1 Blastocatellia bacterium | reverse complement strand
ATCTTCGACTTCTACTTTGTGGACGCATCAGAGCAAGCTCGGGAACGAAGGATTGCTAGCATAGCTGAGGGTCAGCGTATTCAGGATGAAGACGCGGCGATCTGCAAGTCAGTTCAGCAAGGTCTCGCTTCGCGTGCATATCACGCGGGCCGGCTCTCGGTGCGACGCGAGGGGGGAGAGCATCTCTTTCACAGGCTTCTATATGCCGACTTGAAAACCGGCCTCGATAGGAGCTAATAGGACGGACGACGGACTTAATATCTATTAAGCCCCGATCTACCGCCACAAAGACTCAAAGGCACAAAGCCGCACCAAGATTAGTGCTGCTTTGTGCCTTGGAGTCTTAGTGGCGAGGAGACTCTATGGCACAAATGAGCGGCGCGGAAGCGATGTTCGAGGTGATGGTGCGCGAAGGCGTGCGGTACGTGTTCGGCAACCCGGGCACGACTGAACTCCCGTTGATGGACCAGTTCGCCGCTCGCGATGAGATCGCCTATGTTCTCGCGCTTCACGAGGATTCGGCGCTGGGCATAGCGGCAGGCTACGCAGAAGCGACCGGTCAACCTGCGATAGTCAATCTTCACACGAATCCGGGGCTCGCCCACGCTCTCGGTAATCTGTACAACGCTTATCGAGCCGGCACTCCGCTTGTGGTGACTGCCGGCCAGCAAGACACACGGTCTATGCTCGATCAGCCGCTGCTCTATGCAGACATGATTGAGCTTGCGAGGCAGCATACGAAGTGGGCCTGGGAGGTTCGAACGGCGGCGGAGATTCCTCGCGCGTTGGCTCGAGCTTTCACAATAGCCCGCACGCCGCCGACCGGACCGGTGTTTGTTTCACTCCCGGTGAACTTGATGGAAGAGCGCGCCGATATGGAGCTGCCTTCGGAGGTGAAGGAAATCGGCTGGCGCGTCCGAGGCGAAGAAGCGAAAGTCCAGGCAGCCGCGGCTTTGCTGGCGAGCGCGCGAAACCCGGTGATCGTCGCCGGCGACGGATGCGCTCGATCAGGGGCGCTCGCGGAAGTCGCAAAGCTCGCGGAGATGATCGGCTCCCGCGTTCACGCCGAACCGCTCAACTCACTGCTCGTGTTTCCAACCGGCCATCCGCTCTACGCCGGTGCGCTGTTCCCGAATGCCAAGCAGACCCGCGCGCTGCTGGAAGGCGCGGATGTGATTCTCCTGGTTGGGGCAACGAATCTCGCTCCGCTTGTTTACACGGGGATGGGATTGATTGCGCCGGGAACCAGATTGATTCAAATCGATCCCGACCCGCGCGAGTTTGGAAAGAATCATCAACTTGAAGTTGCGATCCTTGCCGATCCGCGATGTGCGATCGAGCAGCTAATCGAAGCGCTCGGCCCGCTTACCAGCGGCCCTCCATTCGAAATGATCGCACGTCGACGTGCGGCAACGGTTCAAGCCATCAGCGACGCTCGCGCGCGATTCGCCGAGCAAGCTTCGTCAGCAAGCGATCCGATGTCGCCGGCGTTTGTGGCTCGCGTTATGCGCGAAGCCGCGGCGAGCGATTCGGTTCTTGTAGACGAGTCGGTAACTTCGACGGCGTTTGTAAGAGCCCTGTTCGAGTTGAACGAGCCCAACTCTTATTTCTATGCCAAAGGCGGGTCGCTCGGGTTGAGCGTGCCGGCGGCAGTCGGGGTGAAGCTTGCGATGCCCGATCGGCAAGTGCTGTGCGCGGTAGGCGACGGCTCCGCTCTGTATTCGATTCAAGCGCTTTGGACGGCGGCGCGATACAAGCTCGCAGTCGTGTTCGTAATCTTCAACAACTCGAGCTATATGATCCTGAAGGGCGGGCTGGCCGCGATGGGCGGTGAATCGATCAAGCGCGGCGTGTTCACAGGCATGGACCTGACCGATCCGGAGATCGACTTCGTAAAGCTGGCGGAATCGATGGGCGTAACAGCGCGGCGAGTCGCGCGCGCGTCGGAGCTTCGAGACGCTCTTGATTGGGCTCTTGGCGAAAACCGGCCGGTGCTTCTGGACGTGCGCATTGTGCGCGACGTACGAAGCGTCCTCCGGTGACAGTCGGCCCGCAAGCCCGGCGTCTCGTACATTGTTCAGTCCGCGAGACTACTCGCGAACCGGAAGGCGCAATGCGGCGTCTTCGCAGACCAGGCAGTATGCGGTGCATAGACGCCGCCGTTCGACTACTCATCCAACGTGGTGCGGGGGTCTTTTTTATGTTTGGGGCGCCGGTCGTCGCGGGTTCGTTTGTCTTCGAACTTCTTCGAAGGCAGGATCGGCGCGCGCTCGCGAGGCCGGAGCTTCTCTTTCTTGATCGTTATCTTGGGAAGCTTCTTCTTCATTGATTCCTGCTTGCGGTCTAGGCCCACCCTTCGAATAACCGTCGAAAGAAAACATCGGCTCGAAATCTCAACCTTGACGGCGCTTTCAGTATCTCCGGCGTTACTTCGTGTCTAACAACCGCTATGACTGGGCGCCTGTTTGAACTTCAAGCTCTCCAGGCTCCGCGGCGCGCTGGCGCAAACGCTGATACAGGAACGACACCGCCAGCAGTATCGCGCCGAGCACGATGAAAGAGATGATTCGGTACAGCTTCTCGAGCGACGAGAGGTCTATGAAGAAGACCTTCAGAATCGCGAGCCCTAACAGCGACAGAGCAAAATACCGAAGCAGCTTGTTGCCGCGCCAGAGCCCAATTGCGAGCATCGCCCCGCCATAAACCATCCACACCATCGATAGCGACAATCTCTGCGCCAACTCGAGCTTAATCAACGTGTCGGGAGCCAATCCACCTGCCCCAATCAAGTGCCCATAGTGTCCGAGCGCTTCGGCGCTCAGGCCGATGACTGCTAACAGGTTGGCCGCCACCATCAGCGAATTAATGGCAGTAGACCGCTCCGGCTCCGCGACCTTGTCGGCTCGTGAGTAGAAGGCGACTCCGCAAGACAATGACGCTACCAGAATCGCAAACCCTGCGAAGGTCTGGTTGAAGATGAGCTTGTGCCACTCGGCGTCGTAATACCCGATGTCGACCGCCAAAAGCTTAACCCCAGTAATGGTAAGCAGAATCAGCGCGCCCCAGCGTGACAGTTTCAACCCACGCCTAACGCCAATAAAGAGGGCTGCGGCGCCATAGACTGACCACAACATCGAAAGCGTGAGCTGCTTCGTGCTCTCCAGTTCGGCACCAGCCCGACCGCGCTCGATAAAAGCCAGCGCGCGGTCGAAGTATCCGGCGGCTTCGGCGCTCAGCGCAATCAAGGCGAGAAGATTAGCGACGAGGACCAATGCGGTCGCAACCAACGTCCGCTCGCTTTTGTCGATATGCTCGGCGTGCCAGTAAAACCAGGCCCCTACCGCGAGAGCCACGACTACCATAGCAAATGCGGTAAAGGTGGTGTTGAAAATCAGAAAGTGCCACGACGCATCGTAATGTTGCGTGTCGGTGACCAAAACCTTGACCGTCGTGATCCCGAGCAACAACAGCCCTACAATGCGAATCGGCTTCAACCGGCGCGCTACTCCCGCGATCAACATTGCCGCGCCATACATTGCCCACAGCGCAGTCAGCGTCAGCCTGTGACCGTCGATCAGCCGCCCCAACACCTCATTGCTTCTTGCATCACCCGGCTGACGCGAACGCGCCTGCTCGAAGTAATCGTTTGCGTCGATGCTCAGCACAGCGAGCGCCACCATGTTTGCGCCCAGAGCATAAAGTCCGGCAAGGTTTGACCGCTCGGATTCTTCCACCTGGGTCCCGTAAAGTTTGTAGAAGAACGCCGCTCCTGCCAGCATAATGACCAGCACGCCGCCCGATAGCGCCCTTCGATTGAATAACGGAACAAAGTTCAACGTGGAACTGTATGCGAAGTCGTGAACGTCCACCATAACCCAGTGCGACGCCGCGATCACAAACACAACAAGAGCTGCGTAGCGTGACGTCTTGTCGTTGGCTTTTAGCCCGATCAGAGTCAGAACTGCGCCTTCGAGTGCCCAGGCTATCGTAACCCAGTGCTGATCGAACTGGATCGGCACCGCCAAGACAGCGAACAACACAGCAAGTCCGACGAATGTATATATCAACAGTGTGTCTTCGCGATCGCGGCGGTTCGTGAAGTAACCAAGCGCGAGGTAGAACCCGGACACAAGCACAGCAAACGCTCCAAGCACCGAATGATTGGCCTGGTCAAGCAGCTCGTAGCTGGTGCCGAAGTAGAGCAGCGCATTTATGAACACAAGAGCCAAATCAGGCCAGGTCGTCGGTCGCTTGTTGACAACGTTGTACAGCACTGCAAGCAACGCGAAGATCACGAAGAACAACGTAAGAAAGAAGATCGTCGTCCAAAGCTTGTCCGACCCGTACCACTCCTTCAGCCACGCACTGAACATCAACGCCGTCGCGATAAAAGCCAGATAGTTCAAGCCTCGCCATCGTTTCGAGTACGCGAGCGCAAGGACGCCGGCGTCCAACACCGCAATGTAGCCGAAGAGCCCGATCTCGTTGTCCACTCCATCCGATAGGAGGATTGGTGTCAGGAACCCGCCGATAAGCGCCAGGACAGCGATCGGCAGCGCGTCGTATCTCGCAGCCAGCAACGACCCGGTCGCCGTAACCACGGCCATCAGGATGAACGCCAGCATTTGCGGAATCAAGTTGTACCGATTCTGGGACGCAAACCAGATCGCGAGGTACAGGATCGCGAGTCCACCGCCGGTCAGTCCGTAGGCATAGCTCGCATAGCGCTTGCGGAGCCGTTCCCCTCCAACGAGAAACGCGATCCCGATCGCTACGCCGATCGACACCCGTCCGCCAGGGCCGATCCATTCATTGTCGAAGGCGTATTTCAGGAAAAAGGCTACGCCAAAACATATTGCGATGATGCCGATACGATTGAACCAGTTTCCGCCAATCCGAGATTCCAAGTCCACGCGCGGTCTTGTTGAAGGACCGGCTCCTGGGACGTACGCCGTAGTGCGAGGCCGCGACTGTGCTGCCGAGGCCGGTGTTGGAGTGCGAACTTCGGGCGCGGGCGCCGATGGAGGGATATCAGCCCGCGTTGGCGGCATAGTTGGGCCGGACGGTTCGCTTGTCGGTCGGGGAGGGGGTTGAACTTGACCGGACAGGGCGGGCGGCTGCGTCGTCCGCTGTGGTTGACGGGGCGCGTCGGCGCGGCCCGCGGCCGGCCGGTAGCCGAGACCGAGTCGTGTCTCGATCGCATAGAGTCGGGCGACAGTGTCGCGAGCTACATCTTCAAGGTACTTCAGGCGATCAGCGATCTGCTTGATCTCTTCGAGTGAGGGTTTATCTTCTTTATCATCGTCCATGACTTCTCCGTGAACGGTCTACGTGCTGCG
The DNA here is from genome assembly GCA_035558335.1 of Blastocatellia bacterium. Taxonomy (GTDB): domain Bacteria; phylum Acidobacteriota; class Blastocatellia; order UBA7656; family UBA7656; genus Onstottus_B. Next base: position 4,322 of record DATMCM010000698.1, on the reverse strand, counting down.
CGGGGTAATAGATGACGCCCTCCCCGCGCCGGTTGCAACAGGACTCATAATTCGCTCGTCAGTATGTACTGGCGAATCTTCCCCATGGCGCGGATCAATGCCTTTTTTTCGGCCTCGGTCAACACGTTCATCATTTTGTCGACCTCCTCGAAGTAGGATTGTTCGACGCGCTGTTCGAGCTTTGCACCCTTTGGAGCCAGCACGATCTGGTTGAAGCGACGGTCCGACGGATGCGAGGTCCGCCTGACGTAGCCGGCCCTCTCGAGCCGGTCCACCAGCCCGACTACGTTGGACTTGCCAACGACCAGATGCTCGCTCAGTTCCTGCTGGCTCAGTCCCTCATCACCGTGGTCCTTCAAGATCATCAGAATGTTGAACTGTACGTCGGTCAGCTCGAACTTCGAGAAGAACCGGTTCGAAAGCTTTTGTATCAGAGTGGAGGTCCGAACCAGGCTCAGCAGCGCCTCGTGGTTGAGGCTCGCCAGCGGCTGTTTTAGCTTCAACTCCGTTTCCAATCGCATGTCGCCTTCTCCTAAGGCCAATAGTTTAGTTATAAACTATCCATATGTCAACATTCTTTCTTGAGTCGGTCGGACGGGGGAAATGGGAGCACCAGAAGCTCGGTTCTTCGACCACGTTTTGACTCAGTCCTCAGTCCTCAACCCTCAGTCCGACTTGGCCGGTCCTTGACGAGGTGCCGGGCCGGTGATAGGTTGCCGCCGCTCAAGCACCTCTCGCTTACCAGTGGAACTACCATACAGAAGGACGCTATCGAGATGACTACGACGAAAGGCTTGTGCGCATCGGGCAAGGCCGCCCGTCTGCGACTACTCGTTTTCTTATTCGCAGTCGTGCTGGCGATCGGCGGAGTTGTTCACGGCCAGGACGGCAACGGCAAGCCGGAAGAAGCAGTGCTGAAGAATCTTCAGTTTCGCGCCATCGGGCCAGCCATCATGGGCGGACGCATCGACGACTTCGCCGTAGTGGAAAACAATCCGTCCATCTTCTATGTAGGAGCGGCGACCGGAGGCGTTTGGAAGACCACCAATGGCGGCACTACCTTCGATCCGATCTTTGACGATGCCGGCACGGGTTCGGTCGGCGACATCGCAATCGCGCCTTCAGATCCGAATATCGTTTGGATCGGCAGTGGTGAGCCAAACAATCGACAGAGTTCTTCGTGGGGCGACGGAGTGTATCGTTCCCTGGACGGCGGGCTGACCTGGCGCAACATGGGACTCAGGGATACGAAGCATATCGGCCGCGTGGTCATCGATCCCCGCGATCCGAACATCGTCTACGTGGCCGCTGTCGGACACCTTTGGGGGCCCAACAGGGAGCGTGGACTCTACAAGACAACCGATGCCGGTAAAACATGGACTCAATCGCTGTTCATCAACGAAGACACCGGAGTAACCGATGTCGCAATGGATCCACAGAGCCCGATGACGCTTTATGCGGCGGCCTATCAGCGAAGGCGAACGCCGTTCGGGATGAACGGCGGCGGGCCGCACAGCGGCATCTACAAGACTATCGACGGCGGCGTCACCTGGACGAAACTGACCAAGGATCTGCCTGAAGGCGTCACCGGACGGATCGGGCTGGACATCTACCGCGGAAACCCCAACATCGTTTACGCGCTGATAGAAAACGCCAAAGGGGGCATATTCAGGTCCGAAGACCGCGGCGCGACCTGGAAGAAAATGAGCGATAGCAACTCTCGGCCGATGTACTACAGCCAGGTTCGCATCGACCCGAACAATGATCAGCGTATCTGGATGCTGGCGGCGCCGATGTTCACTTCGGACGACGGCGGCAAGACTTTCAGCACCACCGTGGTGACTCGAATCCACGGGGACTATCATGCGTTATGGATCGATCCGTCTAACTCTAATCATATGCTTGCCGGTTCAGACGGCGGGATTCATATCTCTTGGGATCGAGGGCGGAGCTGGGATTTCGTGAACACGATTCCACTGGGCCAGTTCTATGAGATTTCGCTTGGAAATCAAACACCGTACATGGTCTACGGCGGGCTCCAGGACAACGGGAGCTGGGCGGGTCCCAGCGGCACACTGAATCAGGAGGGCATCACAAACGACGATTGGTTCCGAACCGGAGGAGGCGATGGCTTCTATTCGGTTGTCGATCCCAGCGACCCCGACACGATCTATGTCGAGTCGCAAGGCGGCAACGTCGCTCGGCTCGAGCTAAAGACAATGGAACGTCGCAACATCAAGCCCGAACCGCCTGCGAGCGATAAGGCTTATCGCTTCGATTGGAACTCACCGATCGTGATCTCGCCGCATAACAACCGCACGGTCTATTTCGCAGGCAACCGGGTGTTTCGCTCGGCCGACCGCGGCGACACCTGGGCCACTCGAAGCGACGATCTGAGCGACAACCAGGACCGCGATAAGCTCCCGATAATGGGAGCAATTCCAGACAAGGACATGCTATCGCGACACGATGGGCAGGAGACTTTCGGGCAAGTTGTCACTCTCGCCGAATCAACGATCAAAGAAGGATTGTTGTACGCGGGCACGGACGACGGCAATCTGCAAGTCTCGCGCGACTCGGGCAAGACATGGAAAAACATTACGAGCAAGGTACCCGGGGTCCCCAAGAACACTTATGTCAGCCGGGTCGTGCCTTCGAAGTTCGCGGAGGGCTCGGTGTATGTGACGTTCGATGGTCACCGCTCAGACGATTACAATACATACTTGTTTGTCTCGAACGATTTCGGCGAGAGCTGGAAATCGCTTAAGGGCGATCTGCCGGCCGGCGTCACCTGTCGTGTGATACGCGAGCATCCGCGCAATCAGAACCTGTTGTTCCTGGGGACCGAGTTTGGGGCATTCGTCTCTTTTGATAGAGGCGGGCGCTGGTCGCGGTTGAAAGGCAACTTCCCAATGGTGCGAGTCGACGACATTCAGGTTCACCCGCGCGAAAATGATCTGGTTATTGGAACTCACGGGCGCTCGGTTTGGGTGCTTGACGACATTACTCCTCTCGAGAAGATGTCTGACGCCGTGCTTGCGTCAGACTTTCACATGTTCGACATTCAGCCGGCGACGCGGTTCCGTTTGTACAATCGCAAAGGTAATGTTGGACACAAGTGGTTTTCCGCGGCGAATCCTCCCAACGGGGCGGTGATCGATTACTACTTGAAGGCCAAGCCGGACGCGCCGGCGCGAGTGACGGTGACAAACTCGAGCGGCAAAGTCGTTCGCGAGCTCACCGGCGCGAGCTCGGCTGGATTGAATCGAGTCGTCTGGGATTTGAGATACGGCGCGCCCGGCGGAGGTCCAGGAGGAGGTCCTGGCGGTGGCGGAGGCGGCCGTGGCGGCGGCGGGGGTAGGCAGGCGCAACCATCCGAGCCTGAACCCGGTCAGACGCAGGAGCCGCAAGCGCAGCTTGGCGGTGGTGGCGGGTTCGCCGGCGCGCGGGGTCCGGGGGTGCCACCGGGCGACTACACCATCAAACTTTCGGTGGGAGGAAAGGACCAGACAAAGACCGTTCGCGTCAACGAGGACCCGCGAATAACGATCTCCGACGCCGACCGAGCCCGCTGGAACGATGCGCTGATGAAGACGTGGGAGCTTCAAAGGTACGCGCAGGCAGCAAGCCGCGCGGTTCAGAATTTGAAGAGCCAGATGACCGCGCTTCAAGAGTCATCGCGGCGAAATCCAAACGCTTCCAAAGAGGTCAACGATGCGATCAAGTCGACTGCCGATCAGGTAGACGATATTCAAAAGAGGCTGGTGCCGGTGTTCGATCAATCGGGCAATGCAGGTCCACCGCTTCCGGATGCGCCTCGCCCGCTGATGGGAACGATTGGCCAGTTCTTCGGCTCGCTCGATGGCTACACGGCGGCGCCGACCGCGGATCAATTGACCAGGCTGGATGATTTGTCGAGGGAGTTGAAGGTGCTGGTGGACCACCTGAACAAAGTGATCGAAGAGTCGATACCAAACTTGAATAAGCTGATGCGCGACAGCGGTGTGACGTTTGTGAACCCCGGCCGCCGCGTCGCTCCTCCGCAGTAATCATTTGGAGTCGCCAAGTCATACTCCAAACGATTCAAAACGTCGGCTTATCGAGTGGGGGCTGGCTGGTGTAGAACTCGTCGTAAAACCGGCGGCTGTAGTCTTCCAGCAGATGCTCAATCCGCTGCGGGTCTTTCGAAGCGACGACAAGCCCGGCGTGATGCTTTTTTTTCAGGCGGTACACAATCTCGGGATCGTCGTAAGCAGTAGTGTTCGGCCATTCCTGCCGCGCCAGCGAGATGATCACACCGGAATAGTCGTCGCGATGCGGCG
>DATMCM010000697.1:0-18532 GCA_035558335.1 Blastocatellia bacterium | reverse complement strand
CGCGATCCGGTGCGAACGATCGGCCGTTCGGTCGCGGTAGCCGCGCCGCTTATCGCTGTGATGTTCATAATGGGAACCAGTTCCGTGCTTTCGCTGGTCGCTCCCGAGAACATCGATCTGATTGGGCCGATTCCACAGGTGATGCGGATCGGCTTCAGCAAGCTGGGCGTCGCGGCGCAGATTGTGCCGGTTGCAATCGTCGCATTCCTTGGAATTCGCATCGCGCAGTCCAGTGTTCAATTCGCAGGCAACACTCGATTGCCGATGGTAGCCGGATGGGACCGCCTGCTTCCGGAATGGTTCTCGCGTCTTCACCCTAAGCGCAAAACGCCGGTGAACTCGATCATCTTTATCGGGGCAATGACGCTTGCGATGGGATTGGTGGGCTTGATCGGAGTGGGCGAGCAAGAAGCGTTTCAACTTCTGTGGAACGCGAGCGGAATCTTTTACGCGCTGACTTATCTGGTGATGTTCGCGATCCCGCTCGTAGGGCTGAAAGGAACCGCATCACGCGCGCCCTTGTGGCTGAAGCTTGCGTCGGCGTCGGGGTTGTTGATGACCCTGCTCTACGTAGGGCTGTCGATCTTGCCGGTGATAAAAGTCGAAAGCCGATTTGGCTTCGCCGCCAAGATAGCGACGGTGATTATAGCAGCCAACCTCATTGGCGCCGCGGTCTTTCTGCTAGCCGAGCGACGCCGCAAGCGTGAAATCCTCGCGGCGGTTGTTTGAACCGGAGTCTCGCATCAGTGTTCACTTTCTGCACGAGAGACAGGCCAACAGTTTAGAGCGCGAAAACTTTACATGCACCCTTGAGCCACGCCTCCTTGAAATACCTGCAAGCGCCAACTAATATTCTTCTTCCTCGCTATGCCCGAACATTATCACTCACGTGGATCGCAAGGTTTCCCACGAGCCTTAAACGCAAGACCATCGCGTCTAGTCTTAGCGTTGGCGCTGCTCTCGTTCTGTGCCGTCGTATCGCTTGCCGTTGAGACTCGAACTAAGGGCGGGTCTCCCGGCGCTGCCGAGGGCACGCTGCAAGCTGCTCCGGCTCGTCCGGAAGTCGTGATGGATGTCACCCGTCGCGACTACGGCGATGTATTTGCCGGCGAGGAGCTCAATTATCCGTTCAACATTCTCAACGCGGGCACTGCGCCGCTGGAGCTTATGCAGCGAGCGACGAGCTCCCGAGCGGGAGCGTATTCTTCGCCGTCACTTGCTATTGGCGGCTTGCATGGTGCGGAGCTCCGGTACCGGCTTGTGGCGGTGGCGTCACGACTCGCTGCACCCAGCTGATGCACGCATACAGACTTTTCGTATGACAAAGTCATCCAGCCTGGTCAGTCTGGAACGATCAGAATAAAGATTCACACTAAGGAATTATCCGGTCCGGTCGAGCAAAGCTACGAGCTGCAGACAAATGATCCGCGCCACCCGATCATCAAGTTGACCGCGACAGCAACGGTCAAAGCGCTCCCTGCATTCGTCAAGCGCATTACCAGCGCAGACGTCGAATCAGGAGATATCGTCTCCGGGTTTTATGTGTGGCCCACATCGCGCCCGGCTGTGACGCTGGAGCGGGGCGAGAAGGTCGACATAACGCTGAGGCTCAAGCCGGAGACCGGGAGCCCGGCAACTCTCGCGCTGGGCCCTGACGCACCAGATATCTGCAAGCTTCGTTACGACAAGAACTCAAACACCTACTGGCTGGACATCAAAGTCGGACCGGTTGACGCGTCGATCAGCCGAGCGCTTCCGCTGCTCGTCACCGGCCCGAATGGAGCCTTGATCAAGCTGACCGTGAACCTGGCGATCGACGTCCCCGCGGAGAATCTGATCGTGACGCCCCGAGAATTGGACCTCGGCGAGATAGCTTTGTCGAGCCTCAAAATCGGAACGCAAAAGATCGGGCGCGTGGGGATTCGTAAGCTGGTCGGTTCTTTCCACATTAAGCCGCCGTCGTCGACGCTAACTTTTCTGAAGGTCGACTTGGAAACGATCGTCGAGGGCAGCAACTACGTCTTGCGAACCCGATTCGATTTGGTCCAGATCCCGAAGGCGGGAGCTTATGCAGGCAAGTTGGTAATCGAAACCGACGACGGCAAACGTCTGGAAGTGCCGATAAAGCTAGCGATAGTTGACCGATAACATTTCAGATTCGCCTTTTGAGGCGCTTTCCTTGACACTGCTTCCGCACGGCCATTATGCTGTCGAGTCTTCAATCTAGCGGTAACGCAATAATATTTTAGGAGGAACGCCCCGAATGGATCCGAAGAGAGTGCTGCAGTTTGCGGTCGATGAGCAGGTAAAGTTTGTAGATATCAGGTTCACTGACTTGCCTGGCGGTTGGCATCACGTGACGGTGCCGATCAACCAATTCAACGAAGGCAGCTTTGAATCTGGAATCGGATTCGATGCGTCGAGCCTTCGCGGGTGGGCTTCGATCAATGAATCGGACATGCTGTTGATTCCCGACGCGAGCCGGTTCTGGGTCGATCCGTTCTTCGAAGAGCCGACCCTCTGTCTGTTTGCCAACGCGGTCGACCCGATGACCAAAGAGGGTTACGAAATGGACCCGCGCGCCGTTGCCCAGCGAGCCGAGAGTTATCTTCGGTTCACTGGAATTGCCGACCATTGCTATTTCGGTCCCGAGGCTGAGTTCTTCATCTTCGACAACGTCAGCTATCACAACGAGGTCAACAGCGCAGGCTATCGATTCGACTCGTCCGAAGGCCTCTGGAACTCGGGTCGGGAAGAAGGCAATCTTGGGTATCGAGTCCGCACGAAGGAGGGCTACGTTCCGGTGCCGCCGGTCGATTCGCTGCACGATCTGCGGTCGGACATCGTGCAAAACCTCCAGCAGGTGGGCATAGAGCCTGAGATGCATCATCACGAGGTTGCGAGCGGGGGCCAATGCGAGATCGACTTTCGATTCTCGACGTTGTTGGGCACCGCCGACAACGTGATGCTGTTCAAGTACATCGTCAAAAACACGGCGTACTATTACGGTAAGGCGGCTACGTTCATGCCAAAGCCGATGTTTGGCGACAACGGCAGCGGGATGCATTGCCATCAGAGTTTCTGGAAGGGCGATAAGGCGTTGTTCGCGGGTGATAAGTACGCCGGTATTTCGGAAATGGCTTTGCACTACGCGGGCGGAATCTTGAAGCACGCGGCTGCGATTGCGGCGCTTGCTGCGCCCACGACCAACAGCTACAAACGTCTGGTGCCGGGCTACGAGGCTCCGGTGAACCTGGCTTATTCGCGGCGCAATCGGTCGGCAGCCATCCGTATCCCGATGTACTCGCAGTCGGCTGGCGCGAAGCGATTGGAAGTTCGCTTTCCCGACCCGTCGTGCAATCCTTATCTGGCGTTCGCGGCGATGATGATGGCGGGATTGGACGGGGTCCAGAACCGGATCGATCCGGGAGAGCCGCTGGATAAAGATATCTACGATCTTTCTCCCGAAGAACTGAAGGACGTGCCGACCTTGCCCGGCTCGCTTGACCGCGCGCTTGATGCGCTGGAAGCGGATCATGACTTCATGCTGAAGGGTGACGTGTTTACCGAGAACCTGATCGAGCGGTGGATCAGCTACAAGCGAACCAAAGAAGTCGATCCTATGCGGATGCGCCCCCATCCCCTCGAGTTTCAGATGTATTTCGATGCCTGATTCGGTGAGTGGCAATCCAAACAAGGAAACGCAGGCTGGACGGTCTGCGTTTTTTTGCGCGCGCGGATCGCTGATTATCAGTGCGCGCGGGATCAAAGAGAGCGTGTCAAACAACCACTGATGGGCGAATCAAGCACACTGACAACGCTCGTACTCTCGAAGCTCGAAGAAGAGATCGAGCGAACCGAGCACCTGATCAAGCTGGTCGCGGGTGACAAACTAGAATGGAAGCCGGAGCCGGATTCGTTTCGTGTCTGCGATCTCCTGGGTCATCTTCTGGAATGCATGGCGGGTTTCTGCGCGACGCTTTACGCTCTCGGTCCGGAACGGATGAGCCACTTTGCGCGGCTGCGTGGGCTCCCAGTCAATCACTGCTGCGGTATTGAAGAAGCGTCGAGTCGAATAGCAGAGTACGCTGATCACATCAGGCAGGGCTTCGCGATCCTCCGCGATCAAGACCTCGCGCGTTCCGTGCCCACCGTATTTGAGCCTCGAGGAGAAGCCGTGTTGACCCTCCTGCTCGCCAATCTCGAGCACCTGATCAATCACAAGCACCAGCTCTTCTCTTATCTCAAACTGCTTGGGGTGCAGGTACACACTGCGGATTTGTATAGCCTTCGCGGTGGGCAAACCCAGGGCTAAGATAGCGGAGTGAAAAAACAGCTTTGTGTGCCGGTGTGACAAGCAGGTCCGTGAGGACGCACCTTAACCAGCAAGGTATCGCCGTCGCAGTCAACGATGATTGACTCAACCTGTTGAGTGTTTCCCGACGTCTCGCCTTTGTGCCAGAGCGATTGGCGCGACCGGCTCCAGAACCAGGTCTCCCCGGTCTTAACGGTTTTCGCCAGCGACTCGCCGTTCATATAGGCAAGCATCAGCACTGCGCCGGTGTCGGCGTCTTGAACGATGACCGGCACGAGACCCCGCTCGTCGAACTTCACACCGCGGACCGACTCATGAATTGACGGATCCTTCATATTCCTTGCCTACGGTTAATTGCGAACATAGAATGCCAGCCGCGGACTCACTTAGGCAATCGAGGTGACCTATGAATGTGTCCGACGGCCGGCCGATCGACGCGGAGAAGCGCGGATTCAAACATCGAGAACTAACCCAGAAGATTATCGGTGTCTTCTATGAGGTATACAACGAGTTAGGGCACGGCTTTTTGGAATCGGTCTACGAAGCCGCGATGTCGATAGCGTTGATAGAGAGCGGCTTAAAGGCGGCGCAGCGGGTTCCGACTCCGGTATGGTTTCGCGGGCGGATGGTGGGGGATTTCAAGACCGACATATTGGTGGAGGGCGCCGTTATTCTCGAGTTGAAAGCGGCTCGTGCGATTGAAGCCGCTCACGAAGCGCAACTCCTGAATTATCTTCGAGCCACCGACATCGAGGTTGGACTCCTCCTTAACTTCGGCGTGAAGCCACAGTTCAAGCGCATGGCCTTTGATAACGACCGGAAAGTGCCACAGATTCACGCAGATGAACGCAGATAGCTTCTTGTCTGATGCGGTCGTCTGCGTGGCTAGCGAGTTTCAGAGAAACGTAGCAACGGCTGATTGAGCAGTGAAGCAGGATGACTGACTCAAATCCGACGTTGGTTGCCAATTTGATCTGCGTTTGTCTGCGTTGATCCGCGGCTCATCTCATCGGCAAGTGTCGAGAGCGGAGATATTCTTTTGCTTGAGCAATGGTGAACTCGCCGAAGTGAAATATCGAAGCCGCCAACACCGCTGAGGCTCCGCCGTCGTTCAGAGCGTGATACAAATGCTCGAGCGAACCTGCGCCTCCGGAAGCAATCACCGGTATCGACACCGCGTCTGAAATCGCTTTCGTTAGCTCAATGTCGTAGCCATCTCTCGTCCCGTCGCGGTCCATGCTGGTCAGCAGGATCTCGCCCGCACCAAGCGTCTCAGCTTCTTGTGCCCATTCGATCGCATCGAGCGCCGTGGCCGTTCTTCCGCCGTGAGAGTAGACCTCCCAAGCCGAGACCGCTGATTTCGATTCGCGCATTGCGGATTGAGAGCGGCGGCGGGCGTCGATTGCGACGACGACGGCTTGCGAGCCAAACGCGCGAGCGCATTCGGTGATGATTGCGGGGTCCTTGATTGCGGCGGTGTTGATGGAGACTTTGTCAGCGCCCGACGCCAGCATCGTCCGCATATCTTCAACGGTGCGAATTCCACCGCCAACCGTGAACGGTATGAAGACCGAATCCGCGACGCGTCGGACCATCTCGTGAACGATCTCGCGACTGTCCGAAGAAGCGGTGATATCGAGAAACACCAACTCGTCCGCTCCTTCGCGATCGTAGCGTCGAGCTTGCTCAACGGGATCCCCCGCGTCGATCAAGTCAAGGAAGCGAATTCCTTTCACGACACGCCCGCGGTCTACATCCAGGCACGGAATGATTCGTTTAGCCAACATTCGATTGGGGATCACTAGCTGGTTGACGTTGAAGCGGCGGCTATGGCTTCCTCGAGCGTGAAGCGCCCTTCATAAAGCGCTTTGCCGACGATCACCGAGTCCACGCCATCCGCTTCAAGCTCGCACATCCGCTCGATGTCTTCAAGCGACGATACACCGCCTGAAGCCGTGATCTTCAAGCCCGACCTGAGCGCAAGCTCGCAGGTCAGTTCGAAGTTTGGCCCTTCGAGCCGCCCGTCACGGCCGATGTCGGTGTAGATGATCCGCTTCGCGCCTGCGTCTGCCACCCTCCGTGCAAGCTCGAATGCGTCCATCCGTGCAGCGTCAGTCCACCCGCGCGTTGCGACCTCGCGCCCTCGCGCGTCGATGCCGACGATAATCGATTCCCCGAACTCGGCGATCGCTTGAACGAGCACGGCGGGTTGCTCGACCGCAAGCGTTCCCACGATCGCAAACCTGGCACCGCCGCTGCGCAACAGGACACGGATGTCTTCGAGTGACCGCAGGCCCCCACCTACTTCGATGGGGATGTCGACTTCTGTAGCGATGCGGCGAATAGTTTCTTGATTGCCCGAAGATGCATGCAAAAACGCGCGATCCAAATCGACGACGTGAATGCGCCGCGCGCCCGCGCGCTCATAGCCGCAAGCGACTTCGATGGGATCGCGGTCATAAACCTTGACGCTTTCTGCGCGTCCTTCCGTGAGCCGGACGCAAAGACCGCCCTTGAGATCGATTGCCGGTATGACCTGCATTCATCTACTTTCGGCGCTTGAAATAAAAGATTGGATCTGCGGGTGAGCCGGAGACCGAAACCAACTCCCACCCCTTAGCGCCGAGCTTATCCATGTTTTGCTCGAGTGGAAACGCCTCGCGGGTGAACGCGCCGGTCGGCGACTTGCGGAGCGTCGCGCTGTCGGACGGGTTCAGGTTAACCGTTCCACCCGCGACAACGAGGTACTCCCATTGTTCGGCCGTCGGTGTGTCGCTTGCGCTGGCTTGTGGTTGGCCGGCAGAACGAACGATTCCGAGAAGCGCCGTGGCAAGTGTGAGCAGAGTAATCAGCGTGACTAGCGTGCGTTTCATGATCTCTCCTGAACCTTGATGCTTTGCGTCTTGGCGACGGACAAACGCGACGACGGGAAGTCGCGAAAACCATGGAGCCTCGAGGTTGCACTCGCCGTCTACGGCAAGCCGAATACAAATAGCGCGTGCCCCGAAGCCATCGCGACGTACTGCTTGCCTTCAATCGAAAAGCTGACCGGGTTCGAAGCCATCGGGCCACCCGTCTGAAAGTCCCACAGCGGCTTGCCGGACATCGCGTCCAACGCGTAGAAGTTGCCCTCGTTTGAACCGCCGAACATTATCCCGCCTGCCGTCGCCAACACGCCCGACCAGGGCGGCGACTGAAGCCGAAACTCCCACTTCATCTTACCTGTTTCGACCTCGAGCGCACGAATCGCGCCCCAGGCCTTGTCGCCATCAAGCGCGCGCTCTCCACCTCCCGCAAAGAACATTCCCGGCTTGTACTCGGCCCCGCCCTTATAGTAATACGCCCCCATCTCGCGCACTGCGACGTAGAACAACTTCGCCTGCGGGTTGTACGAAGGGCTGAACCAGTTGGTCGCGCCTTGCAGGCTCGGATAGATGAGGTTCCCTTCAACCGTGGGCTCGGTGTTCGGTAACACGATGGGCCTGCCCCTCACATCAAGCCCCTTTGCCCAAGTCTGTTTCGCGTAAGTAGTGCCGAGGACAAATTCACCCGTTTCGCGGTCGAGCAAGTAATAGAACGCGTTTCGATTAGCCATCGCAACAAGCCTGCGAGTGCGCCCTTCTACGATCGCGTCCAGTAATACCGGGATCTCTGTAGCATCCCAATCGTGAACGTCGTGCGGAGTGAATTGGAAATGCCATTTGAGCTTTCCAGTCGAGGCGTTGATCGCAAGCAGCGAACAACTGTAGAGATTATCTCCGGGACGCGGGTCGCCGTTCCAATCGGGTCCGGGATTGCCGGTACCCCAGTAGATCAAATTCAGATCGGGATCGTATGAACCTGTCACCCACGTCGGGGCTCCGCCCGTCTTCCACGCATCGCCGCTCCAGGTTTCGTGACCGGGCTCGCCCGGACCGGGGATCGTCCAAAATCGCCACGTGAGCTTGCCGGTCTTTGCGTCGTAAGCGTCCAGGAATCCTCTGATGCCGGCTTCGCCTCCGCTTATGCCAACTATTATCTTGCCGTCAATCGCAAGCGGCGCCGCTGTAATTGCGTGGCCGGTGTTGTTATCGGCAACTGAAGCGTCCCAACGAACCGCACCCGACTTCGCATCGAGCGCAATCAGATGACCATCTAGCGTTCCGACGTAAACCGTGTCGTCCAGAATCGCCACACCGCGATTCGTCGGGCCAAAGCCGATCGTCTTTAGCAAGAGTGGCATCGGGCGTTGCCAGCTCCAAAGCGAGCGGCCGGTGCGCACATCGAGCGCAGTAACTTTAGTCGGCGGTTCGGTTACATACATGACTCCATCGACCACGATCGGCGATGTTTCGAACCTGCCGCGGCCGCTTATCTGATAGACCCAGGCGAGCTTGAGTTGAGACGTATTTGCGGGTGTTATTTGGTTGAGCGGCGAAAAGCGATGAGCCTGATAGTTGCCTGAGTAGGTCAACCAGTTGCCGGGCTCGCTCGAAGCGTTGACGATTCGCTTGTATTGAACTTGAGCCGGCGCATTGACCGCAAAGAGACTGATGACGACGACGACGAATCGTGTGATTTTCATTGTTCGCCTCGCAAGCTGGCAAGGTAAGCGACCAGGTCGTCCATCTCGGATGCATTGAACGCGTCGCGATAGTTTGGCATCAGCGCCGCATTGAAATCCTTGTTTATCTCGGCGAGATCGAGCTTGCGAAATGAAAGAAAGCCGCCGCTCGAGTCGCGAAGCTGAATCGTGAACGAGTCCTCGTTGACACGCAGGCCCCAGAGCTTCTTGCCGTCTCGTGTTGTCACGCGCACAACAAGAAAGCCCTCGGGCGCCGATTTGCCGGGCTCGACCAAGGCTTCGCGCAGGTAGGCGGCGCTTCGCCGCGCGCCCACGTCGGTCAGCTCCGGTCCAAGCACGCCGCCGCGGCCGCGCACGATGTGACACGCCGCGCAGCCTCCCTTCGATTCGTAAAGCCGCTTGCCCTTGTCAACGTCCCCGGGAAGCTTGACTGCCGCGGTACGTCCGAGCGACCGCACGTAGCCGGCGATTTGCCACACTTCGCGCTCGCTCAACCACCACGCGCCTGGCATCTCAGATCCCTCCGCGCCGTTCTGGATCAAGCTGAACAGTGCCCTGTCATCGGTCACTCGGTGAAGCGTGGGGTGATTCAAGCTTGGCCCTCTTCCGCCCGACCCTTCGATGCCGTGACATAGCGCACAGTGGCTGACAAACATTTGCCTGCCATGCTCGATTTCGGCCGCACCGAGCTTAGCAATCGCGTCGCCTTGCGGCGACGCGGCCAGGGATGCCAACCCTCCAAACAAGATTACGACGAGCGACTGGCAACTTCGCGTCACGGTTGTCTCCTTTTTGGTTCAAGCAACGTGGCTCGCATGGCAATGACTTGCGCAATTCGCGGACACATTCAGAAGATAGACTGTCTGATTGGCGCTCAAACACGAAGGGCTACTTGCCGTCCGCGCCAAACCGCGTAAGCTCGACCGAATCTGAGAGCGCAGCCTCCCAGCATTCTGCGCGGGGAACCTAGCGCGGCTAACGAGTATTCCCTTCGACTCCGCAGAACCTCAACCCGCGGCTAGCTCGTAGTGCAAGTTACTGCGTGAGAATACTAGTCTTCTTTATAGACCCAGGCGCCTGCCACTGCCGCAATGCATAGCTCGACCAAACCCCAAACCGTGCCGATCAGTAGTAGCCGGTTGGGAAAGATGCCCAACTGCGATTGACCAGCGGTGGGATAAAAGTAGGCTAGTGCCCAGGCTATTGAGCCGGCGCAGAGCGCTGTCTTGGGACCTGGGCCAAAGCGTGGCCGAATCGCTGCGTAGATCCAGACGATCGCTATACCCAGCAAGAACCCCAGCGCGAGGAAGACCGCGATCGCTGAGCCACCGACTGGGGGCTTGCGGAGGTCTGCCATGGCGGCCTCAAAGTCCTTTTGCAAGATCACTCCGTTCAACACGAACTCGCCGATGTCGATGATCAAACCCGCCAGCAAACCGCCGAGGATCACCCGGACGTTGTTGATCTTTCCCATTTCGAACCTCCATCGCACAGGTTTTAGCGATAGCCCGGACTTGTACCGTCGTTTATTGAGCCTTGAATTGGCGGCATTCTATCACTGCGGTTCAGGGCGTCAAGCGGCGTAGCGTGCGATGTTTCCGGTTTCGCAGAGTCACCTGTTCGGCGGTGTTCAACGTCGCACTCGAGCTCTATGTGATTGGACTGAGCTTGTGGGACTTCCCCGCACCTTTCTCTTGGGTCAATTCGCAATTAGTGTGATTCGAAAACGAAACCTTCGCACTGTCGATTGCACAAGCTTCTTTCGAAGAATAGAATCCTCAAACTCGAACAATCGTCTGGAGGTGCGCTCGTGAAGCTAAAGGTTCTTTGTGTCATCGTCGTGGTCGCTACAGGCGCTTTCGCACGGCAACAGTCCGTGCCGGTGAAGACCGAATCGGCGCCAGTAAAAACCGTCGAGGTCACGCCTCGTGTCGCAGAAGTCGAGGTCGGCCAGCAGTTGAAACTGACCGCTGTCGGTAAGGACGAGTCGGGTAAGACGATCGACGTCACGCCGGCGGTCTGGTTCGCAGCCCCGTTCGACGTAGCTGCTGCCGACAATTCGGGGAACATCTCGTTCTTCAATCCCGGCGAGGCGCAGATAGGGGCAGTGGTCGCAGGCAAGGTTGGCACGGTGCGAATCAGAGTCAAGCCCGCACCAGTAACCACCATCGATTTGCCTTCGAAGAATCAAGTCGTGGTGGGCGGCGCCATGAGGCCTAACGCGATCGCTCGCACTGCAATGGGTAATCCGCGGGCCGACGTCGCGATCTCATGGTCCACAGACAATCCTTCGACAGCCTCGGTTGATGCGGCTGGTCTGGTCATCGGATTGAAACCCGGCAAAGCGAACATCACAGCGATCTGTGAGCGAGGCAGCGCGAAGATGGCGGTCGAAGTAACCGCCAACCCGGTCAAGGCGCTCAGGGTTGAACCGAGCTCCGCGAATGCCCGGACCGGAGATGTTGTGCGTTTCTCCATCAGCGCGGCCGACGCCGCCGGCAAGGCGATCAATAGTTGTGAGGTGCGCTGGGCGGTAAGCGGGGAAAGCGCGATGGTTGAGCCTGACGGCGCGTTCGTGGCCGAAAGACCCGGCGCGTATGTCGTGAGCGCGTCTGTTGGCGATCGCCAGGCGCTGGCTTCAGTGATTGTGACACCGCGAAACGCGGAGCGCGAATTGGAAGTGGTTGGCCGAGCGCCACTCAAAGAGTTTCAGACGGCGGAACAATGGATCATCGGGAACTTTGCTTATGTGTCGACGATATCCGACAAGCTGATGATCTACGACGTCTCGGATCCGGCTCACCCGAAGCTGACGGACACGGTGAAGGTCGATGCTCGGCACACCAACGACATAAGCACGACTGCGGACGGCAAGATCGCGGTGCTAACTCGCGAAGGCGCGTCGAGTCGCAAGAATGGAATCGTATTCCTCGATACCTCCGATCCCGCGCACCCCAAAGTCATTTCAGACTATACCGCTACGGTAACCGGTGGCGTCCATAGCGCCTTCGTCGATAGTCATTATGTTTATCTTACCGACGACGCAACGGGCTCTATGCGCGTTATCGATTTTCAAGACGTGAAAAACCCGAGGGAAGTGGCGCGCTGGCAAGTCGAGAGTGAGCTGGTGCGAAAGATCAGGGGCGCCGATGGCGAAGAGTCTACCGCCGGCCGATATCTTCATGACGTTCAGGTGAAGGATGGGTTGGCCTATCTGGCTTATTGGAGAGACGGACTGGTGATTCTGGACGTCGGCAATGGCATCAAGGGCGGGAGTCCGGAGAAGCCTCAGTTAGTGAGCCAGCTTCGAATGAATTATCACGAGCTGTACGGCGACGGGTGGCTGGCCGGCGCGCACGCGGTGTTTCGCTACAAGAACTATGTCTTTGTCGGCGATGAGGTGTTCCCGGCGGTATTCGATATCCAGGCGAAGAACCGGATACCAGTGCGCGGAATCGTCCACGTGGTGGAAGTAAGCGATATCAATCATCCCCGAGAAGTCGCAGACTACAGCGTACCCGAAGGCGGCGCGCATAACGTCTGGGTCAAGGACGATGTCTTGAGCATGGGCTACTACTCGGGCGGCGCTCGCGTGGTAGATGTGTCGGGTGAGTTGAGAGGGGATCTGTACCGGCAAGGCCGCGAGATCGGGCGGCTCTGGACCGGGGATCCCGATGGGTTTAGATCCAATCTGCCGTTTACCTGGGGAGCTCAGCCGCACGGCGACTTGATCTACTTCAACGATATCAACTCGGGGATATGGATCGTTAAGATCGGAAAGCCCAGGCAAAAGGGTTCTACCACAGCGCCGGGATATTAAACTTCACCGGGCTGGTTCCATCTTGAAGAAGTCAATGCCGGCTGCTTGTTCGGGCAGGTCCACGGTCGCGACCGTTTTCAGAGAGGCCAGATCTATTACCTCCACCGTTCCGGGCTCCGACCCTATACCTTCGACCGAGATGAACGCGTAACGGTCGTCGGGCGAGACTGCTGCTCCGTGAATTACGCGGCGCTTGGTGGGAATTCGCGCAAGCTCGCGGGCGGACTTCAAATCGTAGACCGAGACTGACTGATCACGCTTGTTGGTCGCGATAAGCTTGCCGTCATTTGTAACAGCGAGATTGTAGACGCCGGGTCGGGCGGCGATTCTCCTCGTGACCTTCCAGCTGGCAGCGTCGATTTCAACAATCTCATCGGACTTGTTGCAAGCCACTAAGACGAATCTGCCGTCGGCTGATGGCTGGGCCCAAGTCGGCGAGCAAGAAGTGTCCCCGGGTTTGGGCGGTTCCATCCCGTGACCGCCCGTGTCGTGCACAGGATTCGCGCTCATCCCATGCGTTGCCGGCGAACCGTTCATCCCAGCCTCCCTTCCTTTTGTCACGACGAAGTGGCGAGAAACCTTGAGCGTGTTCGCATCGATCTCAACCAGCAGGTCGTCCATCATGCAGGCCGAATACTGTTTGGATCCCTGCGGGTTTATGCGCGAGCCGTGAGGCATTGTGCAAGTCGGAACTCGGGCGATTTCGAGCATCGGTTCGGTAGCCACGATCGAAACCGAGGACGGAACCATATCACCATGAAGATTGAAGTTGACGACATAAAGCAGACCTCCGTCATTGGAAATATCCATAGTCGCCGGAAAGAACCCGAGCGTAACCTTGCCGAGCACCGTGTTATCTTTTGTCGAGTATTTCCAAACTGAACCGTACGGGCGCCCGTGACCAAGCGATACGTAGTAAAACTGTTTGTCGGGCGAGACTACTATGCCGTGGGGACCGTCGATATCGCTGGGCATCGAGCCGGTTTCGAAGAGCTTATCGACTCGAGCGCCTTGCGGACCGAACCGAATCAGCGCGATTTTGTCGGCCGACTCGCAGACTACATAGACCAGATAGTCTTGCGCCGGCGCTTGCCCTGCTAATCCGGTCGAAGCCAGGCGCGCAAGAAACAAAGCAAGAATTAGGACCATCAAGCAGGCGCGCGATCGATTCATATGGCTCTCCTGATTCATCCGGTTCATAGTAAGAAACTTAGCTGACCGGCAGGTCATGTCAAGCGGCAGATGTGAATAGCGTGTTGAGAAGGGTGGTCTTGCCACAAAGACTCCAAGGCACTAAGGTCCATTAAGGCTCTCTTTGCGCGGCTTTGTGTCCTGGTGGCTTTGTGGCCAGCGCTTCCTCGATATATCAAGACACCAACACCTACACTACCGCAGATCGGGCAACAAAGTTCACCAAAGACCAGTGTCGTGTGCGACTTGAACTTCCGCCTCTCAACAACTATCTTCGACGCCGGAACAGGAGGCGCTGATGAACATCAAACTGCAAAGTCATTTCAAGATGCGAGCGGCTCTGCTGCTCTGCGTAGCTGGGACGCTGTCAACGCAAGGTATTGCTTTAGCGCAGGAGACCGCGCTTGATCGGTACATTGCAAAACCCGATCCGAGCTACTCGTGGAAGCTCGTCAACACAATCGCCGGGCAAGGTTATAAGGAGTTCGTTATCGATCTCACCTCGCAGACCTGGCGAACCGCCTCCGACGTCGATCGAACCGCCTGGAAGCACTGGCTCACTATCTTGAAACCCGACAAGGTCACTTCGAGCAAGGGACTGCTTTTTATCGGAGGCGGGAGCAATCGCGATCCTCAACCGTCGACGGTCAACGAGCGGCTGGTTGGCTTCGCGACCGAGACCGGAACCGTGGTAGCCGAGCTGGGGATGGTCCCGAACCAGCCGCTGTTCTTCGCCGACTCGAAAGACAAAGGCCGATCCGAGGACGACTTGATCGCTTACAGCCGGGTGAAGCAGATGGCGACTCACGACGACGAGTGGCTGGTTAGGCTTGCGATGGTCAAGAGCGGAGTGCGTGCGCTCGACGCGATTCAGGAGTTCATGTCGAGCGAGGCCGGTGGCCGCGTCAAGCTCGATCAGTTTGTTGTCTCCGGCGGTTCAAAGCGCGGCTGGACCACCTGGCTTGTCGGCGTCGTCGACAAGCGAGTGATCGCGATAATGCCGACGGTGATCGATGCGCTGAACTCCGAAGCGATCACCCGGCATCACTACGAGGCTTATGGTTTCTTCTCGACTGCGCTTAACGACTATGTCAATCACAAGCTCTTCCCGGACAAAATCGGCACCCCCGAGTATCAATACATCCTGGCCATCGAAGACCCGTACAACTATCGCAATCGCGATCGCCTCAAGATCCCGAAGTATCTGGTGAATGCCTCAGGTGATCAGTTCTTCCTCCCCGACAACTCGCAGTTCTACTTCGGCGAGCTTCAGGGCGAGAAGTATCTGCGCTACGTCCCCAACGCGAAACACAATCTTGCGGGCTCGGACGCGCGCGAGAGCTTGCTGGCCTACTATCAAGCGGTTCTAACCGGCAAATCCCGACCGCAGTTTTCATGGAAGAAAGAAAAGGACGGGTCGCTCGTAGTCACGGTGAAAGACAAGCCACGCGAAGTGAACTTGTGGCAAGCCACCAACACGAACGCGCGGGACTTTCGAGTCGACACGATCGGAAAGGCCTACACCAGCAGTGTGTTGAATGAAGAGAAGCCCGGCGTCTACATCGGGAGAGTAGACAAGCCGGCCAAGGGATTCACGGCGTTTTTTGTTGAGCTTGTGTATGACAGCGGCGGGAAGTATCCGTTCAAGTTCACCACCGAGGTAAGCGTTGTGCCCGACGTATTGCCGTTTAAGTTCGAATCAGCGCGCCGTTGAAATCAAGGCGCCACCGGCGATTTGCCCCGGCAAGCTCTATCAAACCAATCACTGTTTGACTCGCATGAGCTCTGTGGCCGAACACGCGGGTGGCAGGAATATCCAAGCGACCGTTCAACTACTCATTTCGTGCTGCCGGCTCCACGCCGTACCCTGCGCTGATCCACGCGCTGGTTCCGCCGACAACATTGAACACCTCCTTGAAGCCTCGGCTCGCAAGAATCCCGGTCGCCGCGCTAGAGCGATAACCGCTCTGGCAGATCACCGCGGTCGGCCGCGCCGCGTCGAGCTGGGAGGCTGTCTGATCGATACGCGCCAGCGTCAAGTTGATCGCGCCCGGCGCGTGGCCGTTGTTGTACTCGCCGGGGCGTCGCACGTCGATCAATTGTAGATCGGCGTCTTCAGCCAAGCGAGAGTGAAGCTCATCCACTGGCATCTGCGCAATCGCTTCCATCGGGAGACCAGCTTTATCCCAAGCCTGCATTCCTCCGCCCAGATAGCCCACCACGGTTTCGATCCCGACCCGCGCAAGCCGCGTCACCGCTTCATCGACTTCTGTTAAGTTATCGGCCACCAGAATGATTGGTGTGCCGGGGGCGATCAGGGTCCCGCACCATGTTGCGAACTGACCGCTCAGTCCGATGTTCAGCGCGCCGGGAACGTGAGCGTTGCCGAATGCCGCCGAAGTGCGTACGTCGAGGACCAAGCGGCCCTGGCTGCTACGCGCGTTGAACTCTTCAGGCGAAAGCTCTTCCAGCCGCGGCAACTCCTCGAGAGCCATCGACCCTGTGCGGTTGATCTCAGCGTCGCGCGGGAAATAGGCAGGCGCCTCGGGCAAGTCGACGGTCATCATCCGGACGAAGTCGTCCTTCGACATCGGCT
Organism: Blastocatellia bacterium; assembly: GCA_035558335.1. Lineage (GTDB taxonomy): Bacteria > Acidobacteriota > Blastocatellia > UBA7656 > UBA7656 > Onstottus_B. The sequence goes on along the minus strand of DATMCM010000697.1, from coordinate 2,046 downwards.
TGAGCGCGTAGTTGAAACGCCGCTGCTCGCCGATCGTCGATGAGGTTTCCTTGGAGATGTTGCGCCCGCACATCGAGCCCGCCCCGTGCGCGGGATAAACTTCAACCGCGTCATCCAGCTTCATCAGCTTTTGGTGCAAGCTGTCATAGAGCATCGCCGCCATCTGCTCGGCCGTGTAGCCGCGCCCTCCTGCCAGATCGGGTCTGCCAACGTCACCGATAAACAGCGCATCACCGGTCAGAACTTTTTGAGGTTGAGTCGAGACTTCGTTATCGGTAACTAGAATCGAGATGCTCTCCGGTGTGTGCCCGGGTGTCTCGAGAAAACGCAGCGTCACCCGTCCGAGCCGAATCTCTTCGCCGTCATGGACCTCTCGATGTGGAAAAGTCGCGCCGGCCTCGCGCCCGAAAACGATATCGGCGCCGGTGCGCGCCGCAAGCTCGCGATGCCCGCTTACGAAATCAGCGTGAACATGAGTCTCGATGACGTGTTTGATCTTGAATCCCAGGGCCGCTGCTTCGGCTATGTATTGATCGACGTCGCGTTGGGGATCAACAACGGCGGCCTCGCCGTCGGACCCGATCAGGTACGATGCGTGCGCGAGGCATCCGAGGTAAAACTGTTTGAAGTACATTGCACCTCCCGGCGTAGCAGACTGGCCAACATCTTGAATGAGGATCGCTTCGAAAGCACCAGTCAGGGTTCCACAGGTTAACATCGGCACAAGCGGCAGGCGAGCGAGCACCGACAGGTATCTCAATTGCCTATGTCTGATCGACGGCCGCGTCGGGCGCTTTATGTCCTTGTTCGAGACGAGGAATGGCCCCCAACGATACACCCATCACGAGGGGACTCAACATGAAAAGTTCAGCAGTTAAGAATATCGCACGGTTGGCGGCATTGATAGTCGTCGTAGTTGCAATGACTCAGGTCACCCGGGGTTATTCGGTGTTGACCCACGAAGCAATAGTAGACCAGTCGTGGAAGGATTCGATCCAACCGATTCTGCTAGAACGATTCCCGCAAGCTACGAATGACCAACTGCGGGAAGCGCATGCTTACGCTTATGGCGGCTCCATCATCCAGGACATGGGTTACTATCCGCTAGGGAACAAGTTCTTCACCGACGCTGTACACTATGCGAGAAGTGGTGATTTCATCGAAGCTCTGCTTCTGGAAGCGCAGGATCTCAACGAATACGGTTTCGCTCTTGGCGCGCTTGCCCATTATGCCGCGGACAATCTGGGTCACTCGGTCGCGGTGAATCGCGCCGTACCGGTCATGTATCCGAAGCTTCGCGCACGTTATGGCGACAGGGTGACCTACGTCGAAGATCCGGCGGCTCATCTCAAAACCGAGTTCGGATTCGATGTGGTGCAACTGGCCCGCGGCCGTTACGCGCCCGAGTCCTACCACGATTTCATTGGTTTCAAGGTCTCAAAGCCGGTGCTCGAGCGGGCTTTCCGGAGAACGTATGGACTCGACCTCAAAGATGTCTTTGCTGACCTTGATCTCGCTATCGGGACGTTTCGCAGGGCAGTCAGCACGGTGATTCCGGCGATGACGAAGGTGGCATGGGAAACAAAAAAAGATGAGATCGAGAAAACGACTCCAGGCATGACTCGCGACAAGTTTACCTATCAGCTATCTCGCGCAGACTACGAGAAGGAATGGAGCAATGCGTACGAAAAGCCGGGAGCCTTTGATAAAACGCTTGCGTTATTCTTCCGGGTTGTGCCGAAGGTCGGGCCTTTCCGCGCGCTCGCGTTTAAGGTGCCAACGCCCGAGGCTAAACGAATGTTCCTGGCGAGCTTTGACGAAACACTCAGCCGCTATCGCGCTTTGCTTGGTCAAGCCGGAATGGGCAGGCTGAACCTGCAAAACATGGACTTTGACACGGGAGAGCCGACGCGGGCGGGCGAGTACAAACTGGCTGACGAGACTTATGCCGCGTTGTTGAAGCGGCTGGCGAAAAACAAATTCGAGAATGTGACGCCGGAGCTGCGGCAAAACATACTCGCTTTCTACGGTGACTTGAGTGCGCCG
>DATMCM010000696.1:0-5746 GCA_035558335.1 Blastocatellia bacterium | reverse complement strand
CCAGGCGCTCGATTGGAATGCGAGTGTTCAGCATGACGTCAACAAGGTTTGCGGTGGCAAGGTTCTGCATGTCTTCAATCCCCTCTTCGAGAAGCCTGGATTCGTACCACGAGTTCAATCCATCCAAACCGCTGAGCGGATACTTCTGGCTCAAGCTTGGCACCAGTGGTTTCAGCGGCAGCTTGATCAACGCTTGAATTGCCTGCCAGCCAACTTGAGGAAAGACACCAATCACAAATGCGCCTGCCGACCTCTGCGCTTGCGTAATGCTACCATCGAAGAGCGCATCGAGAGTCCACACCAGCAGGACTGAGATGATGATCCGCATGGTCGCATTGACATAGGCGCTCGTCTTCAGGTCGTTCTGGAAGTATCGGCGAACGAGCATCTGCAAGAGGTAGAAGTAGGCTCCCAGGAATGCGAAGCGAAAGGCCTCGGACGGGATGCGAGGGACCCCCGATGGCTGAAAGCCTTCAGGTAGAAGCGAAATGTTGAAGAGGGGTTCCGGTTTGACCACCAGCACCCAGCCGATTGATATGATCGTCGTGCTTATCGCTACCGGCCATAGATTCTCGCCGCGGAACATCGACGAACCATCGCCCGGCGTGTCGGGAACGAGCCCAAACAGGCTCTCGTATTTCTTCCTGTAGATGCTTTTTTCCTGCTTGCTGTCTCTGCCGCGATCAGCGGTTGCTTTCAGCCAATCGTCATAAAACGCGGAGCGCCTAGGCGGCTCCGGTAGGTTTGCATGTTTATCGATGTCCAGTCGGAAGAGATTCAGCACATACTCGTCCCAAAGAGTCTGGCCTTTGGTCGAAATGAATTGCAGGTACAGCCAGGGAGGAAGTAAGGAAAAGTATAGGACCACGAAAATCTTGAAAATCTGTGTTTGGTTATCCGCAGTGAGCAGGATCGAGCAAATGCCAGCGCCGATCACTATGAGCCCGACGATAATCGCATTGCCTATTACTCTGAAGACCTTCTGTTTCCTACCAATAATTGAGATAACGACGAGTATCAAGAAAAAAAGCAATATCAGAATGGCGATCCATTTTGTGCGGCTGGAGAACGGGATATTCGGCCAGAGAATCGACAGCCCTATGCCAAGCATAAACAATCCCCAGCCAATTAACGGTAGCACTGACTCCAGCTTACTCCAGAGGGTCTTTTCCCCTTCTGCTTTCCCACCGGCAGTGGGGCTTGTAGCCGCCGATGGCTTTTCTTCTGCCCCACTCTCAGAAGCAGTGGAGCTTGTGTCCGGTGATACCTTTGTTTCGTTTTCCATGATCGCCTCCGTGGCGCCAAGAGTGTTTGAAAGGTTCCAAAAGTGGCCGAAGCATACTCCCTTGTCAGGATGGACGCAATTACTACTTTCCCCGGATGACCTAGCCGGGTCGACGGTACAGTATCCGACTGATCGCGTTGGAGTTTCATACTGTTGCCAACGGAAAGACCCCTTTGTTACTATCGATTGAAGCTGATCCTCAGCTAAGCTCCCGTGCCGCGCCGGAGGAACAATCATGAAATCCATGCTGCGAGCGCTGATGATCGCCGCGTCGGCAGTCTCATTGATTTGGGTTGCCGCGTACGCTCGCGAGTTGGGCGCGCGTGAGGCGCGAAAGGCAATCGCCGAAGGTCTCGGATTTGAAAACCCTGACGGCGTGAGGATCAAGAGCATCGGCACTCCGGTCGGGGGAGACGCAACGGTCGAAGCAACCATCGATTCAACATTTCACCTAAAGCAGGACAAGGACGGCAAATGGAAAGCGGTCGAGGTCAGGACGGGCGATCGCCGATGGGAATCCTTCGAGCTGATTCAGACAGCGGTTCGCAAGGAGAAAGCGCTTCGAACCACAGCCGACCTTCGCGCGATAGCCACCGCGCTTGAAGCCTTCAAGCGCGAGCAGGGCCACTACGTCGCGGCCGGGAACTGCATAGAACTGATCGATCTTCTTTCACCTCGATATTTGCCCTCGGTTATTCGGCTCGATGCCTGGTCCCATGAGTTTGAATACAAAGGCACATCGTCCGGCTATCGCCTTGCGAGCCGCGGCCCGGACGGTAAGCCTGGCACCGGCGACGAGATCGAAATCAAGAACGGCCTGTTGGTGAAGGGGGCTGGAGACGAGTGATCTTCAATCCAGCTCAACCCACGGGCGGGACCCGGGTGGCAGCGGCGTATCGCACCGCGATGACGATCGCGATGGCGTTGACCGTCGGCATCGTTCTTTACATCGTTATTGGGCTGATATTGCTGCGATCGAGGTCCCCCGTTCCGCAAGACCAGTTGCTGATTCCGTTCTACGGTGCGGCGGCAATGTTCGCTCTCGGATCGCTGGCGTTCAGGCGCGTACAGATGCAGGGGCCGAGACTCGAATCGGTCGCACAGCGTCGCGGAATCGCAGGGCTGATCGGGCATCTCGTGACCACGACAACCATCTCAGGCGCGCTCGTTGAGGTGGTTGGATTGCTCGGACTGCTGCTCAGCTTGTTGAGCGGCGACTTGACCCACGTTATAAGGCTCGGCGTAGTGGCGCTGGCGGTTTCGGTTTACAACTTTCCGCGATTGAGAGCCTGGCAGCAAGCCGTCGAGTATTTCGAGCAAAACGTACGCAGTTGAGATAAAGTAAAGTGAAGAACCGGCGGAGACCGGAAGCGTGTAACTACCAAGGTTCAGGATTAGAAAGGAAGCAGCTTTGATAAAGAACAGAATTGTCATAATCGGCGCGCTGGTAATAGCGCTCGCACTTGTGGGAGCTGCGGTTGCGCAGAGCACAGCTCGAGTGACTGCCCAGCCGCAAGACGGAGCCAAGCAAGAGAAAAAGGACGGGCAAGGCTCAGACAAGCGACCGCAGGCATTGAGCAAGTACCTCGAAGCCAAGAGGCTTGAAGAGGCCGGGAACTACCCGGGAGCGGTGTCGGCTTATAAGGAAGCGGTCGAACTCGACCCTCAGTCCGTCGAGCTTCGGGTCGGGTTTGGATCTCTCTATCTGAAGAACCGCAACGTGATCGACGCCGAAGCGCAGGCGCGGGAGGCGATGAAGCTTGCTCCCGACAACGTTGAAGTGCGAAAGCTGCTTGCCCGAGTCTACCTGGCACAGAGCTTCGTCGGATCGACCACGGTGAAGGAGAAAGCGCGCGCCGCCATCAAAGAGCTTGAAGAGGTCGTGCGGCTCGATCCCAACGCAAAGATCGACCTCGGCGAGCAGGAGATGCCCGCCCTCGCAGTGATCGGCTCGCTTTACTGGACGCTCGAAGAGCCGGACAAGGCGCTGGATGCCTTCAAGCGCGTCTCCGAAGGAAACTCGTCTTCCGACAAGGCCCACTATCAACTCGCGCAGCTTTACTTCCAAAAGAACAAGTTTCGCGAGGCGGCAGCCGCGGCGCGAAAGGCTTATGACGTCGAGCCAAAGCAGCCGGAGTACGCACGGCTGCTGGCGAAATCGCTTCTGCGGATAGGGCGCACGCAAGAAGCGCTGGAGATCTACAAGAAAGCGATGGGCGTAAAGGATGTCGCGACGAAGCCGGACAAAAAGACGGTGGAGTCGAAGGCCTCCGGCGAAGACAAGAGCGATAAGAACGACAAGGATGACGATGGCAGCACGGAAGTGACGATCAATTCGCCGCTGCTGTTCGACTACGCCGAAGCACTGGTGTTCGCGGGCCGATACGAAGAAGCGGACAAGCTTCTGGATCCGGTAATAAAGAATGTACGGAAGGATCATCCTGCCTATCTGACCGCGATCAGGCTCAAGGTCGATGGACAGCGACGAGCGGGCAAACGCGAGGAGGCGGTGCGAACGCTGGAGGGCGCGCTGAAGGGGCAGGACGTTTCGGATAGCTTGCCGCTCGTTTACTCGTTGGGCGAGACCTACGAGGAGATGCTTCAGTTCGACAAGGCGATCTCGACTTACGAAGACGCGCTCGCGTCGATCGTCAACCCCGACGGTACGGTCAACAATCGCGAGCAGGACAAGCAGGCGGCGGGGGTTGTGCTGCAGCGAATCGCGTTCGCTCAACGGCTGGCGGGGCGGAACGACCAGATGCAGGCAACGTTCGATCGGATGAAAAAGGTGCTTGGTCCGACCGAGCCGCGCGCGGACCAGCTCATCATCAGCACGTTGATTGACGAAGGCAAGAACAAAGAGGCGTTCGAAATGGCTACCACCGCGGCCAAGCGCTTTCCCGATGAGCGCTCGTTCAAGCTTTATCGCGCGCAGGCGGCCGGCAAGCTCGGCGATATCGCTACCGCCGATGAGATCATGAAGGCGCTCGTCGCGAACAAACCCGAAGACGCCGAGGTGTACCTGTTCTGGTCGAGCGTGCAGCTTGACGCAAACCAGGTCAAGCAGGCGGAAGAAAGCGTGCGCAAAGCTATCAGCCTGGATCCCAACGACATCCTTCCGCTTGTCAGCCTCGCCAGCGTTCAGGATCGTCAGAAGAAGTACAAGGAGTCCGAAGCAACGCTGCGGAAAGTCCTCGAGATCGACCCGGACAATGCGACTGTGTTGAACAACCTGGGTTACTTCCTCGCCGATCGCAACGAGCGCTTGTCGGAGGCCGAGGCGTTGATCAGGCGGGCGGTGAACATCGAACCTACCAACGGGTCGTTTCTCGATTCGCTCGGCTGGCTTTTGTTCAAACAAGGCAGAACCGCCGAAGCGCTGAAGTATCTCGAACAGGCGGTCGTTTACCAGCAGAGGTCGGCTACGATACGTGATCACCTGGGTGACGTTTACAAGAAGCAAGGCCAGATTGAAAAGGCGCGAGCCAAGTGGGAAGAGGCGCTCAAGATGTCAACCGAGCCCGATGAGACCAAGAAGATCAAAGAAAAGCTGGAGAAGAAATAGCGTCGCGGTTCGGCGTTCCAGGGATGTGTTCGAGTTACACAGCGCGTGCGTGATCGACGCTGACCCTGGAAACCTGGAGACTCGAAAGAGATAACAAGTATGCGAAGCAAGCTCAGCCCGCTTCTCATTCTCGCCGTCGCGCTGCTGGCGCTACCTACCCGTTCGGCTTACTGCACGGAACCTCTTCGCGCGCCTTACCAACAACGTTCTGGGCAGCTTGGGACAAGACACGACCGCGCGGCCGAACCCCGAAATTCGAGCCGAACGGCGGCGGATGATGACGCAAGTGACCTGCCGCCCAATCACACGATGCGCGAGATCGCCGCGATCGAAGAGAAGTGTCTCGGCGAGGTTAATCGTTTGCGGCAGTCGTATGGGCTCTCGCGGCTCGCCTTTGATGAAGAGTTGCTCGAGGTTGCGCGAGCGTACAGCCGGAGGATGGCACAGGAGAGGTTTTTCGCGCACGAGGACCCGGAAGGGCGAACAGTTCGCCAGCGAGTGGATCTGGCTGGAATCGAGTGGCGGATGGTTGGAGAGAACCTGGCGTACTCGACCGGCTACACTAATCCCGTAGCCGCGAGCTTGCGCGGCTGGATGGAGAGCGAGCCACACAAACGCAACCTGCTCGAGGCGGCCTTCACGCATTCCGCGATCGGAGTTTGGATAAGCTCGAACGGAACGGTTTACTTCACTGAGATATTTCTAAGGCGGTAATCCGTTAGTAACTTGCCCGGCAGTCAGAGCGCGTGGAATACGACCTCTAACTTCATGCCTTCTTCTATTCACCTTCGATCCTACGCAAAAATCAACTGGACGCTCGATGTACTGTTCAGGCGCGTGGACGGATTCCACGAACTTCGCACGATCTATCAAACCATCTCTGTTCACGACTTGAT
>DATMCM010000695.1:0-7836 GCA_035558335.1 Blastocatellia bacterium | reverse complement strand
GCTCGGAGTCGTCGATAAACAGAATGCCGTTCGCGTTGGGCACCGCAACTGCCCCCGACGCTTCAAATCTCTTTCCATGAATTGGGTGGGTCGCCGAGAGATTAGCCAGCTTCTTCGGGAACGAATTTCCGGTGGCCGCTTCGGCATCGCCTGAATTGGCGCCGTGCCTACCAGTTAGCGCAATCCCAAGGATCACGCCCAGCACAACGCCCAGCAAGGCTGCAGTTATGCCTCCCAAAGCCCTCATCGCTGACGCTTTGATTCGCTCATCCTTCATTTCCATCCTTTCTCGTTCTCTCTTGGAGGCAGCGGTGAGTGCAGGATGAGCCGGCCGCTATCTCCAAACTTGTATGGTCTTTTTTCGCCGGCTTCTTCTGAAATGGGCTCGGTGTAACGGTGGCCGCTCGGCCGTTCCTTCTCGGCGAGCCGAAAAGGTGGGAAATGGTCGGTTCTTCAGTCTTGATCGACATCTTCGAACCTATATTTAACCGAACTTGAACCTCTTGTTTATGACTTGGTGATCGACCTCGGGCTATTCTCTGCCCTCGATGAACGGATTGCAACAAAAAGCCATGGGCGTTGTTTCGCTTAATCAAAGGCAAATAGTGTTCTCCGTCACCAACAACCTGGTTGTGGAGCCGGGGAACACTCGGACGGCAGGCTTAACGACGGTTCTGAATCGCGCGCTTGACGCTGTCGTGAATGCAGCGCCTCTGAGAAAGGATCCGGGGCCGGAAGGCAACCGAACAACCGATTGGTCAGTCCCAATCTGAACGCTTTCGGTCCCAGATCCCTATTACAAAGGTTTGTCCCCGGCGCGCCTCGAGGTGGGAAGCCAAGTGCCGAGCGATTGAGCCTCGGCCGTTTAGGCCTTGGGGCGCCGAGAAGCTGGTAACCAACAACGTGACGCTTAAAGCTTAGGAGTAACGAACAATGAAAGGTAGAGTGACATTCATAGGATTGGTATTTGTTTTGACCCTTGCGCCGCTGGGTGGATTAACCGCGGCTCAAACCACTTCGCCGAACTCGAAAATTGGCCCGCCGCTCCCAAAGGTCGGAGCATTTCTGGACCCAGCGTTTGGTCTCGGCGGCGAGGTGACCACTGACTTCGGTCTCGGCCGTGACGATCAGGCGTTGGCTATGACGATTCAGGCTGACGGGCAGATTGTTGCGGCGGGACGTGCGTCCATTCCCGGAAACGGAACTGACTTCGCCCTGGCCCGTTACAACCCGGATGGCTCTCCGGACAAGAGCTTTGGTAAGGGTGGGATCGCGACAACTGATTTCTCTGGGGGCAACGACCGAGCGACCGGAGTCGCTGTTCAGCCCGACGGCAAGATTATTGTCGGTGGAGATTCCTTCAACACGAACACAGGCAACACCGACTTCGCGCTCGCGAGGTACAACGCAGATGGCAGCGTCGACACGAATTTTGACACCGACGGCAAGCTAACAACTGATCTAAGTCTTAACGATCTTGCCAACGCACTTGTACTCCAATCAGACGGTAAGATTATTCTGGTGGGCAGCGTCCTTGACAACAAGCTCAGCAAGGACTTCGCTCTGATTCGCTACAACTCAGATGGTAGCCTCGATTCCAAATTTGGATCGGGCGGCAGGGTTGTCACCGACTTCTTCCAAAACTCCGACGAAATAAGCGACGCCATTTTGGGTTCCGACGGATCCATCCTCGCGGTTGGCTTCGCCGCAAGCAGCGCTACCGGACGGGATTTCGCAATCGCCCGATACAACGGCGACGGAAGTCTGGACACAACGTTCGGGATTGGCGGAAAGGCGACCGTCGACTTCTTCGGCAACACAGACGAGGCAAGAGCCGCGGCCGTTCAGCCCGACGGCCGGATCGTTCTCGCCGGCAGCGCTTTTAACGGAACAACGCTCGCCGACTTCGGTCTCGCGCGCTTCAATGCCGACGGCACGCTCGATACGAGTTTTGGGAATGGCGGAAAGGTAACCACCGACTTCTTTCACAACCTCGACGAAGCGCAGGCGGTGGTGGTGTTACCGGACGAAAGCATAGTTGCAGCCGGACGGGCATTCGCGAGAGGTGGCAATTCGGACTTTGCGCTCGTCGCTTTTCACAGCGATGGGACGCCTAATGCAAACTTCGGCGCCAAAGGAAAGCTCACCACCGACTTCCGCGGCGGTAACGACCAGGCATTCAAAATGGTCATCGATGTTGACGGTCGGCTTCTGGTGGCGGGGGCCGCTGCCGTTCCGAATCTTGGCCAGGACTTCGCTCTTGCCCGCTACCTGTTGGTTGCGGAGAAACCGTAAGGAACAACTCAGTCGAGCGCTTCAGCCCAACAACCACTCGAGCCTCGATGCAAACTGGAAGGAGAAGCAGTAATGATTAACGTTTTGCGTTCCACGCGCGAACTGGTGAGTGAGACATCAATGACCGGCGGTTATAGCTTCAACGCTCGCCGGCAACAACCAGCTACTAACACAACGAAGCAGAATTCCGGGAGCAGCAATAATGGGGAGTACGCACTTGCAACCGGGGAGGCGGCAGCGCATCGTCTTCAGCTTCTGCATAACTTATATGGGCCCGGTGCTCGCCGGCTGCTTATGCAAGCCGGCATACAACCCGGGATGCGAGTCGCCGATCTGGGATGCGGCGTTGGCACGGTGACGAATTTGTTAGCGGAGCTAGTCGGTCCCAGCGGGCAAGTGATAGGGGTAGACTACAGCGGTGAACAGATCGAACAGGCTCGCGAGCTGTTACCGCCCGGCTCTTCAAACGTCAGCTTCATCGAGGCGAGCGCGACCGACACTGGACTGCCTCACGAGTCGTTTGACCTGGTCTATTGCCGATTCCTCTTGCTTCATCTGACGGAGCCGAGGAAAGCATTGGGTGAGATGCATCGACTGCTTAAGCCGAATGGCATTCTGGTCTGCGAAGACGGGGACCTGACATCCGCCGGAAGCGAGCCTCCTTCGATGCTTAACGCGTTCGCGGATCTTTTCGGACGCCTGGGCCCAATCAAGGGATTGGACTACGCCTTGGGACGGCAGCTATTTCAGATGGTTCTCGGCGCTAGCTTCTGCAAGCCGGAAATCTCCTTCAACCAACCTGTCGTGTCACGCGGTGAGAACAAGCGACTACTGGAGTTGTCGGTGTCAGAAGCGGAACGAGCGTTCGTTGCTGCAGAACTAGTTACGCTTGAGGAGTTGCGGCAAACGGTAGAGGAAATGCGGCGATTAGCAGAAGACGAAACAGTGCTTGCCGTGATGCCGAGGATGAGCCAGGTGTGGGCTCGAAAGCCGGGGCCTGGCGCATCAAAGGCAGCCTAAACATCTCGATCGGAGCCGCGGGATAGTTACCTTTGTCTGTATTTGGTTCAGTATTCGATCTGATTCCTTGAGCAGATAGTACTCCTCCGGAACGCGGCTCCGGCAATCCCCCAACCGGAAGGTTGGGGTTCTTTCATTCCAGCCTACTGCTCCGGAGCCCGGATCCATGCCGCAATCCCCCAACCGGAAGGTTGGGGTTCTTTCATTCCAGCCTACTGCTCCGGAGTGCGACTCGGCCCCACAATCCCCCAACCGGAAGGTTGGGGTTCTTTCATTCCAGCCTACTATCCGGAGAAGGTTGGGGCTCTTTCACTCCGAGGCATTCTCGGCAGGTTCTATTGGTTCTTCACTTCGCGGCAAGGAACGACTTCACCATCGCGGTAGTCACTTTGCCGCATGTTCCAGCATAAGCTGAAGGTTGCCATAGTCTATCGATCTTCGCGCCCAGAAGAGCTGTTGTGTGTTGTGTGCCAATCCAGTGCTGGCTGTTGTTCATCAACAAATGCGCGCATTCTTCTATGCTCATCTTTGGTGCGAGCCTGACTAGTAGATGAACGTGATCGGGAAGCACGCTAGCATCATCCAACGAGAAGCCCCGTTTCTCCGCGACCTTCAGCCAGTAGTCGACCAGTTCACCCCCAAGCGTCGAACCAAACACGCTATTGCGATAGAGGGTCGCGAAGACCAGGTGGTAGTTGAAGTCAAACACCGCGTGCGCTGCACGAAGCGCAGCCGACCGATCGCTTCGATAACGAAAGACCGGCGGATTCACCCGTCCGCTATAGCCGTGATGCTCGCCCTGGTGAGCCAGGTAATGTCTCACGGCCTGAATGCGCACCCGCCCGACGCTGCGAGCCAGATAACCGGTAGCCCACAAGGGCGGCTCAAGAGCGAATTCCGCACCGAATTCACGCGAGATATTTGACTTTAGCTTGTTGATTACGACAGAGATTGCCTGATCCGGCTTGAGGCTGAGAAGGCAACGAAGGTGATCTGGGTAAACCTTGTGTTGCAACAGATGATAGCCATGGTTGGTGCACACCTCAGCCAAAAGACGGGAGAGGGAGGCCCCGCGCTTGGGTTCGCCGAACTTCTCGCGGCGCCACCGCGTGCGAAAGCAAATGTAGAAATGGAGTTGGTAAGCCCATTGAAGTTCTGTGAACGGGTCCAGCAACACTGTGCAACGATAGCCGCGTGGAGTAGGCTAAGCAAGTTCAGGCCGTGACGACTCGGCGCATTGGCAAGAATGAACGTTCCCCAACTCCCGGTTGGGGTATTCGTGCAGCGACTTACCAATCTCTTTTATAGGCAAGAATGAACTTTCCCAACCTCCCGGTTGGGGTTTTCGTGCAGCGACTCACCAATCTTTTTTCTAGGCAAAAATGAAACGATCCCCAACCTCCCGGTTGGGGTATTCCTGCTGCGACTCACCAATCTTTTTTCTAGGCAAAAATGAAACGATCCCCAACCTCGCGGTTGGGGTATTCCTGCTGCGACTCACCAGTCCTTTTCTCTAGGCAAGAATGAACGTTCCCCAACCTCCCGGTTGGGGTATTCGTGCTGCGACTCACCAATCTTTTCTCTAGGCAAGAATGAACGTTCCCCAACCTCCCGGTTGGGGTATTCGTGCCGCAACTCACCAATCCTTTTCTCTACTCAAGAAGAGCAGTCCCAGCCTTCCTATGCTGATCTGTCAATCGGCGGGCGAGTTTATTGTGCGATCGTGCGTTAGAGAGCGCGACCTTCAGGTATCAATCCGAATGAACTACAATTGTCGACGTGTCGTAGAATTCTCGGCAACGGTTTGTTTGTATCGACGCGGATCGCCGAGCACCCGAGTCCGATATGGCCGCCAACGCAAAACGACGAGGATCGATCGCGCACTACCGAATCCTGGAGCTGCTCGGCGAGGGTGGCATGGGCGCCGTGTACAAAGCCCACGACGAGAAGCTCGATCGAATTGTGGCGGTCAAACTGCTCACCTCTGATTCCGTCCCTCTCGAAGACCGCCGACGACGGTTTCTGCAAGAAGCGCGCGCCGCTTCCGCGCTCAATCACCCGCACATCCTTACGATCTATGACATCGGCGAGGCGGACGGCAAACCGTTTATCGCTATGGAGTACATTCAAGGCGAAACCCTGCGCCACAAGATAGCAAAGAAGTCGATTTCCTTCGCCGACGCTCTGAATATCGCCGCGCAGGTTGCAGAAGGATTAGGCAAAGCACACGAGAATGGCATCGTTCATCGCGATCTGAAGCCCGAAAACTTGATGATCAATCGGGACGGGTACGCCAAAATCCTTGACTTCGGTTTGGCCAAGCTCGTCGGGCGTGAGAAACCGGCGAGCGCAAACAGCACGGAAAAGACGGTAATGCATGTGAAGACCCAGCCGGGCACGATAATGGGAACCATTAATTACATGTCTCCCGAGCAGATACTCGGCCGCAAGGTCGATCAACGCAGCGATGTGTTCTCGTTTGGCATCGTCTTGTACGAAATGACCACCGGACAGCGGCCCTTTTCCGGGCAGAACGACATCGACACGATGCACGCGATCCTGCACGAAGAGCCGAAGCCACCGCATGTGATCAGCTCAGCCTTGCCTCGCGACTTGCATCGTATTCTCACCAAGGCGTTGGCCAAGCAGCCAAAGCAACGCTATCAAGCCATCAAAGAGATCGCTGACGAGATCAAAGCGCTAAAGCGCAGCCTGGAATCCGGTCGGGCGCAGGCGGCGGCAAAGACCAGGCTTGTGCTGAAGTCCGTAGGCGCGGCGGCCAAGCAGTCAATCAAGGTCGACTACCAGAACGCCCTCAATCAAGCCCAGTACCAGGCCGTGACGACGACAGAAGGACCGCTGCTCATCGTCGCAGGAGCAGGAACAGGCAAGACGAGGACCCTGGTCTACCGGGTCGCGCGACTGGTTGAAACAGGCGTCCGTCCAGAGTCGGTGCTACTTCTTACTTTTACACGGCGAGCAGCGGCGAACATGCTGGCTAAGGCCGCCGCCCTGGCGGATGAACGTTGTCAACGAGTGTCCGGCGGCACTTTTCACTCGCTGGCGTACGCCATCCTGCGAAAGCACGCTGATCTTGCCGGCGTGTCGCGCTCTTTTACCGTCCTGGATCAGGGCGACACCGAAGATCTAATTGAGCTCCTGCGCAGACAGATGGGCTTGACCGGCAAGGACCGGCGCTTCCCGCGAAAACGCACCATCGGCGCAATCTTCAGTATGGCGGTCAATAAAGTTCTCCCCCTGGCGGAGGTGCTGGAGCGCGAGTACCCTCAGCATATTGACGAACAACCTGATCTCCAGAGATTGTTCACCGAATTCGAGCAGTACAAACGCCAGCGTCATCTGCTCAGCTATGATGATTTGCTCGTGCGGTTGCGCGATTCTCTCGAGAGCAGTGAAGAGCTCCGCGAAAAGCTCACCAATCAATACCGCTACCTGATGGTCGACGAGTACCAGGACACCAACAAGCTGCAGGCCCAGATCATTCGGTTGATCGGCGGAACCCGAAGTAATGTTGCGGTGGTCGGCGATGAGTGCCAATCAATTTATTCATTTCGCGGCGCGAGCTTCCGCAACATGATCGAGTTCCCAAGCTTGTTCCCGGATGCGCAGGTCATAAAGCTCGAGGAGAACTTCCGCAGCACCCAGCCCATCCTGGACCTGGCTAACGCTCTCATCAGCGACGCCTCGGAAGGCTACGCAAAGCGTCTGTTCTCGAAATTTGCGGAGGGGCCTTCGCCGATGCTGGTCAGCACCGCCGACGAAAACGAGCAGTCCCGATTTGTGGCCCAGCGCATAGAAGAGTTGCGAGAAGACGGCCTGCCGTTCAGCGAGATAGCGGTGCTGTTTCGCGCCAGTTCTCACTCCTTCGACCTGGAGATTGAGCTCGCCAAACACGGAATTCCATTTCGCAAGTATGGAGGGATCAAGTTCGCCGAGTCGGCTCACATAAAAGACGTGTTGTCGTTCATGCGTGTAGTAATGAATCCATCCGACACTCTTTCGTGGCGGCGGGCGCTCAAGCTTGTCGATAACGTCGGGGATGTGACGGTTGAACATATCCTTCAATATCTCTCCGTCGAAAAAAAGGAATTTCGAACGGCGAAGGCCAGAACAAGTCTGTTCAAAAAACTAAAGCAATTCCCTGCAAAATCCAGCTATCAGAATCAGCTCATTCGCTTCGCTCATCTCCTGACGACCGTGACCGACGAGAAGACACCGCGCGCCCAGCTCGGGACAATCGAGCGTTTCTACCGCCCCATCCTTCGGGGAAGATATGACGATCATCCGCGCCGGCAACGTGAACTCGAACACCTGCTGACTATTGCAAAGCGGTACAAGACCGGCGACGAGTTGCTTGCGGACGTTGCGCTCGACCCGGTCGATATGGCGCTGGCTGACGCGGCGGCTCGCGGTGACGGTTTCGTTACCCTGTCCACGGTGCACTCAGCTAAGGGGCTCGAGTGGGATGCGCTGTTCGTGATCTGGATGATGGACGGATGG
>DATMCM010000694.1:0-3108 GCA_035558335.1 Blastocatellia bacterium | reverse complement strand
CTGGTGACTACTTATACTCGAAAGAAGTGAACCCAATACGGAGGTAGATCGATGGCACGCGGTGCAGCAAAATCAAAAAGCGAGTCCATCTACGGCGTCCACCCGGGCGTGATAATGGTCCAGAAGTGGATCGCAGATCTTCCGGCGAAGACGGGACGGAGCCTGGAAGAGTGGCTCAAGTTCATAAAGAAGTCCGGTCCAAAGACCGAGCAAGAGCGGCGCGAGTGGCTCAAAAAGGAGCACGGGCTTGGGACTAACTCCGCGTCGTGGCTGGCCGAGCGAGCGGAAGGCAAAGGCGGCGAAGACGACGACCCGGACGCCTATCTGAAAGGCGCTGAAGGTTACGTGGAGAAGATGTTCGCGGGACCAAAACAGCACCTGCGTCCGATCTACGATGCCTTGCTCAAGCTGGGGCTCTCGGTTGGGAACGACGTGAAGGCGTGCCCCTGCCAAACAATCGTCCCACTTTATCGCAAGCACGTGTTCGCTCAAATCAAGCCTGCGACTCAAACACGAATCGATTTTGGTTTCGCGTTGAAGGACTTGAAGGCGAGCGGGCGGCTTATCGATACCGGCGGCTTTGCGAAAAAGGATCGAATCACTCACCGAATTGCGATCACGTCGCTCGCGGACAATCGACGATGAAGTAAAGCGCTGGCTGAAGCACGCTTACGAATTGGACGCGTAGGCTTGCGAGTACATCGAGTTAGAAAACTCATCGACTCTTTTCTGCCAACGCGATGACCGACAACCCGAACGGAAACGATGTGTGCGCCAGGAAGCGCGCTTCCAGCTTCAGCGCGGCGCCGAGCGTCTTGTTCATCAAACCCGAAACATCGTGGACGTCCGACTCGTCCCCACCCTTTGACAACAGCCGGTGGGCAACCGCGGCAGGAAAGAGCAGTGTGTTGGCATAGCTGGAGCGCCGGATCGCAAACCCGCTCGACTCGAGCAAGCGGCGCAACTCGCTGCGTGTGTACCGATGACGAGTGGCGACCGCTACATCGTGCGAACCTCGAAGCCAATCGTAAGCCGGCTCGCGAATGAGCAGCAGCCCGCCCTGTCTCAAAACACGATTCATTTCGGCAATGGCTTCGCGGGCGGCCGGCGCTTCAAGCTGGTAGACGACGTCGAAGCATGTCACGAGATCGAACTCATTCGCGCTAAACGGCAGGGCGCCGGCGCGAGCCACGGTTGCGGTATCGAGCCCGCGCTTCCGCCAAAACTCGATCGCGTGTTCCGATACGTCGACCCCGAACGCGCCGTTTGACTCGAACTGTCGGCGCAACCACATCATCGAGAAGCCAGTCCCGCAACCGACATCCAGCATACGCCCGTTCCGAAGCGCCGCCGCGGAATCGTCCAGCATAGAAGAGGTGATCGCGCGCATGCCTTCGTACCACCACAGGCGCTCTTCGACCTCAAACATAGCGCGGTATTCTTCTTCACGCATGATTTTCTAGCTACGTTCGGAGTTCGAGTTTTTAGCTTGTGTGATCGCGATCCGGCAACCTCGAGGCTGAGCCCTGAGCTTGGGCAACCTGAATGTTGAACTCTGAACTTCCGGAGGTTGAGCAGGCGCGGCGAGATTCATCACGAGTCGCATTCATCCCGTCAGTCAGCGAATCAGTCGGCTCCTTTTGTTTCAGTAGCAGGCTCGTCATTTCTTGCGCGATCAGCGGCGATGCGAGCGGCGCCGGCTTGATCGGCGGGGTGGACCAGCTGAACCTGTCGCTTGATGACCAGCCGCCACCATAAGCGACCGAGGTCGGTGAACGTCTTGAACAGCCGTCTGAAGTTGAAAAACTGCGACTTGCCGTACGCCCGATGGTAATGATGAACCGGGCACTCAGCAAAGCGCAGCCCCGCGTCTTGAAGCGACTTGATCATCTCGACACAGATCGTTCCGCTCGTTGACGAAAGCTTGATCCGATTGAAGCTGGCTCTCCGAACCAGCCTGAAATCGCAATCCACGTCCTTGATCCGGATTCCGAACGCCAGCTTGACGATCCAACAATAAATGTTGCCGATGAGGATACGATGAAATGGATCGGAGCGCGTGATTTTGAAGCCGTTCACGACATCTACGTCGTCGGTCATCAGAGGTAACAGCTTCTCGAGTTCGCGCACGTCGTATTGAGCATCGCCGTCGGTGTAAAAGACCAGTTCTTTAGACGCGCTGGCGAACCCGGTAGTGAGCGCGCAGCCATAGCCGCGGTTTCCGGGATGATTGACCACACGAAGCTTCGGATAGACCGATTCAAGCTCCGAAAGCACCTGAGCCGTGTGATCGGTGCTTCCGTCGTTTACAACGATGACCTCGTAGTCGTTAGTCAGCCTTCTCAACGTGGCATCGGCCAGCACCACCAGGCTGGCAATGGTCCCGGCGTCGTTGTAGGCGGGGAAAAAAACGCTAATGCTCATCATCGACTTTTTCAGCGGCGTCCTCCTGGCTTTCCTCCGGCGTGCTGGACAAACGGCGACGCTGCACGAGATTGACTGATCGCCTCAGAAACTTCTTCGGCGTCGATGGTCATCAGGCAATCGTGATGGGGACAGAGATGGACTTGTTCGTCGCCATCGAGCTTGAAGCAGGGGCTGCACGGAAGCTCGTGTCGAATGATGCGGTGAATCCCGCCTAGCGGCGCAGTACGTCTGAAATCCGTCGGGCCGTAGATCGCGACCACTGGAGTACCGACCGCAACCGCCGCATGCATAAGACCACTATCATTGCACACAAGCAGATCGCATCGTTCGATCAAGGCTGCGGCTTGTTTGACGGATGTCTTCCCCGCAGCCACGGCGACGCGCGGCCCTAACCCCGCAGCCATAGTGCGAACCATCTCTTCTTCGAGCGCCGATCCGAACAGTATTATTCGCGAGCCCGGCGAGTCGGACATCAAGCGCGCAATCACCTCGCGATAGCGATCGATCGGCCATTGCTTCCACGCCATGGTAGGCGAACTGCCCGGCTGAAAACCGATGATTCTGACGTTTGAATTCCGCTCCTCTCCATTAAGAAAACGCCGCGCGAACTCGCGGTCCTCATCATCCAGGTGGATGAAGGTCTCGACATCTCCAGGCGCGGCGCGGCGCGCGCCTACCGCC
>DATMCM010000693.1:0-3433 GCA_035558335.1 Blastocatellia bacterium | reverse complement strand
TGGATCGCATTTCTCGATCAACTCTAGCAACTCGCGAAGAACAGACTTGGTTTCTGCCAGAACGGAGGGGTCATGCTCAGGATCAGCGATGCTCCCCGAGTGGGAGTAGGTGTGCAGAAAGCGCAGAATGCGAGTCTTCTTGCCGGAATCAAAGTCCACGTGCTCGAGTTTCCTGGACAGATCGCCCGATCCGGCCGGGTAGCGGAACGCGAGGAACGACTCGACCAGCCTCCGAGCCACGTTCGGCATGCCGTAATACTCCTCAAGCAGGACCTCCGCTTCACCTCGATTGGCTTCTTGGTGGACTCTCTTGAAGAGATAGTGATACTCGGACTCGTACCATTCTAGCAGCGGATCGATCGGCCTAAGAGACGCGGACCGCCCTTCAGATTCAACACACATGCTCAACATATAGAAACGCCCAGGACGGAGATTGCGATCCTTCTTATTCTGACTGGGTAAATGATGAAACCAGTTCTTTACTTGTCGAAAGAAGGCGAAGTTGTGGGTCAGAACAAACAACTGCCCTGCTGCCTTAGTTCTTTCTTTCATGTATCCGAAGGCAGAGAACAGTGCGTTCGCGTCCAAGCTCGACACCGGGTCATCGACTACAACGACGCCGTTAGCAAGGTCGAATGACTTGTCCTTTAGGGACTTCAGGAAATATAGAAATGCTATCGCTGTCTTTTCACCCTCGCTGAGATGGCTCGCTGGCTGTCCATCCCTGGTCATGTTGTAGCCGCTCTCCTTCACCTCAAGACAAAGTTCATCGCGACCAAGATACGAGCGCAGCTCGGCATTGAGTTCTTCTGCTGGCCTCCGGTGTTCGACGATTTTCCTCTCGATGACCGCGATCTCTTCACTCAAAGTATTCGGGCCTTCAACCAACGCCTGCAGCGCTGACTCGGCCTCCTTTACTGCCACACTGAGTTGGCGGTATTCTGCGAACCCCTCGGCGACATAGCATTGCTCCAGAGTCTCGCACACGTTGTCGATCTCGTTTTGAAATGCTTCCGTGGTCGCGTTGTGCTTGCCTATAACCGCATTGACGTCGGCGATGGCGTTACCGAGCGCGGCACCGACAGGCCGCGGCATTCCGCTAAGAGCATTCTCCAACGAGCCAGCTTCGAAAGGGGACTCGCGCTTGCGGAGAAGGGCTCCGTGCAATGCGGCAAGGAAGGCCGCCCCATCATCGAGCAGCCGACGAGCCTGAGGCACAGCCGCCTGTAGCTCGCTCACGAGATGGTCGTACAATCGGCTCGAATCTGGGAACTGCACTCCGGCGAGAAGGACTCGTTGTATTTCAACCCGCCGCGCCAGGTCCGTGACTTCTGACTGAATGTTCGTGAATGCATCATTGAAGTAGGCTTCCAGTTCCTGCACCCGAGACGCCGGAAGCGTCTGATCGCAGAACCTACACTTGTCTATCTTCCGGTCGCCAGAGTGAAGCGCAAGGCCGCGCTGCACCCAGATGCTGACCTCACTGTCTTCGACGAGCTCGCCGATCACTAGGGAGACCACTGACCTCTTTAGGAGGTCATCGACTTCGCGCCTCAGACTCTCGAAATCAGGCACCGCAACGGCAAGAGCAGTCACGGTGTCTTTCGGCTGGGCGTCCTTCTGTCTCCTGAGCTTTTCCTTCTCCTCAGCTGGCAGAAGAGCCGAAAGCGCCGAAGCGGTGGTCAGATCCTCGATCGCTTGCTTGAATGTCCTCTTGTTGTAATTGGCGTAATCCGTCGAACGGGAGCCGATGAGGAGGCTCTTGATAACTCTGGCTTGATTGATGCAGAAGTCGTCTAGTGCCTTATCAGCGTTAGACTTTTCGGTCCGCGCCGTCGAAACTCCAGCTTCTGCGCGGTCGCGGTTACTTTTCAGCACCTCGACTTGCTTCTGCTTCTCCACACTGTCCTCGCCGAGGTAGTAGATAGGATCCATTTGCTGGCCGGTCGCGAAGATCGTGGAAGCGATGACGTCCCGGTTGAACACTCGGACAGCCGGAACGCGTGCAGTCGCCAGAGTGTTGCCTGCGACAATCACACTATCGATCTCGAACTCGACATCCCCTTCTGCGACAGCGGACCGAGTCTCAAGATGGCGGAACAAAGACGAAAGTGTAGTCTTGCCGGATCCGTTCCAGCCGTAAATCAAATTGAATTGCGCAAAAGGCTCTAGGTCCGCTGGCCACGCGAAATCCCGGAAGAGCCGATGGCCTCTGATCTTGCCGATGCGCGTGACCTTCACAGCTGTGCCTCCAGGAACCGCTCAGCGTGCTTCATCCGGAGCTCGCCGGAGATTAGCTTGGGCAGTAGCGTGTCGCGTAGATGGGCGAGTGTGCGGGATTCGCGTTCGCTCGCCGCGATCTTGAGGAGCGGCGGAGCCGCTGCCTTGGCGAAGTTCTTGAGGACAAAATCCGGCGGCCGAACGCTCACCGTAGCTGCAACCACCTCTGGCCGAACGGCTGGGTAGGCGGCCCCGTCCGCAAGATGAGCAAGCTCTTCAATGTTCTCCGCTGTTGTCGCGGCAAGATACACGTACTCCCGATACTCTTGTCGCTGCGGTCGCAATGCTGCAAAGCCAGTGCTGCCCGTGAGCCTCTCCTCAGTGACAAAGGCGTACGAGCCGTTTCCAGGACGAACAGTGCCAATAATAGTGTCGCCCGATCTCAGCACACGCTGGGCACGACTCGGTGCGTCCTGTCGCGTATGAGTCGTGACTGATTCGATGCGCCCCCACTTCGTGTTTGACAGATCGACGTAGTTGATGGTGGCTGGACGAGTGTCTTTCGACCAGCTCTCGGGATTAAGAGTAGCGACGTCGGCGAGCGGCCCTACCTCCCACCCGTTTGGAATTTCCCCCATCTCCGAGTCCTCGAAGGAATCCGGGAAAGCGTCGGCGAGAGGCTTGGGCAGGCCTGGGTCGCGGCCTTCGGCCTTGGCGCGGACGGGGTCGAAGTCCACGAACCACGACTTGAAGAGCGCCCGCGCCATCGCCTCTAGGGTCTCGTTCATCCGCCGGTTCAGCTCAATCTTGTCGTCGAGCACGCCGAGGATCTGGGCGATCGCACGTTGTTCGAGAAGGGGTGGAACCACAAACGGGCATGCTGCCAGGATCGAAGTATTGAGGTTTGGCATCGTCGCCCCATGAGCGTGACGAACCATCCATTCACGCACGCTCGGGTGGCCCAAGTAGAACGAGGCATATTTCGGATCTACAGACTTCCCGCCAAACCTAATGCGGAGACAACCAGTGCCACACAGCCAGCCATCTTCTGGCTTGCGAACCAGAGCTCGTCGTTCGACGTCACCACGACGGCTGTAGATGATGTCGCCCTCGCGAACTAGGTAGCGGCTCAGTCGCTTTGCATTAGTCGGCGTGATTCGCGCGATGCCGTTCTCGACAATCCGATTGTCCCCGATGTTCTGGGGCATGATCG
>DATMCM010000692.1:0-13502 GCA_035558335.1 Blastocatellia bacterium | reverse complement strand
CTCGGTTTCGAGGACCAGCGTATCGCCGGATTGCGAAAGGATCGAGTGATCGCCTAGCGCTTTCGATGGTCTCCAGCCACTAAGCTGACCTGTACGGGCGTCCCTCCGTGGGCGCCCCTTCTCGAAATGCTATACGCGACGCGTTATGAGGGGCGCCCACGGAGGGGCGCCCGTACAGGACTTCGCGAATACTATTGCGTCTTCGTCCCTTTCAACTCTTTGTACATGTCCTCGACATTCGGCTGAGCGAAATTCTGAAAGGCAAAGCTCTTATACTTCTCGGGAAGCGCAAGCTGCGTCTTCGCCTGGTCAATCGTCAGGCCGTCGGCGATTCCCTTCTTCACCCGGTTTCGCAAGTCATCAAGATAGTCTCTGAAGTCACGCATCTCCGCCGCGCTCGCTACATCGCCGTGTCCCGGAATGAACTTCGCGCCGGCATGGTTGCTTAGGATCTTGTCAAGCGATGGGATCCAATCGTTCACCGTCGCGTCTACAAGGTTCGGAAGTGTCTTTGACCAACCCATGTCTCCGGTGAACATCACGTTGGCGTCAGGCACGAACACCAACACGTCGCCTCCGGTATGACCCGGCAAGCTGAAAAGCACAACTTCGCGAGTGCCGAGATAGATATGCAAAGCGCCCTCGCGGAACGTCATTGACGGTTTCGTCAACTTGATCGCAACCATCGCATCGAGCCTGCGCAGTTGCCGCTCGAGCTGCGACCGCTTATCCTTCTGGTCTTCCGGGGTCTCAGCTATTTGCTTCGCAGTGTCTGCTCGCCGCTTTTGCAGCTCCTCCGGCGGTGGCAGGAAACGCCGGTTCTTTAGAGTCTGCCAGCTCTCGACGTTATCGTGCGCGATGATGGGAACGTTGCGCGCTGCGAGGACCTGATTGCCGCCGGTATGATCGAGATGGTAGTGAGTGTTGACCGCGTATTTGATCGGTTGCGGGGTTTGCGCCGCAATCTCACCGATTAGCTCTTCGATCGCGATGGGAGTAAAGAACGTGTCGACAACCAGCACGCCTGAATCGCCGACGATGAACCCGGCATTCCCGGAAGCGAGGCCGCCGGGTTTAGCTATAGCGGCATAGATGCCCTCTCCGACTTTGACCAGTTGAAAATCGTCCGCCGCTTTTGTCGGCGCGGGCTGAGCGACCCCGACCGCACCCATCACGAGCACTCCGATCAATGTTAGAACCGCTGCTCTTCTCATTAAGCCTCCGCTGTTGGCCGCAATACTACATGAAAAACCGTGTGGTGAGTCGAAGCGCATTCTTTCAGTCAGGGAATGAAATCATCGAGGTTCCATACCGTAAACTTATTCAAGATTTGACGCCATTATTTCGGCTCAATGATCTCGACTCGTTCGATGCGATCGCCGCGGGCTATTCTGTTCACCACGTCCATCCCCTCGACAACTTGACCGAACACCGTGTAGCCGCCATCAAGATGTGGCTGCGGCGAATGTGTGATAAAGAACTGACTGCCGCCGGTGTCCTTGCCCGACAACGCCATCCCAACCGTCCCCGTACCATACTGCTTGAGATTGATCTCGCAACGGATCTGATAGCCCGGTCCGCCGTTCATATCGCCGCGCGGGTCTCCTCCCTGGATCACGAAGTTCGGAACCGCCCTGGGGAAGGTCAGGCCGTTGTAAAAACCGGATCGCGCGAGGTGAATAAAATTGTCCACGGTCATCGGCGCATCTTCGGGATAGAGCTTTATGCGGACGTCGCCTTTCCTGGTATGGATGATAGCGAAGAAGTCGTTGACCGACTCGCTCAACTGCGCGATTCGCTGCCAATAGGTCCGGTCGTGCCCGGTCTTCACTCTTCCGATCTGAAGCGGTTTGCTTGCGACGATCTCGGCCCCGGACTGAACAAGAAGTTCGGCTGCCTTCAACCTGACAACATAGTCGTCTTCGAGGATGTCGTCGGAAAGGACACGAACGTCCATCGGTCGCTTGAGCCTGGCAGCCGCTTCGATGATTGCAATTCGCGCATCGTTCATCTTGTCCGACCGCGCCGCCTTGTAAGCGGCTTCCAGAGCCTGAGTCACCGGTTCTTCCGAATTGCCAAGCTCGCCCAACAAAAGTGCTGCCGTCGCGCGGACGATCACGTCTTCCGCCTTTAACTGATCGAGCAGAATACCGCGAAGGCCGTCTGCCTTCACCGCCGCGAGCGCGTTGAGGATGTCCGAGACCGCTCGCGGATCGGGTTTCCCATAAGTCTTGCCAGCAAGCAAATCGAGCAAGACCGCCTTCGCGCGCGCCGAGCCGAGTTGTCCCAGTCCTTGCGCGTAGGCCGCCATTGCGCTCCAGTCGTTGCCCGGCAGCTTTACCGAGTTCGGGACTTCGAAGAACGCTGCGTCCCCGAACTTGGCGATGGCGGTTTCAATCTCCGGACTCGATCCCAGCTTGCCGTCGGCAAACCGCAGCGCTTTTAGAAACTCGAGGCCTCGCGGGTCCTTGAGGTTGCCAAGCGCCGTCGCAATCAACAACAGCGTGTTCTGTTGCGTGGGCACTCCGTTCTTCTCGCGATCGAAGGAGCGATAAGCTGCCAGTTGCGATTTGCCAAGCGTCGACAAAGGTTCGAGGCCGCGAGAGTCGCCAATTGCCCCGAGAGCGTTGATGGCATTGGAAGCCACTCGGAAGTCTTCGTCGGCAAGCAAACGAATCAAGGGCTCAACCGCTTCAGTTGCCTTCGCAACGCCGAGGGCGCGAGCCGCGTTCGCTCGCACCAAGGGGTTTTTGTCCGCCAGCAGCGGCAGCAGGGCCGGCACAGCAGGCGCAATCACATCGCGTATCCGGGCAAGGGCGTTCGCAGCTTGCCATCTGAGATCCTCGTCCGGAGATCGCAGTTGCGCGGCGATGCCTTTAACGGTGGACGGCTGCCGCAGTCTGAAAAGCGCGGTCAGCGCGAGCGATCCAATCAGTTTGCCGGCTTCCGATGGCTGGGTGTCGGTGGGTGGAAGTTGCTTTACAATCGCATCCGCCAGTCCCGCCACGCCGTAATTGCCCAGCACCGCGGCCGACAACTTGTTTGAACCGATCTTTCCAAGAGCTTCGATGACTCGAGCGCGCACCGCTTCTGACTTTTCGATCGCCGGATCGAGCCGCTCGATCAAAGCGGCGGTCGCGGCGTGGCTTTCAATCTCGCCAAGCGAGAACGCCGCCAACGCTCGAAAGCTCGGGTCCCGGTTCTCTGCGTTCTTATCACCCGCAAGCACGCCCATCAGCACTCCGAGCACGCTTGGATACCCGATTCGCCCGAGCGCCAGAATCGCTCGCCGACGGACGCCACCGTGAGGCAGCAACAACATATCGATCAACTCGGCGTTGACCGCGCGCTCATCTTCGAACTGAACTATTTTCGGATACAAGATCCGCTGCGTGCGGTCTCGTTTTAGCGAGGGTTTGCGATTGGATAGGGTGACCGGCGGCGCCTGCCCCTCCCCCAATATCTGAAACATCAGAACGACAACTACAACACCAAAGGTCTGAAACTTCATAGCGACGTTTTCCGTCAGTCGAGATCTCGCGATGTTGGCACGGTTGACCTATTGTAGCATGCGTAGGCAGAACCCTGGATTCGAAGGCTCTGCAGCTCTTGGCCGCCCGACAGAGCTAAGTAGTCTGGCGGGACAAGGGTTCGGTTAGGAGTCACTCAACGAGTAGAGACACAGAGTCTGGTAAGTCGAAGACGTTTGTGCGTAGCCAAGCTTCGGCCTTGTCCACTGGCCACGCGTTTTCTTCAACAGCAACGACAAGCTTAATTATCTCGTGAGTGGATGCTTGAATTATTCTCCCGTTCCTCTTCAAGAACTCGTTGGTTATTGCCTTTGCGGTTCGCTTTTTGCCGCCAACCCAGGGGTGGTTCTTGATGAGCCCGTAACAGAGGGTTGCTGCCTGTCGTATCAAGTCTGCGCCTTCGTATACTGCTGCTTGTTTCGGCCGAGCGAGCGCGGATTCAACCAAAGCACGATCAAACACGCCGTAGTGCTGGTCGCCGGAAAGGCGCATTAGTAGAATGTGAATTAGTACAGCTTCGGAATAAGATAGATAGCGTATTTTTTCAATCGCCAAGACGTTTCATCTCATCGAACGCATCCTTAAATCGGTCATAGGTGTCTCGGACTGATTCTTTTAGCGCTCTAGAGGCCGGTGGCAGCATCTCCACTTCTAAGTGCCCATCCTTCACGTGGAGAATCGCTATCGATCCTTCGGCCAGACTAAGGGCACGAGCTATCTCATTTGGGACGTCAACTACCCAGCCTAGTTCTGTCTTTTCGGGTATGGTTGTGCCACTCATTTTGTTACTAGTCTGCTCCCTCAATCAGGCTTGTTGAATGATACTATGTTTCATCTTTCGGTTCTAGCTCCGCACTCGAACCCGCTCATACATCGCTCTCCTCTCTTGCTTAACTCGGTTAGCGACCTCCAGCCAGTGCGGCACTCACCGCCTACTGCGGAAAGGTATTTCTCGAGCGGCTTCACCTTGAACTATTAATACCATCGGCGCCGAGTTCACGCGGCTGAAATCAATCAGTGGTGATCCTTAAATCACGCACTCGCGACTTCGACAAGATTGTCATAGAACGTCGCGCCGGCGCCGATGTCCGTCAGCTCCTGGGAAACCGTCTGGTTCACGTTGGTATTCCCTGGGCTACGCTTGTTCCACCAGATCGCAAGCGCGACCGCAACTCCCGGTTTCACGCGATCCGAGACTCGGGCGATCAGCTGACACGCGCCTCGGTCGTTCCACACTCGAACCATCTGTCCGTCAACGATGCCGCGCGATGTGGCGTCCTCCTCGCTAAGTTGGATGAACGGTTCGCGCTCCGCTTTTATGAAAGACTTCAGGTGCGAGAAGCTTGAGTTCAAAAATGAATTCGCCGGCGGGCTGAGTAGCTGAATCGGATAACGCGCCGCAAGCTCCGGCGCTGAGACGGGCGACTCACGCGGCGGAATATAAGCCGGCACCGGGTCGAGTCCAATTCGTTCCATCGATTCAGAGTAGAATTCACATTTGCCCGAAGGAGTCGAATATCCGCCCTCTGAAAATGGTGCGAATGTTTCAGGCAGATTGAGTCGCGCCCAACCGTCTCTCTTCAAGCGATCGAGAGTGACTCCCTCGAACGGCTTATAATCACCCGCGAGCGCCTGGCTGATGATGTCTTCATCGGAGTCTTTGAAACAATCCTCTTCGAACCCCATGCGTTCGGCGAGCAGGCTAAACACTTCCCAGTTTGGCTTGGCTTCGCCGAGCGGCGCAATGGCCGGTTCGCTGTACACCAGATAGTAGTGACCGTACGGCTTGATCATATCGCGATGCTCGAGCTGCGTAGTCGCCGGCAACAAAATGTCGGCGTAGTCGGCGGTGTCGGTTTGAAACTGCTCATGCACTACCGTAAACAGGTCCTCGCGCTTGAAGCCTTCGATGACCCGCGATTGATCGGGAGCGATGGTCGCCGGGTTCGAGTTATAAACATAGATCGCGCAAACCGGAGGGCTTGCTTCGGTGAGAGCTTCACCAAGCCGTGACATATTGATCGTTCGAGGATCGCCGCGAATCAGATCCGGCCGCTCGAGGGCGTTTACGTCAAACTGAAACATGCCGCTCGTCGAAAGCAACACGCCACCGCCCGCATCGCGCCACGCGCCCACCACCGCAGGCAGACACGAGATCGCGCGAACTGCCATTCCTCCGCCGGCATGGCGCTGCAGACCGTAGTTCACACGAATGACCGCGGGTCGGATGGTCGCGTACTCGCGGGCAAGCTGCACAATCACTTCTTCCGCGATGCCGCAGATCGAGGCCGCTCGCGAAGCCGGAAATTCGGCGGCGCGCTCGCGCAGTTTGTCGAAACCCAGGGTGTGATGTTCGATGTAGTCGCGGTCTTCCAATCCCTCGCTGATGATCACGTTCATCATCGCCAGCGCCAGCGCGGCGTCTGTTCCGGGCCGAAGCTGAATCAATTGATGACACTGGTCCATCGTGTGGTTGCGATAGGGATCGATCCCGATCAGCCGGGCGCCGTCTTCAACCGCGCGTTTGATCTCCGGCCAGAGATGGATGTTGGACGAGAGCGTGTTGGTTCCCCACAAAACTATGAGCCGCGCGCGATGGAAGTTCTCAACATCGGTGCCCATCTTGGCGCCGAGCGTGTGGGCAATCGCTTCGCCGCCGGCAGCCGAGCAGATCGTTCGCGCGAGTTTGCTCGCGCCAAGTCGATTAAAGAAACGCCGATCCATGCTTCCGCTGTTGACTATGCCCATCGTCCCGCCGTAGCTATAAGGCAGAATCGCTTCAGGTCCGTCCAGAGATGCGGCGATCTCACGGAAGCGGCTCGCGATTATGTCCAAAGCTTCGTCCCACGAGATGCGTTGGAAACGGCCTTCGCCTTTCGCTCCCACCCGCTTCATCGGATACAGCACGCGGTCCGGGTTGTAGACGCGTTCGAGATAGCGAGTCACTTTTGTGCAGAGAAACCCTTGAGTCGGCGGATGAGCGGAGTCGCCGGAGACTTTCACCGCGCGACCGTCCTCGACTTCGACTAGCATTGCACAAGTGTCCGGACAGTCGTGCGGACAGGCTGCATGAATGGTTCGCGTTTCTGACATAAGAGTTAAACCTGGTTCAAGAAGAATAATCCACGAATCAAAGCGATTCAACGGATCTGACACAAAAACCGGAAGGCCAGAGGCCAGAAAGCCTTTGTGAAGCTTTGGGCCTTAGTGCATTTGTGGCTGATCCTTCTGCCATAGTGTATTCTGCAACGCATGAAACTCTGGGGCGGCAGATTCGAAAGTGAAGCCGATGCCGATTTTGCGAGGTTCAACTCATCGTTCGCCTTCGATCGAAGACTGATCGACGCCGACATCGAAGCGAGCCTCGCCCACGCCGAAGCGCTGGTCGGCGCAGGAGTCTTGACCGACGCTGAAGGCAGCAAGATCGGCGACGGGCTTCGCGAGATACAGAGACTCGCTCGCGAGGAAATCGGATATCTCGAAAGCCGCGATGCCGAAGACGTTCACAGCTTTGTTGAGACCAAACTGGTCCAGGCGATCGGCGATGCGGGCTACAAACTTCACACCGGGCGAAGCCGCAACGATCAGGTCGCGACCGATCTCAGGCTCTTTCTGCGCGGCGAGATCGACTTTGCCACCGGCCTGATTCGCGAACTTCAGCGCGCGCTTCTCGACCTGGCGGAAGCTAATCAGGACACGATCATACCGGGTTACACACACCTTCAACGCGCGCAGCCGATCATGTTTGCGCACTACTTGCTCGCGTATTTCGAGATGCTGAGCCGCGATCGCGCCAGGCTTTCCGATATGAGAAAACGAGTCAATCAACTGCCGCTGGGCGCGGGCGCCCTCGCGGGAACCGGGTTTGCTATCGATCGCGAGGCTGTCGCACGTCGGCTCGGCTTTGAAGGCGTGTGCGAAAACAGCATCGACGCGGTTAGCGATCGCGACTTCGTCATTGAGTTCATCGGCGCCGCCGCGATTGCGATGGTCCACCTGAGCCGGCTTGCGGAGGATTTGATCATCTACTCGACTACGGAGTTCGGGCTTGTCGAACTCTCGGACGCGGTCTCTACCGGTTCGTCGCTAATGCCGCAAAAGAAGAATCCTGATTCTCTCGAGTTGGTCCGCGGCAAAGCCGGGCGCGTGTTTGGGCATCACGCGGCGATGCTGGCGACGATGAAAGGTCTGCCGCTGGCTTACAACAAGGACATGCAAGAAGACAAAGAAGCGCTGTTCGACACGATCGACACGCTTTCCGGATCAGTAAGCGTGATGACGACGGTGCTTCGCAACATCAAGATCGACGGCGAGCGAACGCGAAGCGCTGCTTCGATCGGATATTTGAATGCGACCGATCTCGCGGATTACCTTGTCGGTAAGGGTGTCGAGTTCCGAAAGGCCCACGAGCTTGTCGGACGCATTGTTGTTTACGCGATTGGGCAGGGCAAGCCACTGGAAGAGATTCCGTTGGATGAATACCAAAAGTTCTCAGCAGTGTTCGACGATGACCTCTACGCCAGGTTGAGCCTCGAGTCGTCGCTTGCAGGCAAATCCACGTTAGGCGGAACGTCGCCCAAGCGAGTTAGCGAGGCCTTGGCAAAGGCTCGGAACGAAATAGACCGCGGATGACACAAGTCTGACGGATCCGCACTGATAAGAACCAGAACGCGAGCGTCGTGGTTTGAGGTTTCTCAGAGAGACAGATTATGGCTTTGAAGCACGAGGACCTGACCGGACGAATAATAAAGGCGTTCTACAAAGTCTATAACGAGTTGGGATATGGATTTCTGGAGAAGGTCTATGAGAATGCGCTAAGTCTTGAGTTGGAGTCTATGAGGCTGAGAGTCGGACGCCAACGGCCAGTCAAAGTCTATTACCTCGGCCGACAGGTCGGTGACTACTATGCAGACCTCATAGTCGAAGGCTTGGTCATAATAGAACTCAAGTGTGGTGAGGCGCTGTGCGAGGCTAACGAATCACAGTTGCTGAACTATCTGAAAGCAACCGACCTCGAAGTGGGCCTGTTGCTGAACTTCGGTCCGAAGGCTGCGTTTCGCAGGAAAATCTTTACGAACGAAAAGAAGCATCATCGACAGCTAGTTGAGATGTCGCACGAAGAATCCGTGTGAATCCGTGAAGTCAGTGTCATCCGCGGTCTATCTCCAACGACATAATCAATTCTATATGAGCAAATCTGATCTCGACTGGAAGCACAAAGGCGTTCGCATCATTCATGCGGGCGAGCTCGACACGAACACGCCTCAAACGCCTGGCATGAACCGAGCGGCGGCGATCACTTACGCGCGGGCAGGCGCAAGCAAGCTTTGGGCAGGCACTGTCACGATTCATGCAAACGCCAAGACCGGCGCGCATCATCACGGCGAGCTCGAGAGCGTGATCTACGTCGTTAAGGGGCGCGCGCGAATGCGATGGGGCGAGCAGCTCGAGTTCATGGCCGAGGCGGCGGCGGGTGACTTCATTTACGTGCCGCCATTCGTCCCTCATCAGGAGATCAATGCGAGTACCGATGAGCCTCTCGAATGCGTAGTGGTTCGCAGCGGGCAGGAACCAATAGTCGTCAACCTCGACATCCCCACCGTCGAGCCGCCCGAGGAAGTAATATGGGTGGACGATACTCATCCGCTATCCGGGTGAATCAGTCAAATCAGTGTCATCCGCGGTCCAAATCACTCTCGCATTGATAGACCGCGGATGACGCTGCACTCACGGATTCACACGGATCTATCGATGAAGGCGATCAGCCTTCCGGGATGAACTCGAAGACCATCGGCTTGGAAAGCTTCACGAGTTCATTTGTCCAGGATCATATCCACGATCGGCACATCCCAATGCGCCAGAAGAATCTCGAACCTGCGCTGTTCTTCGCGGCGGAACGTTTCCTGATCCGGATAGAGTTGTTTGATGATGGCTTCTTCGCCGCTCGAGTCGTTGGCCGCCACCGCATTCCTGAACACGATCGTCACCCGGTAGTCCCATCGCCCGTCTTCGGTTGCGTGGTAGCGCGGCTTCACAGCGGTCACTTTCAAGATGCGCCCGCCAGCCACCTGCTTTTCCAGAATTGGAAAGTGATTCTTCTTGAAGAGCCGAATGAACTCGTCGGCGTAGCCCCACTTCGCTTTGTAATAGTATTCGGCGACGAAAGGCTCGTCCTTGCCTTGAGATGTTTGAGCCTGGCCAATCGCTCTGTTGATGCCGCATAAGCTCAGCAATGCGAGCAGCGTCGCGCCGAGTTTGAGTGTTCGAGTCATGCCCATTCCTCCAATTAGAAGATCGCCAGAGCGACGATTCGACAGCCGCTTTCTAAGTAGTGATCATCGTGCCGGCGCCTTCGTCGGTGAAGACTTCGTGCAGGAGAGCATTGCGCTTCGAGCCGTTGATTATGTGCGCGCTCTGAACTCCGCGCCGGATCAAGTGAGCGATCGCCGCAATCTTGGGCAGCATGCCCGAGGAGACGACTCGCTCGCGCACCAGGCGTTCGGCTTCTTCAACCGACATCCGGGATATTCTCGATAAAGGATCTTCGCGGTCGCGCAGGATGCCGTCGACGTCGGTCAACAGGACCAGCTTCTCCGCTTGAAGCATCACTGCGATCTCAGCGGCGATCGTGTCGGCGTTTATGTTGTAGACGTTGCCTTGCTCGTCCGCCCCAAGCGACGAGATCACCGGGACGTAGCCATTCTCCAGCAGCAGCCTTAGTAGCCGCGCGTTGATCTCGACGATGTCGCCGACGTGACCGTAGTCGATCGTTTCGACTTCGCCGGTCTCTTGATTGAGCACTCTTTGAATCTCGCGCCGGCGAGCGTGAATAATGTCACCGTCCAGCCCAGACAAACCAACCGTCTCGGCGCCGGAGCGGCGCAACGCCGAGACGATGTCGGTGTTGATCTGGCCGGCGAAAACCATCTTCGCCACCTCGAGCGTCTCTGCGTCGGTGACGCGGCGGCCGTTGACGATCCGCTGCGAGATCCCCAGCCGCTCGGCAATCGTAGTGAGTTGCTTGCCTCCACCGTGAACCACGGCGATGTTTATACCGACCTGCTGACAAAGCGTGATCTCCTCGGCAAGCGAGTTGAGCTGGTCTTGATCCTCGGTGACCTTGCCCGACAACTTGACGACAAATGTTTTGCCCTTGAAGCGCTGAATGTAGGGCAGCGCCTCGCGCAGTAGATCAAGTCGTTCTTGGCTCATAGTCCCTCAACCACAAAGGCACAAAGACACAAAGCTAAACCCGGAACAAGGACTTTCTTAGTGTCTTCGTGCCTTTGTGGTTCTCCTTCACAGGATCGACGCCAGCACCGCCTTCTGGACGTGCAAGCGGTTCTCTGCTTCATCGATTGCTGCGTTCTGCGGACCATCCAACACGCCGTCGGTCACCACCACGTTTCTTCGAACAGGCAAGCAGTGCATGAACCATCCGCGATCGGTCGAAGCCATCACCGCCTCGTCAATCCGCCAGTCGCGATAGCGCTGGCGAAGCTCGACGTCCACCTCCGGCCGCCCGTAGAGCTGTTTCGCGCCCCAGCTCTTGGCGTAAACGATACGCGCGCCCGCACAAGCCTCGCGGAAATCTCGCGACACTCGCACACGCCCTCCGCTCGCTTCGGCGCCCGTCTGAATCTCGGCCATTGCGTCGTCTCCCAAATCGTAGCCTCGCGGACACGCGATTGTCAGATCGAGCCCGAACTGCGCGGCGATGAGCGCGAACGAATTCGGCACCGCCATCGGCAACGGCTTGGGATGAAACGCCCAGGACAACACCACCGGCTGGCCGTCCAGTTCGCCGACTTTCTCGCGAATCGTCATTATGTCGGCGAGCGCCTGAAAAGGATGGTGCCGCGACGATTCGAGATTGAAGACTGGTACATCGCTGTGCTCCGCGAAGCCTCGAATGACCGGCTCGCGCATCTCATCGTCGTAGTTCTGCATCTCCGGGAACGCTCGCACACCAATCGCCGAGGCGTAACGCGAGAGGACTCGCGCAGCTTCCTTGATGTGCTCGGTTTTGTCTGAGTCCATCACAATCGCCTCGCGGTGTTCAAGGCTCCAGGTGCCCTGTCCCACATCGAGGGCCACCGCGTGACCGCCAAGCTCGTAGATCGCGATATCCATCGAGGCTCGAGTGCGCAACGATGGATTGAAGAACACCAGCGCGACGCTACGACCAGCAAGCGGAGTCTCGCGGTAGGCACCGGCTTTTATCTTCGAAGCAAGCTCGATCAGCGAAGTCAACTCGTCCGCAGTGAAATCAGCCGTGCTCAGAAAGTCTTTTCCTCTCAGATCCATATTTCGTGAGCCTCATCGAACAGTGATCGGACGGTTTAGATGGGTTCACTCGGATCAGATCCGTGCGAACCCGTCGAATCCGCTCATCCGTGGTCTATTTGTCGCAACCCATCAAGGAACAAATCAATCTCAGGCCGGCGAAGCGTTAGCGGCGGAAGCAATCTCAGCACGCTTGTATCATCCGCAAGCCCGGTGATGATCTGGCGTTCCAACAAGCCTTCCTGATAGGGCTTGGCGCTCCCGCCTTTGAATTTGATGCCGATCAGATATCCAAGCCCCCGAACCTCTTCGACCGAATCGAGCTCGCCGAGCGCATCGAACAGGTAAGCGGAGTTCAGCCGAACATTGTCCAGCAGCCCTTCATCGACGATCACATCCACGGTCGCTTCGAGCGCCGCGCACGCCAGCGGCCCGCCGCCGAAGGTTGTTCCGAGATCGCCTGTTTTGATCTCGCCCGCAATCGCCTCCGTCATCAACACCGCACCCATCGGCACACCGCTGGCGATTCCCTTCGCGAGCGTTACCATATCCGGCGTCACTCCGAACCTGCCAGCGAAGAAGAACTCACCGGTGCGGCCGATCCCGGTTTGCACTTCGTCGTAGATCAGCATTGCTCCGCCGCGGTCGCAAAGCTCGCGCAGCGCTTCGTAGAAACCCGGCCTCGCCATTCGCACGCCGCCCATCGATTGAATAGGCTCGAGGATAACCGCAGCGGTCTTCTCATCAATCATCTTTTCCGCGGCGTCAATGTCGTCAAATGGCGAGTAGACATGGCCGGCTAACATCGGAGTAATGCCCGCGCGATACTTCGCAAGTCCGGTTGCGGCAAGCGAGCCCGGCGTGCGGCCGTGAAAGCTGCCTTCAAAGGAAATGACTTTCTCGCGGGCGGTAAGCTTACGCGCGATCTTGATTGCGTTCTCGTTTGCTTCGGTGCCTGAGTTACAGAAGAAACTTTTGCTGAGAAGCGGCGGGGCAACTCCCACCAGCAGTTTCGCGGCACGGGCGCGAGTCTCGTTGTAGACCAGGTTTGAATAGAAGATCAAGCGGCCCGCTTGTTGAGCGAGCGCCCGAACCACGCGTGGATGGGAGTGGCCGGTCGAGACCACCGCGTGTCCGCCGTACAGATCGAGGTAGCGCTTGCCATCGCTGGTGTAAACCCAGACATCCTGGCCGCTCTCGATCACGAATGGAAACTTCTTATAAGTTGCAACCTGATATTGCTCTTCAATATCGATCACGTTTTCGAGTTGTGTTTGTGTCGCCAAATTTACTCCTGTAGGGGCTGCCTTCCGTGGCTGCCCCTCGTCGAATGTATTGCGGCGATGAGGGGCAGCCACGGAGGGCAGCCCCTACAGGTTTATGGATTACTACCTGGAAGCACTAATCCTGTCCGCTCTTCAATGCCAAACATCAAATTCATGTTCTGTACTGCCTGGCCCGCCGCGCCTTTCACCAAATTGTCGA
Source organism: Blastocatellia bacterium (assembly GCA_035558335.1). Classification (GTDB taxonomy): domain Bacteria; phylum Acidobacteriota; class Blastocatellia; order UBA7656; family UBA7656; genus Onstottus_B. The sequence continues at coordinate 201 of DATMCM010000692.1, read as the reverse complement.
GCGCTACGAACACGATCACGGTGTTGCCGCTTGCAGCCCAGCCGATGTCAACGAAGTTTGTGTTCTTGACCCAATTGATGTCCGGTGATCCGTCGACGAGTCGAATGAAAAACTCGCTGCCGTAAAACTCCGATAGCAAGCTGCCTACGGCTTCGCGAGTGGTGGTCTCGGAGGTCGCGATGTAGATCGAAGCAAAGATCC
>DATMCM010000691.1:0-2645 GCA_035558335.1 Blastocatellia bacterium | reverse complement strand
GAGCCTGCGTTAGAACGACGCCAACGGTCTCCTCTTCATTGTAGGCTGGGAAGCAAACCGAAACGCTAGGCGAGATCACTGAGGGATTCTCCTGGGCATGATCGCCCCCGTATTTCGAAGACAGCCGCTCGCGCTGTTCTTCAAACGTGCGCCTCATCAATCTCGATCAGCTTGCCGCGCGACGCCAGCGACTGATCCGCGGCTTCGAGAACACGCACGACTCGCAATCCGGCGTGCCCATCTGTTTCGGGTTGCTTGTTGTTTTCAATGCAATCGATGAAATGAAGCGCCTCGCGCCGGAGCCCTTCGCTATCGTCGAGCTTTGGCGCCCACATATCACCAGACCGATAACTCACCAAAAGCTCGTACACCTGCTCGCCGCTGGCAGACAGCGTCACACCTTTGTCATAGATCTTCACCTTTTCGCTCGGCTCAAGGTCGTCATATACGATCATCTTATCGCTGCCCCCGATAAGAGTTCGCCTGACTTTCACCGGCGCCAGCCAATTGACATGCAGGTGGGCAATTTGATTGTCAGGAAAGAACAAAGTGATATAGGCCACGTTCTCCGGTTGTCCGTGAATATGGCTGATGCCTGTAGCGGATACGGCCGACGGCTTGCTCGCCAGCACGAAGTCCAGTATCGCCAGGTCGTGGACCGCCAGATCCCAAATTACATTCACATCGTGCTGGAAGAGACCGAGGTTCACCCGTACCGAGTCGTAGTAAAAAATGTCACCGAGTGCGCCACTCGAAACCAGCTCGCGAATCGCGCGCACCGCTCCGGTGTAAACGAAAGTGTGATCGACCATCAACACTCGCTTGCGGCTCGCGGCTTCTTCGATAAGTTGAACCGCCTGAGCGGAATTTGCGGCGAGGGGTTTTTCGACGAGGACGTGTTTGCCGGCCTTGAGCGCCTGCATCGCGAGCGTGAAATGCGATGAGACCGGGGTGGCGATCGCGACCGCTGCGACGGCAGGATCGCCAAGAAGCACGGCATAGTCGTCAGTCGTCTTGATCGATGGGTAGCGTCGACGCGCCTGAGCAAGCCTATCAGCGCTCAGGTCGCAGACAACGGACACAGTCGAGCCCGGCGCCTCCATAAAGTTGCGTACCAGATTCGGTCCCCAATAACCGTAGCCAATCACTCCGATTCCGATCATTGAACCTCTCTCTTTACTGGTGAGGAAAGGGCGATCCGTGGGGGCTAAAGCACATCGGTGTGTTTGCTCAATCTTTTGTTCGAACGTCCCCGACAACTCGCGCAGGAATGCCGATCACAATTGCGAAATCCGGGACGTCGCGGCTCACCACCGCCCCCGCCCCGACGAGGGCTCCCGCGCCAATCGTAACACCCGCAAGCACGGTCACATTGCTTCCGATCGACGCCCTGCGTTTGACCCTTGTGGTGATCAGCTGCCAGTCGGCATCAGTCTGTAAGGTGCCGTCATTGTTGGTCGCCCGCGGGAACAGGTCGTTTGTGAACTTGACCCCGTGGCCAATGAAGACTTCATCTTCGATTGTCACCCCTTCGCAGATGAAAGTGTGTGAGGAGATTTTGCAACGAGCGCCGACGGTCGCGTTTTTTTGAATCTCCACGAACGTCCCGATTTTTGACTCAGAACCTATCGAGCATCCGTAGAGGTTCACCAGATCGGGGTGAAATATCAAGACTCCATCAGCCAGGAGTACATCTGGAGCGATCGGCATTTGATAAGGCTCCGTGGCTACTTCGGCCGCTCTTTAGCGTTAGCTGAGTGGCCTTCTCGCTCTTCAATCTTCTTACCACGTCAACGGCAACGTAAGAAGAAGGCGAAGTTTAGTCGCGCGCACTTCTGAACGTCAATCACTCTGAGCGGTGTGATTCTCAAAAACGGCGCCGCGCTCGTCATTATCTTACCCAGCGCTCAGGAACCCACGCCTCCGAAGTAATGCGCGTTCCCTCGAGTATTCTTACCTTCAATTTTGCAGAACCCATCTCGACAAGGCGAACGCGCGTGTCGTTGTCGACCTGGATGACTCTCCCCGACTGGACTAATGCTTCGACCTGGTCGCTACTCCTATTGGAAAGCGCTACCATCAGTTCGTCAAGCGCCCTTTCATCCACGCCCATCGGCACTGATGCGGCGCCTTCGAGGTGCACCGTGACCTCCGAACCGATGTAAACGGGGGGCCTGCTCTTGCTCTCCGAGCTGCTGGCGTCGCGAGTGCTTCCGCGGCGGCCCGACGACTGGTTCGAGGAACGCAGCCACCAAGCAAACACCACGGCAACAAGCAAGACCACAATCGCCACTCCAATCACGATCAGCTTCCGCCCTGGTGCGCTCCATCCCGCTGTCTTGATTCCTTGAGATTCTGCCGATGAAGCTTTAGCAGGCACCTGACCCGATCGCCTGTGAAACCGCCAACTCGCTCGGCGCTTGTAGTCCAGAGCGGTAACCGACGCCATTATCAAAAGCCCGAGCGCAGACACCAGCGAGCCGAGGCGGCGCGGGGGTGTGTCAACAAAGTCAGCCTGGATATGGTGTACCCCCGGCGGGACTTGAATCACCTGCGCTCCGTCCTTGTCGCTTGAAAGCGCGGCCTTCTCACCGTCGATGTGTGCAGACCAGCCCGGAAAGTTGTAGGTCTTGAGTCTGAGTTCG
>DATMCM010000690.1:0-18051 GCA_035558335.1 Blastocatellia bacterium | reverse complement strand
GAAACGCGAGACGTAAGAATCGCGCCGGACATGCGACGTCAAGTCTTTCTGGTCTTCAAGGAAAGTGTCAATAACATCGTCCGTCATTCTTCCTGCACCCTTGCCGACGTCGAGCTGCAAACTGAAGGCGCGTGGCTGGTGTTGAAGGTCAGCGACAACGGAAGAGGATTCGACATCGAGCACTCGAGCGAGGGCAACGGACTGGCAAATATGCGCGGACGGGCCGAAAAAATGAACGGCGACCTGACAGTGATTTCGAACAACGCCGAGGGCACCACGTTGATTTTGAAAGTCCCGTGCGCGCGGCCACGCTGGCGAGTGGTAAGGAGCCGGTAGGCGGCGGGGAGACGCGGCGACGTGGGCAATGGGCGACAGGTGTCCGCCGCTCTCCCCGTCTCCGCTTCTCTTCGCCCCGGCATTCTTGCCTTTCGCCTCACTGTGTACATGCACAGGCGACTCCCCGACCGTCTTGGAATAAACTGCCTTGAACAGGCTTGCAAGAGATGAATGAGAAGACCGCAAAACCAGAGATCGGCGAGCCGTCTGCGTCGCGGGACCTGAAGGTGGCCATCATCGAAGACCAGCGCGATCTGCGCGAAGGCTTGCAGATGTTGATCAACGGCACCGTGGGCTATCGCTGCACCGGGGGCTATCGCTCGATGGAAGACGCGCTCTATGAGATCAGCAGAGACTTGCCCGACGTTGTGCTCGTGGACATTGGCCTTCCGAGAATGCAGGGTGACGAGGGCATTCGGATTTTGAAGGAGCGCTATCCCAACTTGCTGCTGATCGCACTGACTGTATTCGACGACGACGAGCAGATTTTCAACGCCATCTGCGCCGGCGCAAGCGGCTACCTCCTGAAGAAGACGCCGCCGTCGAGACTACTAGAAAGCCTCAAAGAGGCGATGAGCGGCGGGGCGCCAATGTCGCCGGAAGTGGCCAGCCGTGTCGTGGCGCTATTCAGAGAGGTCCGACCTCCCTATCAAGCAGACTATCACCTGACTTCGCAAGAGACAGACTTGTTAAAGTTGCTGGTCGAGGGCCACAACTATAAGACGGCCGCCGCCGAAATGAACGTAAGCACCAGCACGATCTCCTACCACCTTCAAAGCATCTATCGCAAACTGCAAGTCCACTCAAAGACCGAAGCGGTAGCGAAAGCCCTCCGCAGCCGAATAATCTGAACTTCTGAACTCTTACCTCTGCCTTCTTCTCTCATTGTGTACATAGCTAGTGTACAGGCAAACCTTATCGAAGTACTCTGGGCTGCGTCTGGAAGGAACAAGCTTCGGATCGTGGATGGTAGACGCCAACAACAAGCAGAATCAGGGCGTCGGTTGACTCGGCCACCGCGCATAACTCTCCAGCGGTCATTCCTCCTCACCCGATTATGGCTTTGCCTATGAGGGCTTCGCTGACGAAACGTTTGGCGAATAACTCAAGAATCAAATTTGTAGCTGACAACAGTCGAAGGAGCAAAACATCATGAAAACACGAAACACATCCACGAAGCTGGTCGCAATGGTGTTAGCTGTGGGAATACTCGTGGCTATCTGGACACTCTGGGGGGCGAGCCGCGCAGTGGCAGGTCCGGAGCCTCACTTACGCACGACTGGAATGGTCGGCATCGCACGAGGCCAGACCTTTCAACTCAACTGTCTGAATCTCGGCTCCGAACCGATTCTGGTGCATTTCAGAATTCTCGATAGCGACGGCAACCCGCTGGCCATTATGCCCTGCGAGATCCCCCCGGGCCACGCGGCTTCTCCATCTCTGAACAGGGATGACATTGGCCGCGAAGGGAACCGGATCGAAGTCCGCGCGGAGGAGTCGACGGCTCGCGAGCGGGACCAGAGAAATCTCCTCATCACAGTCGAGGTGTTCAACAACTCCGATGGCAAGACCACCTTCGGCTTTGTTAATCCCCCGGATGGTGACTAGCGCCAGCGCAGAGTCAGCGATAGACGGCAACGCATGCGCCGGTTGCCTCAAATCCACTATGCGACCGTGAGGTCGCGCAGCACGTTGCGCTCTCGGACTGGGCGCTCAACAAGGGGTCTACGATGAATTCGCTCTTTCGCGCATCTCTATCCGCCATCTTCGCTATCGCGCTTGCGCTGCCCGCGCAAGCTCAAATCGATCCTGGGAATTTCGACATCTTTCAGAACGGCAGGAAGGTTGGAGAGATATTCGTTCCAGCTCGCGCAGCCGGGCAGACCAACTACGTCGAGCACTGGGTACTGTTCAGGGATTACGTCTACCCGGATAGCGACCTCTCGCTGAATACGAAGATCAAAGCCTCGAGGCACACCTACACAAGTGAAGAGGACTTTTTTGCGCGCGTGCGGTGGGGACGGGGCTTCCGCTACGTGCGTGTTGACGCCACCGACACGGACAGGCTTCCAGGCCGCTAAACGAGGTGCATGTTTAGCCCAAAAAGGAGTACACCGTGAAAACACGAGACACAACAACGAAGCTTTTCGCAATGGTGATAGCTGTGGCCATCGCGACGACCATCTGGACAATCTGGGGCACGAGCCGGGCAGGGGCAATCACTATCCAAGAACCGAAAATTTTCGGTACGGGCGTCTACAGCCTCGCCCAGGGCCAGGCCACCAGTGCTCACGTCGTCAATACCGGAGAGGAGCGCGGACTCACTGTCGAGTGGAGAATTCTAGACAGCCAGGGCAATGTCCATTTGCAGTCAGACCGGCGCCGGGTAGAGCTGGGCCAGGCTTCATCCTTCACCTGGGGGGGGCTTGATCCCACAGAAGGGCAGCGCATGGCGATACGCCTGGAGTTGAGAGTCCAAGGCGCTCGCAGAAACAAGCCTGATTTCATCGCCACGCAGGAGGTGTACAACACCGGCGATGGCCAGACGACCGTGTTCTTGCCGTATCTCGAGCAATAACCTTCAAAGTGGAGACAGCGATGATCGCTCTAGCTGATCGATTACCGAGTCGAATACGTCTTGTCCTATGGATCGCGACTCCACTGATAACGGGCGCTGCCATTATGGTGTTGGAGCTAACGGCCTTTCGACTGTACGCGCCTTACTTCGGTTACTCGATCTACGTCTGGGCGATCATGATCTCGGTGGTAATGGCCGCGCTCGCCGCCGGTTACGCAATCGGCGGCTGGGTAGCGGACTGTAGCCGCACCGACCTTCCGCTCTACACGATCATCCTGTTAAGTGCCATCTATCAGATGGCGATTATCCAGATGGTAGGTCGCTGCTTGCCGGGCTTGCGCAGCAAGGTGATCTCAGCGGAACGCTAATGGCAACGCTGATCATCTTTGCTCCACCGATGGCGGCGTTGGCTACGGTCGCCCCATTTGTAACTCGCCTTTTGGCTCGAGCAGGGCACGTCGGTTCAACCGCCGGAAAGGTTTATGCGCTGGCGACCGTCGGCGGTATTGCGGGGATTCTCGCCACCAGCTTCTTCCTGGTGCCGCGACTGGGCACCCGAGCGACTCTGTTGACGGTCGGCGCTACCTGCGCCGTTGTCGGGATGGCAGGGATGACCGCGACGAGGCGCGGGGCATTGTTCGCATTTGCGCCGGTGGCAATGCTCGCGTTCACCCCAGAAACGGCCTGGCCCACCAGCACCGTTTGGGTGAGCGAGTCAGCCTACAACCTCGTGCGCGTGGTGCGGAGCGGCGGTCGTCTGTTGCTCTTGCTGAATGACGAGAGGTCGGCTCATACCATCCGCGATGAGAGCGGCGGCTGGACGGGCCACTACTATGACTACTTTGCCCTCGGTCCCCTGCTCGTTCCTGCGCGCCGCTTGTTGGTATTAGGGATGGGCGCAGGCGGATCAATAGCTTCGACGCGGGCCTCCGCTCCGGACATCGAGATTGATGCAGTGGAGATAGATCAGAAGGTAGTAGAAGCGGGCGTGCGCCTCTTCGGACTGCAGCCCGATCAAAACCTACTGCGCGTGCATGCGGCAGACGCGCGTCCCTGGTTGGCGCAAGACCGGGGGCACTACGAGGTCATCCATATAGATCTATACCAGGGTGGACCATACATTCCCTTTTACCTCGTAACCGTCGAGTTCTTTCAGATGGTTCGGGCACACATGTCAGATGATGGCTTGCTGATGATGAACGTCTTTGACATGAGCGACAACCGTGAGTTGCTCTTCTCGTCGGCGGCGACGCTTAGACCGATATTCCCGACGGTGATGGTCCACTCGGTTGGATCAGGCAATCATCTTTTATTCGCGTTTGCGCGAGATAGGGCAGCTGACTCGCTTCGTTCGCAACTCAGAAACGCAGAGGGCAGCGAGGTTGTAAGGCGGCTTGCGCGCGAAGCTGCTTCGGAGTTCAGCGATCTTGTGCCGCCTGCAGGGACGCCGGTCTTCACGGACGATCATGCGCCCGTCGAGGAGATAACGCGGCGCATGCTCGCGAACTATCGGGGCAGAACACTCTGAGAAGCTGGTTACTGAATGCTTATCTCAAGAACTAGAAGGAGGAATTCATGAAGACTCGAAACAGATCAACACGAAACACAACTAAGCTGATCGCGGCGTTGATTGTGGTTGGAACACTCGCGGCTAGCTGGACAATCTGGGGCGCGAGTCGGGCTGAGGCGGTTATTGCGATCATTAGACAAACAGGCGTTTTCAGCCTCGCGCAGGGACAGGCCACCAGCGCTCACGTAGTAAATACCGGAGAGGATCGCGAACAAACCTGGTGGTGTACGGTGTTCGATGGCCAAGGAAATACGCTCGCCGAATCCGAGCACAGGATTTTACCACCGGGCCAGGCTTCGTCTTTTGAGTACCGGCCACTTGAGCTGGCAGAAGGACAGCGCATGGCGATACGCCTGGAGTTGAGAGTCGAAGGAGCGTCGAGAAACAAGCGTGGATTCATCGCCACTCAGGAGGTGTACAACGTCGGCGACGGCAAGACAACCGTGTTCTTGCCATATCTCGAGCAATAGCGTGTCAGAGGAGTGATGAGGCAGACCGATCAGATGCCGCGGTCGTTCTGCCTCGACTCGCGCATCTCGGGAGCTCTTCGCTGACCGCCGATCGCGAGGTGCCCGTGTGACAGCCTCATTAGCGATCCGGCGATGCTTGATGTGCTGAGGAGTAGTTCAGCTCGCCAGCCGTGATCGCAACCTTCAAACGATTCTGGCGCGGGGGGAGCGGGCACGTTGCAAACGTCGTGAAGGCGCACGGCGGATTGATTGCCCGATTGAAATCCAGGGTCACTGCGCCGTCTTTCGGCAAGCCGGCGTACAAAAATCGGCCCGCGCCATAAGTCGTTTTGTTGTTGGTTAGATCGGCGAAGATGAAGAAGAGTTTGTCCTTACCTTCGAGAATCGGTTCCAGACGATACTCTCTTCCCCTGAGGCTGAACACGGCGTAACCGGGGCTCGGGTTCTTGCTCACGTCGCCGAGCACGTTGGCGATCTCGATGTCTCGAGGCTGCTCGTAAGCCACAAACTTCGCTGTGATGCAATATGCTTCGTTTACCGGGAACCAGCGCAGGCCTTTGAACTCGCTCTGCCTTTTGCCGCTCAGATCGCGAACCCGAACCCCGTAACGGTCGCCACGCTTGATGACCGTCAGAGACAACGAGCCGAGGCGAACAACGTCCGGCAACTGTTTTGCGTCGCTCCTGACCTCGCTCCGAGTGACTGGCTTGCCGTTCATCGTTATGTTCGCGCCAGTGTTGACCTGAATAACGGTCAGCCCGTTGTGAAACTCGAACACGCCGGCGAGAGGCGGCACTGATCCGTCCGTAAGAACTATTTCGTTGGACGGATCAGCGCCAAAACGATTCTCTCCCCGCTTAAGCCAGAACAAACCGGCAACCGATAGCCATCCGTTCGGCCCCTTTAGTTCAGCCTCCTGTTCGGCTCTGAACTTCGCGATGTTGCGTCGATAGGAATCCTGGCTGGAGGCGCCGCTATTCGCCGTCATCGCGCCGATCAGAGCCAACACCAGCACTGCTCTGGGTACAACGTCAGTCTTCATGCTTGTCATTTCTAATGTCCTCGGGCGCGGTTTATCAAGCGGTCGCGCCCGCTGCTCCTCCAACCTCGCTTGCTTCGCGAACCTCCAGCAGACATCCGCTTCTCACATCGTAGACGAACCCGTAGATCGGGATGTCGCGCGGAACAAGCGGGTGATTGCGAATTCGGTTTACGTCTTCAACGACGCTCGAGGTTTCGTCCTTGAATGCGAGCCAGTCGATGAACTGGGCTTCGGTCGAGCCAGGTCCCTCCCCCGAGTCGTGCCAGCCGGTGGCGTCAATCGACGACGTCTTCAGGCTGCTCTTTAACAGTTGGCGGATGGTGTCGTCGGTGAATAACGCCATCCCGCAGTCGGTGTGGTGAATGACGAACCACTCGCGCGTGCCGAGCAGCTTGTAGGAGATGATAAGCGACCTGATCGCGTCATCGCTAGCGCGGCCGCCCGCGTTTCGGATCACGTGCGCGTCGCCTTCCGAGAGCCCCGCGTACTTTGCGGGGTCGAGCCTCGCGTCCATGCAGGTCAGAATCGCGAACTGTCTCGCAGGCGGAATCGCGAGGTTCTTCTTCTAACCAAAAGCTTGGGCATAAGCCCCGTTGGCTGACAACACTTCTTCAAGAATCTTACTCATGACATGTTCCTTTCATTCTCGGCCGGCACTTCCGGCAGATGGATGAGTCTCGGCTGACTGTGGACAGCGCGGGCGATTGTTCATTGGCGGTTACTTGGTGCGACGGGATGGCCAACCGGAGAGGGGTTGGCCTAGTTACAGATGCAGGAGAAAACAGCGCGCGATTCGTCTTTGTAAACTGCTTGTAACCGGGTTTGGAATCTCTTCAATCGAGTCATTGCCTAAACCTGCCTGACAGAGTTTCTACAGGAGAGACAGGGAAGTCGTCAACGTAAGGAGGAGTCGCGGCGCCTGTTCGCAAGTACCCTAAGACTACAACGAGGATGAATCATCTCATGGTTTTTTGTTTGATCCAGTAGTCACGAAAGGCTTTCAGCCGAGGCAGCGATTCGCGGTCGCGCGCGCGGTTTGCGGCTGCTTTGCTGGCGATGATGTCGTCGGGATGACAGACGGGAAAGCCCTCAACATCAACGTGGCGTTGCCAGGCGTCCTCAAACCGTTCGATTCCGTCCGGAGCAAAAACAAGATCGAGATCGAAAGGTCCGTTCTTCAACTGAACAAAGTCCTTACCCCGTTCGATTTCGGCGGTTTGTTCTTGGGTCAAACTGAATCCCAGGTCCCGCAGTGCTGCCGCGATTGCACTCCCGTTTGCCGGCGAGCGTTCGACAAACACATGCGCATCCTGTGTGGTGTCGGGAAAGCCGAGCAATACGGCGCCGGATTTTCCGATGAATAGATATCGGACGCCGTTCCGATTGAACGCATCGTTGATCTCCTGAGCTTGCCGGTATTCAAACGCGCCCATAACCTAACCAGGAAGGGAGGTTGTCCTCACACCAACGTCGGTAGTCTTCCATACTATCAAACGAGCGGTAGGTTGCATCGTCAAGAACCGGTTTGTAAGTCTTGATGAACGCGTAGCGCATTCGCATCTCGGGAGTTCGGCGAGCCGCTGCTTCAAACTCTTCGAGCCACTCTTGCCAATCGGACGAAGCATCGGTCAGTATCTCGATCGTATCAGCCTGGTTGTTCATCCCTGGTCTCTGCGAACTTTTGTGAAGCGAATCTAGCACGGCGTTCCCCGCGTGACAACGTTCGACAGGTTTACAGAAGAGTTTCACCAAACATCCGGCTCAATCCGGCTCAGTACTGGCGGGGTGATTGACTCGCCTTTCACCGAAGGTGTATCCTTAGCCCCGTTGACAATTTGTCGTGGCGATTTAAGGTAGATTGCTCCACGTAAAAAACTGCTAAACAGCCCGGAATCAGCCCCGCGCAAGTTTAGCGCGGGGCTTTTGATTTTAGGACGTAGCGCAAGCTGCCAGCTCGTGCCAGGACAGAGTTGAGGCGAGAGCCGGCACGCAAGCTGGCAGCTTGCTCCACTGGTGGTTATGAAAGACTTTCGCGACGCTGTAACCGACGATCGCGTCTATGTTTTCGACGGCGCGATGGGCACCGAGCTCTACTCTCGCGGTGTGTACATCAATCGCTGTTACGATGAGCTCAACTTGTTGAGCGCCGACCTGGTGCTTAGCGTCCAGCGAGACTACGTCAAGGCCGGCGCGGACATAATCGAGACAAACACCTACGGTGCAAACCGATCCAAGCTTGGCGGCTACGGGCTCGAAGACAAGACCTTCGAGATCAATCATGCCGGCGCGCAAATAGCCCGCGAAGCCACCGGCGGTCGAGCTTTTGTAGCCGGCGCCATCGGCCCGCTTGGCATTCGCATCGAGCCTTACGGCGCGACCTCTGTCGAGGAGGCAAGAATCATCTTTCGCGAACAAGCTGAAGGACTCGTCGAAGGCGGCGTCGATCTGATCGTGCTCGAGACCTTCTCGGATCTTACCGAGATTCATCAAGCGCTGCTCGCCGTACGTTCGGTTTGCGATCTTCCGGTCATCGCTCAGATGACGATTCAAACCGACGGCAACACCAGCTACGGCACTTCGCCCGAACTCCTGACCAAACAGCTCGACCAGTGGGGCGCAGATGTAATCGGGCTCAACTGCTCGGTCGGGCCGGCGACGATGCTCGAAGGCATAGAGAAGATGCGCGAGGTGACCAGGCGCAAGCTCGCGGCGCAGCCCAACGGCGGGATGCCCCGCCAGGTGGACGGGCGAATGTTTTACATGGCCTCGCCTGAATACATGGCCAAGTACGCCAAGCGGCTGATTCAAGGAGGCGCGAAGTTTGTCGGCGGCTGTTGCGGCACCACGCCAAAGCACATAAAGGAAATCGCGAACGCAGCGGCGGCGCTTTCACCCGGCCGCTCGGTTGTGCGCGTCTTTGTTCCCGAAGAGAAGCCGCCAGACGTGAAAGTAGTGCCTCTTGCCGAGCGTTCCCGGCTTGCGGCAAAAATCAGCGCAGGTGAGTTTGTTACCTCGGTCGAGATCGTTCCGCCCAAAGGCTGCGATGCCTCGAAGATGATCGAGAGCGTCAAGCTTTTGAAGGATGCCGGCGTTGACGCGGTGAACGTGCCCGATGGGCCGCGCGCCCAATCGCGAATGGGTGTGCTGGCGGTTTCGACCTTGATCGAGCAGCAGGTCGGCATCGAAACGGTCGTGCACTACTGCTGCCGCGACCGAAACCTGCTCGGAATGACGAGCGATCTGCTCGGAGCCGGCGGGCTCGGCCTCAGGAATATGCTGATCATCACCGGAGATCCTCCGAAGATGGGACCCTACCCGGAAGCCACTGCCGTCTTCGACATCGATTCGATCGGGTTGGTAAATCTTGTGAATCGATTGAACCATGGGCTTGACATCGGCGGTAATCCGATCGGCAAGCCAACGTCGTTTTACATCGGCGTCGGAGTCAACCCGTGCGCGGTCGATCTCGACTACGAGCTTCGGCGATTCGAGTGGAAGGTCGAAGCCGGCGCAGAGTACGCAATCACGCAGCCCACATTCGACGTCAATCAGCTTCGCGGGTTTCTAAAGCGCATCGAGCACTGTCGCATTCCGGTGATCGCGGGCATCTGGCCGCTGGTGAGCTATCGCAACGCGGAGTTTCTCGCCAACGAAGTGCCCGGAGTCGTCGTGCCGCCAGAAGTGCTGCGGAGAATGGAACAAATAACCGACAAAGACGCGGCGCGCGAGGAGGGCCTCGCCATCGCGCGGGAGACGCTTCTCGAAGTACGAGATCTTGTGCAAGGCGTTCAGGTGTCGGCGCCTTTCGGCCGGGTGCAGTATGCGCTCGATGTGTTCAGTGTGCTGTGATTTGTTTGTCGGTTCGGAGAAGTCAAATGAGAAGTCTTGCTAACCGCAGAGACGCTGAGACGCGGAGACAACGCGGAGAATCTCTGCGCCGGCTCTGCGGCTCGGCGCCTCTGCGGTTAATCAGTCTAGCGGTCACGGGCGTTTTGATGGCACTGGTGTCGCACGCCCAACAACCAGGCATAACGACTCAAACTTTGCGCGGGTATCTCGATAAGATGGGCTTGCGGTACGTGGCTCACCCGAAGACGGCGGACACGCTGGTCGTTCCTCGCACTCAGAACGAGCACGCTGAGCGGCTTGATCTCTACGTAGAGGTTCGTCAGGACCGATCACTCGTGCTTACGGCTTACGCAAAGAGCAAGGGCAAGTATTTCAGTCTGTCGCGAGCCAACGACCGAGAGAAGCTGCTGCAGAAATTGCTCGAGGCTAACCATCGTTCATTCTCAGCATTTTTTGTGGACGCTCAAGGCGACATCGGCGTGCGATTCACCTTCACGACTGAGAACGGCGTAGGCTTCGAGTCGTTCAAGGTGGCGGTGACCGAGGTGCTGCGAGTAGCAGATCAGTACACGCCGATCCTCGACGAGTACATGCGCAAGGAGTGAAGCCGGGAAAGAGTAGCCGAGCGTCAGCGAGCGGATGACTGCGGGCGGGACGCCCGCGCTCCCAGGGGTGAACTTATGAAGAAGAGTTTGATCGCAGCGATACCGATCGCGCTGACAATGCTTGCCAGTCAGGCCCTTGCTCAGGCGCCTGACCCTGCGACGCCCGGCCAGGAGCCAAAAGTCGCCCGGCCGGTCGTCAGGCTGACTTTCACCGAGCGGATGAGGCAGTACCTACAGCGAACCGGAGCGACGATCGACGAAGGGAAAAGCTCGCCTGAGATGGTAGTCACCACTTATTCCGATCCGAAGGGCGGCAAGATCACGGTGGTCATCGTCAACGATCGGCGCAAGAACCTGCTCGGTTTTTACATTTACAACTTCGGCAACATGAAGAGCGCGGCAAACAAAGAAGATGTCTACAAATATCTGCTTTCGACAAACGATGCGATCACCCTCGGGAGCTTCTTCGTGGATAGCGAAGAAGACATCGGCTACAAGTATTTGGTTTCGAGCTCGCCGGCGATGACACAGCCGACTTTCGAGACGATTTATACAACGATGGCCGCTGTCGCGCGCGAGCGCAAGACGGAGATTCGCCAGTTGCTCACCGGCAATAGGGACGAGAAGGGCCCCGAAGTGAAGAAGGCAGCGGAAGAGAAACCGCCGGAAAAGAACTGACAGCTTGTAGGGGCGGCCCTGGCCGCCCCTACAGTGACAGGCGAACTAATCGCTATGAGGGGTGGCCACGGAGGGCCGCCCCTACAAGAGCATGACCGAACGAGAAGAAAGAACGAGAGTACTTGAAGGCCTACTGGCCGAGCGGATACTTGTGCTCGATGGCGCCACCGGCACAGCCCTACAAGGTCGCAACCTCTCTGCCGCAGACTTCGGCGGCGTATCGCTCGAGGGCTGCAACGAAAACCTCGTACTTACTCGCCCCGATGTGATTCTCGACGTGCATCGCGGATATCTCGACGCCGGCGCCGACATCATTGAAACAAACACTTTCGGCGGAACCGCGATAGTTCTCGCCGAGTACGCGCTCCAGGACAAGGTTCAAATCATCAACGAAACCGCCGCGCGATTGGCGCGCCAGGCAGCCGCCGAATTCTCGACCTCAACGAAGCCCCGATTCGTGGCCGGGTCGATGGGCCCAACTACCAAAGCCATCTCGGTCACCGGCGGGGTGACGTTTGATCAGATCATTGAGAACTTCCACGATCAAGCGGCTGGTCTTGTAGCCGGGGGCGCGGACGTCCTGATAGTCGAAACCCAACAAGACACCCGCAACGTGAAGGCCGCTTTGATCGGCATCTGGCGGTTGTTTTACGAGCTCGGCTTCAAGGTGCCGGTGATGGTTTCGGGCACCATCGAAGCGATGGGCACGATGCTCGCCGGCCAAACCGTTGAAGCGTTTGCGACTTCGATGATGCACGCCGAGTTGTTGTCCCTGGGATTGAACTGCGCGACCGGACCCGAGTTCATGACCGACCACATCCGGTCGCTTGCGGGTCTGACCGAGAACCGGGTGTCGTGCATACCAAACGCCGGCTTGCCTAACGAAGACGGTGTCTATCTCGAAACGCCAGAGACATTCAGCGCGACCATCGAACGCTTCGTCGATCACGGATGGATCAATCTTGTGGGCGGATGTTGCGGGACTACCGCCGCTCACATTCGCGCGCTAGCTCAGATGGTCGACGGCAAGCGCCCGCGCGTACCTGCAACTCTTCATCGTACGCTGTTCTCCGGAATCGATTTTGTCGAAGCCAGCGACGACCAGCGCCCCTTGATCGTGGGTGAGCGCACCAACGAGGTCGGCTCGCGCAAGTTCAAACGGCTAATCACCGAAGAGAAATACGAGGAAGCGGCCGAGATCGCCCGGCAGCAAGTAAAAGGCGGCGCGCAGGTTTGCGACGTGAATCTTCAGAACGCCGACCGCGAAGAGTTGTACGACGTCGATCGCTTCTACGAAAAGATGATCCGCGTGGTCAAAGCGCCGATCATGGTCGACACAACCGATCCGGTAGCCATCGAGCGCGCGCTGACCTATTGCCAGGGTAAGTCGATCATCAACTCGATCAACCTCGAAGACGGGCTAGACAAATTCGAGCGGGTTACGCCGCTCGCTCGCAAGTACGGGGCGGCGCTGATCGTCGGCTGCATCGACGAAGACAAAGAGCAGGCTCAAGCCATCACCCGTGAACGCAAGCTCGAAGTGGCGCGCCGCTCGGTAAAGCTACTGACCGAGGACTTCGGGATCCGCGCGGAAGACATCATCATCGACCCGCTTGTGTTTCCGTGCGCGACCGGCGACGCGAACTACGTCGGCAGCGCGGTCGAGACGATCGAGGGCGTGCGTTTGATCAAGCAGGAGATCCCCCACGTCAAGACCGTACTCGGGATCAGCAACGTCTCGTTCGGCTTGCCCGACGCTGGCCGCGAAGTGTTGAACTCGGTGTTTCTCTATCACTGCACCAAGGCCGGGCTCGATCTCGCGATAGTCAATTCGGAAAAGCTGGAACGCTATGCTTCGATACCCGAGGAAGAGCGCCATCTGTCGGAGAACTTGCTGTGGAATCGCGGCGACGATCCGATCGCCGCGTTCGCCGCGCACTTCCGAAGCGCAACTTCGCGAAACAAGAAACAGGCCTCGGACCTCCCGCTGGATGAACGGATCGGCAACTACATCATCGAAGGCACAAAGGAAGGCTTGATCGCCGATCTCGAGCTGAAGCTCAAAGAAGACGCGCCGCTCGACATCATCAACGGCCCGCTGATGGCTGGAATGTCCGAAGTCGGACGCCTGTTCAACAACAATGAGCTGATCGTCGCCGAAGTGCTTCAATCAGCCGAAGCGATGAAGGCCGCCGTCTCTTATCTCGAACAGTTCATGGAGAAGAAGGCGGACAGCACTCGCGGGCGGATCATCCTGGCCACGGTGAAGGGCGATGTTCACGACATCGGAAAGAATCTGGTCGACATCATCATGTCGAACAACGGCTATGAGGTCGTGAACCTCGGGATCAAAGTTCCGCCCGAAGTCTTGATTCAAGCAGTGCGCGAACACAAGCCCAACGCGATCGGGCTTTCCGGTTTGCTTGTGAAATCCGCCCAGCAAATGGTTCTCACCGCGGAGGACTTGAAGGACGCGGGGATCAGTCTGCCGATGCTGGTCGGGGGAGCGGCGCTGTCCGATCGGTTCACCCGCGGGAAGATCGCTCCGGCTTATGGCAACACCGTGGTGTACGCCAACGACGCGATGAACGGGTTGGATATCTTGAACAAGCTGATGGACCCGCAGTCGCGCGCCAAGCTCGAAAGCGAGTTGCTCGAACGAGACCTGGGCGTCGTCGCTCGGGTATCGGAGCCTGCTGGCGTCGAGACCGAAAAGCGCAGCTCAAAGATCTCGCTCGACGTACCGATTCCGCCAGCGCCGGATCTCGACCGCCACGTCGAAGAGGTACGCGAACTGGACGAGGTTTGGAGCTATATCAATCCGCAGATGCTGTACGGGCGGCATCTGGGTTTGCGCGGCAAGTTCACCGAGTTGCTTTCGTCGGGCGATCGTCTGGCTCGCGAGCTTGAAGAGACAATCGACCGGGTGAAGTCGGAATGCCGAGCGGGCGCGATGCGCGTGCAAGTCGTCTGGCAGTTCTTCGAAGCCGAAGCCGACGGAAACTCAATCAACCTGTTCGCCGGTCATCCGCGTGACTCCTCGTCATCCGCGGCGGATCGCCTCGCGACGTTTCGCTTCCCGCGCCAACGCAAAGAAGACGGACTCGCCCTGAGCGATCTAATCCTGCCCCCTGCATCAGGCCGGCGGCACGACCACATCGCGCTATTCGTGACTACCGCGGGCGAAGGCATCCGCGAGATCGCAGAACGAGCAAAACAAGCTGGCGAATACGTGCGCTCATACGCGCTTCAAGCGTTGGCTCTCGAGACCGCTGAAGCCGCCGCCGAATGGTTGCACGCACGTCTGCGCGCCGAGTGGGGTTTCCCCGATCCGCCCGATCTGTCGCGTCAGGCGTTGTTTCAATCTCGCTACCGAGGCAAGCGATACTCGTTCGGTTACCCGGCGTGCCCCGATTTGGAACTGCAGACGGAGTTGTTCCGCTTGTTGCATCCCGAAGAAATCGGAGTTCAGTTGACCGAAGGATTCATGATGGAACCCGAAGCGAGCGTGTCTGCGCTGGTGTTCCACCACCCCGATGCTACTTACTTTTCGGTGGGCGCTCAGGAGCTCGCCGAGGCGACGGCTGATTGACAAGCCGGCGGGGAGCGTCCTTGAAGCGCCTACTCCCATAGAGGTCTTATCTCAATGGCGCCGTGACCGTAGTTCGGCATTCGATTCGCCCAATCGACCGCCTCTTCCATCGACTCGCAATCGAGAACATAGAACCCGCCGATCGACTCCTTCGCATCAAAACAAGAGCCATCGACAAGCTCGCGCCTGCCGTCCGCCAGGTTGCGCAACGTCTTGGCTTCGCCGCGCGATCGCAAACGAATTGACTCTACAAACTTGCCCTGAGCTCTTAGCTCGCGTTCAAGCGTCATGTATTCCTCGTAGACGCGCCCCCCTTCGCCCAACGGAGCTTGCTCCCACGCCGCTTCAATCTGTGTGAGTAAGAATAGAAATTTCATAACAAGTCCTCTCATTCGGTTCGGCAAGAGTTGTCAGGCCAAAAGTCACTCAGCCTTCTTCGCCTGCTCGTCCCAGTGTGGATGGCTCCGTTCTCGCCACTTCAGAAACTCTTCTTCCTTCGCAAGCTCAAGAACTCGGACGACCAAACGCCGTAGCCCAACCCAGCCATCGGCAGATCCAAGGCGGCGCATATCTCCGCCAGGGTCTCCGGACAAAACGTGTAATACCGCAACCGAGAAACCTGTCCATCCAGCTCCTCGAGTCGCAGCACCTCGCGAACAAAGCGCTTCGCAGGCTGATCGAGATCCGAATACCAGAACAACACCAGCTCCTCGCCGCCGAAGTTGCGGCGCTCGGCCCGGGCCTCGCCTTTTTCGAGAAACAGGCTGTAGTAAAGCGAGCTCTCGCTGATGGGCTTGCGGCCGTATGACGTGCCCATACCGACGGTCTCTGCAATCGACTCCTCCAGCAGCAGCGCGGTGAGTCGATCCAGATCGCGAGCGTTGAAGGCTTCGACGAACCGGTCTACCAATTCCGCGCTCGGTTGAGGAGCTCCACTCGCGCCGGCCGGCGTTGCAAGTTTCCCGCGACCGCGATGCAAGGCAGACTTGATAGCACCCACGCTGGTTTGGAGTATCTCGGCGATCTCTTCGAGCCGAAAATCGAGCACTTCTTTCAACACAACCGCCGCGCCTTCCTGGGGAGGCAGCCGATTCATCAACTGCCTGGCCGCGTCGCGGATTTCGACGGACTGTTCGTGACTGCTCTCTTTGGACTGCTCAACCGGCTGCTGGAATTCTGTACGCCTTACTTGATCCACCCACAAGTTGGTTGCTATGCGAAACAGGTAGGCTTTCGGGTTGTCTATTGGGTTGGAGAATTCGCCAAGCTTCGCGAACCCGCGCAGAAGCGTGTCCTGCACGAGGTCTTCTGCGTCCCACACCGAGCGGGTCAATGACCGGCAGTAGCGGTGCAGATCCGGACGAAGCGATTCAGTGCGTTGCAAAAAGCGGTGCCACGATTGTTGGATTTCTCCGGCTAACTCCTGCGAAAGCTCCATTCGCCAACCCTCGGACTCATAGAATTTGAGAAGCCCTAAGATAAAGACGGATCGCGCGTCGAAAAGGATACGCCGCAGAGACGAAACACGACGCACGCGGCGAATCACGGTCGCCCGACTCAACCGGTCATAGTCGCGGTATGCCGAGGTCGTCGCATATCTTGTACGCGAGGAACTTTTTGATGACTCGGTGTCGCGGGACGGTTGAGAACAAGCCGTTGGCTGGGTTCTTGTAGATTGTGTGCTTACGGCCTTCGCGCACAAAGACGCACCTCGAGATTCGAGATGCCGAATCAGATCAGTGCGATTAATTTCAATCGGCGTGAAGTGTCAGTGGCTCCCGCGTAACTTTCGCGTTGTTGGACAGGCGTCGTTCAGCCTCTTCGCGATTGGCCTCGAGAATCATCTGCATAGCTTCGAGAAGGTTCTCACGCACTTCATCCATTGTCTCGCCTTGAGTGTTAGCGCCGGGAAGTTCGGCGATGTAGCCGATATACCCGCCGTCATCAGCCTCCTCGTAAATCGCCGTCAAAGTTATCTCGGTCATGAATGAACTCTCCAAGTTTCATTATCAGCTTACACTTGCCTCCAACATCGCCGCAATCTCTTTCAAACGATCATTTTCACTTTCTATATCACCGTGAGGTACAACGTACCGAGAACTCGATACCCAAGCGTGTTCGTGTGAGTACAGGGATTCAACCCTACCTGCCGCCAACCTGAAATTCATAGCGAAACTCTAACAGGCCGTAGTCGTAGCCGCGGGGCGGCGCGTCGCACCCTCCTTCTGGTAGTATAGACTCAACGCAAGACCGCACTCCTTGCTTAATTCACGCCTCCTGTCTCGAATCAGGCGGCAAGCAGAAAGGGAGACTTCATGAAGACCAATGTTACCTACCAGTCAAAGCAATTTAACCTGAGCGGCTTAAGTGGCATCTCCGATAAGACGCTCGAGATGCACTTCAAGCTCTATCAAGGGTACGTCGAACAAACCAACTTGCTAAACGAGAAGATCGCTGAGTTCCTGAAGGACGGCAAGGTCGATCAGGATGAGACGCCAGCTTACTCCGAGATCACCAGGCGGCTTGGCTTCGAATACAACGGCATGGTTCTGCACGAATACTACTTCGGAAATCTGAAGCGCGCCGGCGGCGGCCAGGCGGATCCGGCCTCGTCGTTTTTCAAAGCGGCGGAGGCTAGCTTTGGAAGCTATGACATCTGGAAAACAGACTTCGTAGGCGTAGGCAAGATGCGGGGAGTCGGTTGGGCTATGTGCGATCAGGACCCTGTTAACGGGCGACTGTCAAACCACTGGATTACGTTGCACGAGGTCGGGAGCGTTGCAGGCTTTACTCCGATCCTGGTGATGGATGTGTGGGAACACGCGTTCCTTCTCGACTACAAGCCGTCTGAACGCGCCAAGTACATCGAAGCATTCTTCACAAACATCGACTGGAGCGCGGTCGAAGGTCGTTTGCAACAGACCAAGGGCGAGCCGGCTAAAGCATCGCGCCGATAGCTCGGCGGTGTCGCACGGGGCAAGTTCGCGCAGCCCTGGGTGCGACCGAGCTAAATGCTAATCCCGCGAAGCGGCGAAAGCGTGGAGCCCGGGGCGAGTCCGCGAGCCCTGGGCAGACGGCGCGAAACGTCTAAAGCCCGCGCAAAGGTCGACAGCGCCCCGTCGAGGAACGTCAGCTGCCGCCCGCTGCGCGGGTCCTGAGTTTGGACATTGGCCCTCCGCCAGGAGGGCCATGTTTATAGACGCCAGGTGGAATCAGTCCGCCCTCCGCCAGGAGGGCCATGTCGTTCGGTGAAGCCTAAACACGGAACATCAACGTGACCCTCCTGGCGGAGGGCGGCACGCCTCGCAACAGGTTCTATAAACATGGCCCT